>JAIKWO010000136.1 GCA_024684675.1 Lachnospiraceae bacterium
TTATTTCATTCCCCTTTCCGATACGAAAATGATTTATTCATTTTCGACGCGAAAATCGCAGGCACAAAGTGCCATTCCACTGCGATTTTCTGCGATCCTTATTATAGGTCATAATGCCCCTAGGCATTATGACCTGTAATCGGCATTAATCTTCACGTAGTCATATGTCAGATCGCATCCCCAGGCGGTCGCCTGTGCATCGCCCGCTTTCATATCTGCGATCACGGTCACTTCCGGCTCCGAAAGGATCTTTGTCGCCTCTTCTTCACTGTAGGGCGCCGCGCTTCCCTTTGTAAAAATCAGGATCTTGCCGGCTTTGCTCTCAAACCAGAGGTCCACTTTGTCAGGATCAAACGAAACACCGCTGTAACCGAGTGCGCAAAGGATCCTGCCCCAGTTTGCGTCATGACCGTAGATCGCTGCCTTCGTAAGAGAGGAGCAGATCACGGATTTTGCCAGGATCTTCGCCTGCATCTTGTTCGCCGCATGAAGCACTTTGGTCTCAAAAAGGGCCGTTGCGCCTTCGCCGTCTGCTGCCATCTTCTTAGCAAGACTCTCACAGACAAAATGGAATGCCTCAAAGAATGTCTCGTAGTCAGCGCCTTTTTCCTTTACTTCGGGATTTCCGGCAAGACCGTTTGCTAAAACGACAAGTGTGTCATTTGTGGATGTATCCCCGTCAACGGAGATCATGTTAAACGTATCCTGCACATCTGTGCTGACGATCTCCTGCAACAGTTCTTTGGAAATGCATGCATCGGTCGTCACAAACCCGAGCATTGTGCACATGTTGGGATGGATCATACCGGAGCCCTTGCTCATGCCACCGATCGTTACCGTCTTGCCGCCAAGCGTGATCTCTACCGCCACCTGTTTGGGCACGGTATCCGTCGTCATGATCGCACGCGCAGCCTGATCGCCTGCTTCTTTACCCCCCGCGAGCGCTTTTTTCAAAAGATCCACGCCACCGATAATGCGATCCATCGGAAGCTGCATACCGATCACACCTGTCGATGCAACAAGAACGCTGTCTGCCGGGACGGACAAAGCCTTTGCAACCGCATCCGCCGTCTCCTTGCAATAGTCAAGCCCCTGCTGCCCCGTACATGCGTTTGCGATGCCGGAGTTTGCGACGATCGCATGTACCGGCTTGTCGGACTTTGTGATTGCCTTATCCCATAGAACAGGCGCCGCTTTGACCACGTTGCTCGTATAGACGCCCGCGCTGATGCAAGGAGTTTCGGAGTAGACCATCGCCATGTCCGTTCTGTTTTTGTATTTGATATTCGCTTCTGCGGCTGCTGCCATAAACCCTTTCGGGGATGTCACGCCGCCTTCGATCTGTTTCATCTATTGTCCTCCAGGCTTTCCCGCTTTGAGTTGGTTTTATCGTTATGTAAACCAGCTTGGTTCAACTGTTAAAGCGTACGATGTTTTCCTTATTCAGTGTAAAGTCGTAATAATTGAGGTCTTCGCGTTTGGTCCAACCGATCGTCTTCCAGAACGTGTTGCCGATGTCATTCTTGGTAAACGCGATCAGCGAGATCTTGCTGATCTGTTCCTTGCGAAGCGCCTCCATTGCAAAGACCACCATTTCCGTTCCGATCCGTCTTCGTCTGTAATCGCGGTGCACGCAAACATGATACATACAGCCCCTTCGGCCGTCGTGCCCGCAAAGGATCGCACCGACCACTTTGCCGTCCTCTATCGCAACTACGCTCGTATGCGGATTTCTTTTGAGAAAACGCGAAACGCCTTCCTTGGAATCGTCAATGCTTCTAATCGCAAAGCCTTTGATCGTCATCCAAAGCGCATGCACTTCTTCATAATCCTCAATCGTCATTTCCCGGATCATTTTTCTTTTTCCTTTTCTTTGTTTTGCGGGCAGTCTCCTCACGAAGGAGATAGCAGCACTTGCCTATATTGACAAGCAGTCTTCCTTTCGGAAGCCGTAAGAGATCCTTTTCGGTTGCACCGCCAAGTGCCATGACGGAAACAAAATAGATAACACCCGCTATGATAATCGCCGGTGCCAGGCATATCACATTCGCGATCCGCTCGTCCATTTGCGGCAGCACCATCATCACACCTGCGTAAACGCCATAAGCAACCATGCCCATCAGAACGGATGCCATGAGCGGCTTTATAAACGTTGCCATGTATTCCTGCTTGTATCGAATTGCGCTCTTTACATCAACGCCGTTTAATACGCACATTAAAAGCGAGTAGATCACCATCGAGATCGCAAGGGCATAGAGACCGAGGTCTGTATACAGAAGAAGCGCCACCAGGATCACTGTTTGGATCAAAAGCGCGATCGTTGCGTTGATCACAGGCTTATTGACATTGCCAAGCCCCTGCAGGATCGCATTGGAAAGCGTACTTAAACTGTAGAAGATAACGGAGATCCCAAGTGCCATCAAAAGGTACGATGCTTCATCAAGCGATGCTTTCTGTGGAAACAAAAGCTGCGTGATCGGTCTTGCAAGCGCAATAAGCCCTGCTGCCGACGGGATTGCGATCAGCATCGTCACGCGAATCGCATCCTTGATCTTGCGACGTACCTGTTTTTTCTCTTTCTGTGCGAACGAGGAAGCGATTGACGGAATGACCGCCGATGACATCGCTGCCGCAAGTGCAATCGGTATATTGGAGATTACAACTGCCTTCCCGGCAAAGATGCCATAGCTGGTTGCAATCGCCGTCTCCTCCATCCCCCGAATTTCGGAGGAAATAAATGTATAAACGGACTGATTCAAAGAGGTACTCAAGTTATAGATGAACGTACTTAAGATAAAAGGCGTCACCACACTTAAAATGCCTTTAAAAATCTCGCCGTAGCTTTCTTCTTCCGTATTCTTATCCCGCTCTACACGCCGCATGATAACGCGCTTATTAAGCGCATAGATCAGAAGCATCAGTAAGAGCGCCGACAATACTCCTGCGCCTGTTCCGATCGCACTTCCGGATGCGCCGTAGACCGCACGCTCCGTATCGGAAGATGCCTTGGCAAGCGCAATAAAGCCGATCGCCGCGCCAATCGAGACCGCCGCATTCAGGATCTGCTCGATAATCTGAGAGATCGAAGTCGGGAACATGGTTCCGTGCGCCTGAAAATACCCACGCAGAACGCCAAGGATTCCGGATAGAAAAATCGTAGGCGCAAAGATCCGGAGGACAGCCGCCGAATTGTGCTGCACCAAAAGATTCGCCCCGAAAAAAGTGAAAAGGCTTGCGATCCCGCCGACTACGCATACATAAAGAAGCGCCGCACGGAATGTCTTATGCGCATTTTTAAACTGTTCAAGCGCCAGCTTACCCGCGATCACCTTAGAGATCGCCGCCGGAATACTATACGAGCTCACAAGAAGGATGATCGTATAGATATTGTAAGCGGAGCTGTAATAGCCGTTGCCTTCATCGCCGATGATACCGGTCAGGGGACTCCGGTATAGGATCCCGATGATCCTGCAGATGATCCCCGCCCCCGCGAGGATCCCGGCCTGCTTGATGAAGCCGCTTTGCTTGTCTATAGTTGACATAATATGTCTCTTTCTATGGCTATAGAATTTGATCTTTGATCATTGTCTCAGAAAAAAACGGATCAAACCGCTTTTCTAAGGGAAAACGGGCGCGATCGAAAGTCCCGCATCCTCTGGGCAACCCATGATGAGATTCATGTTCTGGATCGCCTGTCCGGCGGCACCCTTTACCAGATTGTCAAGCGCACCCATCATCACAATCCTGCCGGTCCGCTCATCGATCTTGAAACCCAAATCCGTATAGTTGCTGCCTTCCACCCAGCGTGTCTCGGGGAAAATATCCTTCGGCAGGATACGGATGAATTTTTCATTTGCGTAGTATTTTTCATATGCGGCTCTTACCTCTTCGTATGTCGGCAGAGAGCCGTCTTCTTTTCTCATAAGTGTTGCATACTCGGTCGCCAGAATCCCCCGGTTCATCGGTGCAAGATGCGGGGTAAAATTGATCATGATCTCTCTGCCTGCCGCGTAGCCCAGCTGCTCTTCAATCTCGGGCGTATGCCTATGCGTAGTGACGCCGTAGGGCTTCATGCTCTCATTCACTTCACAGTACAGATTCTGCGTCTTTGCGCCTCTCCCCGCGCCGGAGACACCGCTCTTGGCATCCACGATCAACGTATCGGGATCGATGAGACCCTCCTTGACAAGCGGATATGCCGTCAGAATCGAGCAGGTGGTGTAACACCCTGGATTTGCGACGAGGCGCGCTTTTTTGATCTTCTCGCGGTTAATCTCGCAAAGTCCGTAAACAGCTTCTTCAATAAAGGAAGGCGCCTTGTGCGTGATGCCGTACCACTTCTCATAGGTAGCAACGTCTTTTAAGCGAAAATCCGCCGAGAGGTCGATCACCTTCGCCTTAGACAGGATCCCTTCATTTAATAAAGATGCAAGATATCCCTGCGGCGTCGCGGTGAAGATCACGTCGACCTGAGAAGCCAACTCTTCCATATTATCATCCATGCAGACATCATCGACAATCTTCACGAAGTTTAAATAAATGTCTGCGAATTTTTGATCTACATAGCTTTTGGAGCCGTACCATACGATCTTAACGTCGTCGCGCACAGACAGAAGCCTCACGATCTCGGCACCGGCATAGCCCGTCGCACCGATTATTCCTACTCGAATCATAGTGTCTCCTTTATTCCGGTTCTGTTCTACTTATTAAATATAATGGAGAAAAAGTGCACTGTCAATGTGCATAAATATACAACAGAAGTGCATATTATGCATTGTCAGTTGCATAAAATACACAAACATTTGTATTTTTGCATATTTATGCTTGCGTTATGAATATGAAAAGTGTATATTGGGTTCAACAGGAGGTCATAAGACATGAAAGAAAAAGTAATTTTAGCATATTCCGGCGGTCTGGATACGACCGCGATCATTCCCTGGCTCAAGGAGAACTTCGATTATGAAGTCATCTGCGTCTGCATCGACTGCGGACAGGGCGAAGAGCTGGACGGTTTGGAAGAAAGAGCAAAATTCTGCGGCGCTTCCAAATTATATATTGAAAACGTGATCGATGAATTCTGTGACGAATATATCGTTCCCTGCGTGCAGGCACATGCGGTATATGAGAACAAATACCTGCTTGGTACTTCCATGGCACGTCCGCTGATCGCAAAGAAGCTCGTTGAGATCGCAAGAAAAGAGGGCGCTTCGGCAATCTGCCACGGCGCGACAGGTAAAGGCAACGACCAAATCCGTTTTGAGCTCGGTATCAAAGCACTTGCTCCGGATTTAAAGATCATCGCCGCATGGCGTAACGACAAGTGGACAATGGATTCCCGTGAAAGCGAGATCGCTTACTGTAAAGCGCATGGCATCGACCTGCCCTTCTCGGCAGATTCCAGCTACAGCCGTGACCGCAACATCTGGCACATCAGCCATGAAGGTCTTGAGCTGGAAGATCCCGCACAGGAGCCTAACTACGAGCATCTTCTCGTACTCGGTGTGACACCCGAAAAGGCACCGGATGAAGGCGAATACGTTACCATGACTTTCGAAAAAGGTGTTCCGGTTTCCTTGAACGGCAAGAAGATGAAAGTCTCCGAGATCATCACAGAGCTTAACAAGCTCGGCGGTAAGCACGGTGTCGGCATCATCGATATTGTAGAGAACCGTGTAGTCGGCATGAAGAGCCGCGGCGTCTACGAGACTCCGGGCGGCACCATTTTATATGAAGCACACCAGCAGCTCGAAGAGCTGATTCTCGACCGCGATACCTATCGCGAGAAGGAAGAGATGGGCAACAAGCTTGCGCAGATCGTTTACGAAGGCAAATGGTTCACACCGCTTCGCGAGGCATGCCAGGCGTTCATCGAATCCACACAGCAGTATGTAACGGGTGAAGTAAAGTTCAAGCTTTACAAAGGCAACATCATCAAAGCCGGCACAACTTCTCCCTACTCTCTCTACAATGAGAGCATCGCGTCCTTTACAACCGGTGATCTTTACGATCATCACGACGCGGAAGGCTTCATCAACCTTTTTGGCCTTTCCTCCAAGGTTCGCGCCATGAAGATGCAGGAAGCCGGTGAACTGAGCAAATAGGAAAGATGAGGCACTCATCTTTCCTGCGCGAAAATCGCGGCACGAAGTGCCATTCCGCTGCGATTTTCTGCGCATTTCTTCGAAGACTGTTTGCATGAGGGAATGCCGCCGGCATTGCTTCATGCAAATAGTCTCCTTCAAAATGGCAGGCGCGCGTCAATTGACGTGCGTCTGTTTTTTTGTTATTTTTTTACTGGGAGGACGAAGTTATGAACGTACTTGTCACACTCGGCGTCTATCTTCTTCTGGTCAATGCGATCGGGTTTTGCCTCATGGGCATCGACAAGTGGAAAGCACGGCGCGGAGCCTTCCGTGTTCCGGAGAACACGCTTTTTATCATCGCGCTGATCGGCGGAAGCCTTGGCTGCATCATCGGCATGTATACGTTTCGTCATAAGACAAGACACTGGTACTTCGTATATGGTATGCCGGCGATCCTGATCATCGAGGCTGCGCTGCTTGCCTGGCTCTACTTCTTCTCACCCTTCCATATCAAGATCATGTAAAAAGGTGAATGATTTGCGTTATAAGATAATTTTGGACAGTAGCGGCGAATTGCCCGCAAAATATAAACAAGATGAGCGTTTTTCCCATGTTCCGCTCCTTTTGGAGATCGGCGACTACCGGATACGCGATGACGAGAGTTTTGATCAGAAAGATTTTCTGAGACGGATCGCGGTCCATGATGGCGTCGCGAAGTCCGCGTGCCCTTCTCCCGAAGATTATATGGAAGCCTACAAGACGGACGCAGAGCGCATCTATGTGATCACGCTCTCTTCCCATCTCTCCGGCAGCTACAACAGCGCCGTACTCGGTAAGAAGCTCTACGAAGAGGAATATGGCGAAAAAGACATCTTCGTGATCGACTCAAAATCAGCCAGCTGCGGCGAGACGCAGATCGGTCTGCATGCTGCTGAGTTGGAAGAGCAGGGACTTCCCGCCGATGAGATCAAGGATGAGCTTCTTCGCTACCGTGATGAGATGAGCACCTATTTCGTACTCGACAACCTCGAGACGCTTCGAAAGAACGGTCGCATGTCCATGGTCAAAGCGATGGTCGCACAGACACTCTCCATCAAACCGATCATGATGGGTGATCATGGCGTGATCGTACAGAGAGGCCAGAGCATCGGCATCAAAAAGGCTTTGACCAAAATGGTCGATATGCTGATTGACGATACGAAAGAGCCCGAGAAAAAGCGCTTTATGATCGCGCACTGCAACTGCTTCGAGCGGGCGGAAATGGTAAAAGATCTGATCTTAAAGAAAGTACACGTCAGGGATATTCTGATCCAGGATACAGCCGGTTTAAGTTCGCTCTATGCCAACGACGGCGGTATCATTGTGACAGCTTAGCGGTCACATAGCGATCCCATACTTGATCCGGTGTCTTATCCGGAATAAACGTATTCATGGCACAGCCGGTAATCACTTCGGCTGTGCCTTTTTCATATCGAAGCGTCAGAACGAAGCTGCCGATGCTTTCCGCCATATAGGAAAGATCGTTTTCTTCAATCAGGCGTCTCTTTTCTTCTTCGGAAAGGTGCAGCACAATCTTAAAGGAAAGCGGCGCCTTTTTGCCTTTGATAAGGTCGAAGCATACAGGCCGCAGGTCTTTCCATTTTGAAAAAAGACCGATCCCCTCCTCTTCTGCCTCTGCCGCATTGAAGAACTCCTTCCGTATGCGACCGTCAATGTGGAATGCATTAAATGTCGTGATCGCAACCTCTTCCACATCATATGCATCAAAAGATGTGCCGGTCAGAAGATCAGCCATAAATTCTTTTAAGTGTTCAATCTGGATGGAAATCATAAAACTCCTAAATGGTAGACGGGAATGCAACACATTTTCCCATAAGATAAAAGGGGACCGCAATGCGATCCCCTAACATTTTTGATCAGAAGCCGATTAAGCTTTGCCGTTGGAACCAAGAACATGCAGAATCTTGTGAGCAACCATGTCCTTAACAGCCTGACGAGCAGGTTTAAGGTACTGACGAGGATCGAAGTGATCCGGATGCTCAGCAAAGTATTTTCTGATGGTACCTGTCATTGCAAGACGGATATCGGAGTCGATGTTGATCTTGCAAACAGCCAGTGTAGCAGCTTTACGAAGCTGTTCTTCCGGAATACCTACAGCATCCGGCATGTTGCCGCCGTACTGGTTAACCATCTTTACGAATTCCTGCGGAACGGAGGAAGAACCGTGAAGAACGATCGGGAAGCCCGGGATTCTCTTGATGCACTCCTCAAGTACGTCGAAACGAAGCGGCGGCGGAACAAGGATGCCGTCAGCGTTTCTTGTGCACTGCTCAGCAGTGAACTTGTATGCGCCGTGAGATGTACCGATTGCGATTGCAAGGGAATCACAGCCTGTCTTCTCAACGAACTCCTGAACTTCTTCAGGACGTGTATAGCTCTCTTTGCCTGCTTCTACGACTACTTCGTCTTCGATACCTGCAAGTGTACCAAGCTCTGCTTCTACTACAGCGCCGTGTGCGTGAGCGTACTCAACAACCTGCTTGGTCAGAGCAACGTTCTCGTCGAAAGGCTTGGAAGAAGCATCGATCATAACGGATGTGAAACCGCCATCGATACAGGATTTGCAAAGTTCAAAGCTATCGCCATGGTCAAGGTGAAGTGCGATCGGGATTTCAGGATGCTCCGCTACTGCAGCTTCTACCAGCTTTACAAGATAAGTGTGGTTTGCGTATGCACGCGCACCCTTGGAAACCTGAAGGATAACGGGGCTCTTAAGCTCGCCGGCCGCTTCTGTGATACCCTGTACGATTTCCATGTTGTTTACGTTGAATGCACCAACTGCATAGCCGCCGTTGTATGCCTTCTTGAACATTTCTGTCGTTGTAACTAATGACATGACATTACCTTCCTTTCTATTTTATGAGTTATAGATATAGCCCAAAATTCCTGTTTATTTTACTATGTTTGGCGGGTTTTGTCTAGAGAAATCAAGCGATTTAGAAAGCGATTTGAAAACGATTTGTAAGTAACCAGAAAGCTTTCTCATACTGTTTCCATGCGTTCGCATGGAGGCAGCTCCCCTACTCTGAAACAATCCTTTTTATCCAAGTACAATGGTTGACCTTGATATAAGCCGGCACGCACTTGAAGACCTGATCCGCGTTAAGGCAGCATACCACGACCGCGGGAGATGCATCGAAAACGAAGGCCGCAAGAAGCGATACCGGGATCACGATGCACCAGATGCTGATAAAATCCAGTTTCAGCACGTAGTCGACGGATCCTCCGCCCTTAACGATACCGCAATTGGTAGGCATCTGGTAAGACATGAAGACGAGCGCCACCGTCTGGATCATCATAAATGTGACCGTCAGCTGTCTTGTCTCCTCGCTCAAATTGTACAGACCGATGATCGGTCCCGAGATCAGATGGATCAGAACACCCGCTGTGATGCCGATCACAACAAAGATCCGCTGCAGCCGGACGGATGCTCTCTTTGCGGCCGCTTCTCCTTCAAGACCGATGATCCTGCCGATCGTCACAGCCGATGCGGACACAGCACCGACGGCAGCGGACTTAAGAAGAAGATAGAGAGTTGAGGAGATGCTGTTGGCTGCAATGGCAGATGCCGTCATATGTCCCAGGATCACGGTCTGCATTGCGATATTGAGTCCCCACAGCGCAGAGGCGATCACGTTTGGGATCGCGATCCTTGTATAATCCCTACGCAGGGTTCTGTCTCTCCCGAGGAAATCAAAGAAGCGCAGTCTCAGCGTTTTTTCCCTGCGTCCAATGTACAGGAGCAGAACAAGAAGTTCTGTAACTCTTGCAGTCAACGTGCCGATAGCCGCACCCTCCGTACCCATTTCCGGCGCGCCGAATCGTCCGTAGATCAGGACATAGTTGATCCCGCAGTTAACGCAGAACGCAACGAGCGACAATACGAACGCGATCCGAACGGACTGAATGCTTCGAAGTGTCCCCAACAGAATCTGCGTGATCGCAAAAAAAAGGTAGGTATACCGTATGATCGACAGGTATGCCATACCCTGTTCGATGATCGGAGCGTCATCGGTAAAAAGCGACAGAAGCCGATGCGGGAAGAGCGATGAAAGCGCAAACATCACGAGCCCGATATAGAGCGCCGCGCGCATTGCGATCGCCGCCGTTCTCTTCAGCGCCGGCAGATTCCCCTCACCAAAGAACCGGCTCCCGAATATGACCAGGCTGTCGGCCAGCGCCATCAAAAGCTGCTGGTAGACAAACATTACCTGATTCACCGTTGCCACACCCGAAAGCGCAGTCTCGCTGTAGCCGCCGATCATGATGTTGTCCGCCAGATTTACGGCGATCGTAACCACATTCTGCAGCACCAGCAGTGCAAATAGACTAAAGAAAGATTTGTAGAATTGCTTATTCATGTCAGTTTACTTTGAAACGGTTTCTTCCGTCTGAGGTTCCCATAATGTCGTCATGTTTTTGCCGTTTCGCTTGGAAAAATACATTGCACGATCCGCACGATCAAAAAGCTGCGTATCGGTAATGCCCTTTTCCCACATGGCAAGCCCCACACTGATCGTCACGCCATGCGTCATAAACGAATATGTCTGTTCCTCAAAATCCTTTCTGTAAGCATCACATTTTTGAAAGATCTGTTTAGCGCGACTGCCGTCAATAAGCACCGTAAACTCCTCGCCGCCGAACCTGCTCGGACACTCATCGTCCGAAAAATGATTGCGCAGTATTTCCGCCAGTCTGACCAGAACGATATCTCCCTGGTTATGTCCATAATTGTTATTTACTGCGCAAAAATTATCGATATCCGAAATCATCAGATAGAATGTTTTGCCTTCCCTGATTTTCTCGGAAAGCGCATTATGGAAGACGGCGGCCGAGTAAAGTCCCGTCTTGCTGTCGTGCTTCAACTCATCCTGAAGCTTATTCTCCATATGCAGAAGTTCTTCTGTTTTTTCATTCTTCTGCCTCTGCAGGTACATGAGCGCGTAGCTTAGGATCCACATGCCCATGACCATAACAAGGTTCATAAACAGATGCTGCGCCGGTTGAATAATGGGTTCGCCGTGCAGCTTTCTGAAAAAAGTACCGAGCACGCCGGCTGCGGCAGCCGAAGCAAATGCTGCAACCGTCAGTTTTCTCGTCAGATTTCTGTTGTCAAAGTAAACACTGCAGAAGATCGGCACACAGACCATAATAGTCAACACCGGAAACAGGTACTTGGAGATTGCCACTGTTGTGCCGATCAGCCATAGTTCGAAAAGCGGCAGCGCATATCGCTCCTCTTGCGTGATCGACGGATTCTTCTCCCGGATGTGGCAGATCAGAAGCCCGATCATATTGACTGTAAAGGGAAGCGCAATATGCAGAAGGATATAGAGCGGCCAGGGTACCTTTCCGGTCCCCTCGATCCTGCTCATGGCAAAACCGATCCAGTCCACGGCAATCGTAGCGATGATCAACATGTGGTTGATCTTCTTCAGTCGCTCGCTCCATGCGGCATATGCATCATCAAAAATATGTGTTTTCCGATCAGGATTCATCAGATGCCTCCTTCCCGGAGCCGGCGGGATTCGTCATGTCGTTCCACATGCAAACGCAGTTTTTCCCCTGCTTCTTGGCCTGATACAGCGCCGCATCCGCATAGTCGAACAGATTCCGCGCATCCCAGCCGCTTTCAAGAGATGCAATACCGACACTGAACGTGATCCGATCCGAAGTGAACGGATAGCTCTGATTGGCAAATTCCTGCCGGAAAGCCTCGCATCGTCTTCTCATCTCCTCTTCCGTACCGCTTGTCACGATCGCCGTCAACTCTTCTCCACCGAAGCGGCTCGGACACTCTTCATCGCGAAAATATGCCCGCATAAGATCAGCAAGACGCAACAATACAACATCGCCGTTCGAATGTCCGAATCTATCGTTCACAGACTTAAAGTCATCGATATCGAGGATCATGAGCATCAGACGTTTCGGAGATCCACCCACCGCCTTTTCAAGTGCATTGTTAAAATATGTTGATGAATAGAGCCCTGTCTTGGAATCACGATCAAGCGCCGCCTGCAGGCGCATTTCCTTTTCGTGAACCTTGGTCAGGATCTCAATCTTTCGAAGCTGGAACTTCAAAAAATCGCGGCTGATAAAAAAGGCTGTCAGGATCGTTACAATCGCAACCACAACTTCAATATTGGCATAAGGATCCGGAATATTGTTCCATTCGCTGTAATCGGCTCTGTATGCCTGCACCTGATATGCCTCATATAAAGCGAAAAAAAGCGCAACACAAAGACCGCTGACGCGATCAAAGGCTGCACCGATAAATAACGTAAAACATAGTGTCCCGACGAGGACGCTGTAACGATTGTATGTCAGGGAAAAGACAGTAAGAATCAAGCCCATCTGGAGGATCGGAATAAATTCACTCCAAAACAGGGATCCTCTGAGTGCGCGAAAAAGGATCGCTCCCAGAAGCAGCACAAGCAGATTACACCCAAGCGGAAGAAGCAGATAATCTGTCACATATTCCATGGGCGTAGCAATCGCCGTATGTGTAAGCATAGAGATCGAATAGCCCAACAACTGGCATACGAACCCGGCTGCCACAAACGTGATATTGGTCAGGATCAATCGATTCTGCCATCTCTCATAGAGTTTGTCGAAAATCGAAGGATTCATGCGTCCCCCTTTCCCGTATCATTTTTAATCATATCATGAACAGACATGATAAAAAAAGCCGAAACATGACGTTTCGGCCTTTCTTTTTCTTAAAATTTTATAAAACCTTGGAAAGGAAATCCCGGAGCCTCGGACTTTGGGGATTGTTAAAGAAGAAGTGCGGCGTGTTCTCTTCCACGATCTGTCCTTCGTCCATGAAAAGTACTTTGCTTGCTACCTCTCTGGCGAATCCCATCTCATGCGTAACGACCACCATCGTCATTCCGTCACGCGCGAGTTCCTTCATAACATCCAATACTTCCCCTACCATCTCCGGATCCAGCGCGCTGGTCGGCTCGTCAAAAAGCATGACCGCGGGATTCATGGCAAGCGATCGAACGATTGCGATACGCTGCTGCTGTCCGCCGGACAACGAGGCCGGATAAGCATCTGCTTTCTCCGCCAGGTTCACTCTGGCAAGCAAGGAGAGTGCTTTCTCTCTTGCCTCTTCCAAATTCATGCGCCCGAGCTTAACGGGTGCCAGCGTGATGTTGTCCATAACGGTCAGGTTTTTGAACAGGTTAAAGTTCTGGAACACCATTCCCATATGTTCACGAACCTTGTTGATATCTGTTTTGGGATCGGTCACAAGTTCACGCTGAAACCAGATCTCTCCGGAAGTCGGCACGTTGAGCAAATTCAGACAACGAAGGAATGTACTCTTGCCGGAGCCGGACGGTCCGACAATAACGATCTTTTCGCCTTGCTTCACGTGATAGTTGATCCCTTTTAAGATTGTCTTTCCGTCATCAAATGTCTTGACAAGATTCTTAACGATGATCACTTCTTCTCAGCCTCCTTTCCAAAATGCCCAGCAGGTAGGTCATGATCTTGATGACCACAAAATAGATCACTGCTGCGCCGATAAGAGGCATAAACGCTTCATAAGTACGGGATACGATCTGGTTCGCACAACGCGTCAGATCGGTCAGGCTCACATAGCCCACGATCGCGGTCTCTTTCAGCAGTGTAATGAACTCATTGCCGATCGGAGGCAATACGTTCTTGGCAGCCTGCGGAAGCACGATATAACGCATCGTCTGTGCCTTGGAAAGGCCAAGCGACCTGCCGGCCTCCTCCTGCCCACGATCCACCGCAAGGATACCCGCACGCATGATCTCCGCCACATATGCGCCGCTGTTGATACCGAATGTAAGCGATGCGACGAGCACACCGTTCTTGGTATTGGACATCACAATAAACCACATGATGAGGAGCTGTAACACGGAAGGCGTACCGCGAATGATGTCAATGTAGATCTGCGCGATGCGGGAAAGAAAGCCTTCTTTACCGTTCGGACGCTTCGTAAGCTTCATCAGCGCCAGTGCGGTACCGATGATGACACCGAGGATCGCTGCAAAAAATGCGATTTCCAGCGTCACGCCAAGTCCCTTGAAATATAATTGCCAACGATCGCCTTCGATGAATGCCATATTGATCATCGAAGAGAGCTTCGTAAACCAGTTTCCCATAAAATACTCCGCCTATTAACCGATATAGTCAGCTACAAGCTTATCAAATGTGCCGTCTTTCTTGAGCTCTGCAAGCGCTTTGTTGATCGCATCCGCAAGTTCTTTGTCACCCTTCGGCATTGCGATCGCATAGTTCTCCTGCTCGAAGCCGAATGTATCACCCGGAAGTGCTACAAGCTGATCGGCATATTTCTCTGTGAAAACGAGTGCAGGATTCTTGTCAATGATAACAGCCTCTACACGGTCGTTCAGAAGATCGTTAACGGCATCAACGGCTTTCTGGTACTGTGCTGCTGTAGCACCTTCGATATCCTCTACAAGGAAGTCACCTGTCGTACCGAGCTGCACGCCGATGTTTTTGCCCTTCAGATCATCTGCTGTAGCGATCGTACTGTCCTTCTTCACGATCACGTACTGAACCGCTTCATAGTAAGGATCGGAGAAATCAACCGTCTGCTTTCTTTCTTCCGTAACAGTCATACCTGCGATGGCAACGTCGATCTTGGACCCGATGGATGCAACAAGAGCATCGAAATCCATGTTCTCTACTTCAACCTTTACGCCCATCTTGTCGCCGATCGCCTTGATCAGTGCGATGTCAAAGCCATCCGGCTCGCCCGCATCATTCACATACTCAAAAGGCGGGAACTCTGCGTTTGTTCCGACAGTAAGTGTACCGTCACCTGCCGCGCCGCCTGCGCTGCTGCCGCAACCCATAACAGCTACGGTCATAACTGCCATCAATAAAAGTGCAATTGCTTTTTTCATGTTCTTGTCCTTCTTTCTTCTTATACTATAGAATACATTTTTTCATATTTCGCATCTCATTATAGCACCGGGCATGTGAAAAGCAAACGAAAAATGCATAATATGCAAGAATCACAAAATATTCATGCATATTATGCATTATAAATCGTTTTGGTTTCCGGTTCGATGCGGCAAAAACCGCTTACGCCTTATACGTATTGATTGCGCTCGGGATCATATGAATAGTTGATGCCGGCGAGCTTCTCGTCAATCTCTGTGCGATTTAGATCAAGGTCATCGCACATCGCATCCGGGTTTGAGTATTGGTCTCTCAGTTTCATATTCACGAAGCTTAAGAGCATTACGGGATCTTTCGGGATCATGCTATCCTCCTGCCTGCATATTTTCTCATAAACAGTATATCACCGTTATTTCTTTCTTGCAGTCAATTCCTCGCTGTCTACATCAATCAGGATCGTATCGCCGGATCCGACTGCATCGGAAAGGATCAGCTTTGCGGACAGTGTCTCGACATACTTCTGGATATAACGCTTTAGAGGCCGCGCACCATACTCGGGATCGTACGCATTCTCCGTGATAAAATCCGCTGCCGCGGGTGTCAGCTCGACTTTCAGCTCGCGATCCGAAAGACGCCTGTTCAGATCTGCCATGATCAGGTCGACGATCGATGCGATATTCTCCTTCGTCAGGGACTTGAATGTCACGATCTCATCCAGTCTGTTCAAAAACTCCGGGCGGAAATGCGACCGAAGGTCTTCTTCCTTTAAGTTGGAAGTCATGATAATGATCGTATTCTTAAAGTCGACGGTCCGTCCTTGCGAATCGGTGATGCGTCCGTCATCCAGAACCTGCAGAAGGACATTGAACACATCGCTGTGCGCTTTTTCCACCTCATCAAACAGAACGACCGAATAAGGCTTACGGCGTACGGCTTCCGTCAGCTGACCGCCCTCTTCATAGCCGACATATCCGGGAGGTGCTCCGATGAGGCGCGATACGGAGTATTTCTCCATATATTCCGACATATCGATCCGAACCATGTTGTTCTCGTCGTCAAAAAGGCATGCCGCAAGGCTCTTGGCAAGTTCGGTCTTACCGACGCCGGTAGGACCCAAGAAAAGGAAGGATCCGATCGGCTTACTGGGATCCTTGATGCCAGCCTTGGATCGGATGATCGCTTCCGTCACCTTCGTAACGCCTTCATCCTGCCCGATCACGCGCTTATGCAGCTCTTCGTCAAGATGTAGCGTCTTATTGCGTTCAGACTCCGTTAACTTTGCAACAGGAATGCCTGTCCAGCGGGAGATGATCTTCGCGATCTCTTCTTCCGTTACGGACTCGTGTACGAGGGAAAGCTTCTCCCCTGAAGCAGCCTCTTCTGCCTGCTCGAGTTCCTGTTTTAAGCGCGGCAACTGGCCGTAAGAAAGTTCGGCAGCTTTTTCCAGATTGCCTTCGCTCTGCGCGATCTGGATCTCTACATTCACCGCCTCAATCTGTTCGCGAAGTTTTGAGAGTTTATCAACAGCCGTTTTCTCATTATCCCACTTAGCCTTCCGACCCTGAAAATCATCGCGAAGCTCCGCCAATTCTTTTTGAAGCGCACCAAGGCGTTCCGCTGACAGATGGTCTGTCTCTTTTTTCAAAGCAGCTTCTTCGATCTCCATCTGCATGATCTTGCGCTGCAGCTCGTCAAGTTCCGTCGGAAGGGAATTCAGTTCCGTCTTGATCAGCGCGCAGGCCTCATCGACAAGGTCGATCGCTTTATCGGGCAGAAAACGGTCGGAAATATATCTTGCGGACAGCGTCGCTGCGCTCACAAGTGCACCGTCCGTGATCTTCACGCCGTGATATACTTCATAACGTTCCTTCAAGCCCCTCAAAATGGAGACGGTATCCTCCACCGTAGGCTCATCCACCATAACCGGCTGGAACCTTCTCTCAAGCGCCGCATCCTTTTCGATATACTGTCTGTACTCATCAAGTGTTGTGGCACCAATACAGTGCAGCTCGCCTCTTGCAAGCATGGGCTTTAACATGTTACCGGCATCCATCGCACCGTCTGTCTTGCCCGCGCCGACAATCGTATGAAGCTCATCGATAAAGAGGATGATCTGCCCGTCGCTCGCCTTCACATCTTCAAGAACGGCTTTCAGACGCTCTTCAAATTCGCCCCGGTACTTCGCGCCTGCGATCATAGCTCCCATATCGAGTGCAAAAATCTTCTTATCCTTTAAGTTCTGCGGTACATCGCCACGCACGATCCGCTGCGCCAGTCCCTCGACGACCGCCGTCTTGCCGACGCCCGGCTCACCGATGAGAACGGGGTTGTTCTTGGTCTTTCTGGACAGGATCCGGATCACATTACGGATCTCCGCATCACGCCCGATCACAGGATCCATTTTATGAGAACGTGCCTTTTCAACAAGATCTTCGCCGTACTTTTCAAGCGTATCATACGTTGCCTCCGGATTATCGCTTGTCACGCGCTGGTTGCCGCGAACGGACGACAGCGCCTGCAAAAAGCGTTCCCTTGTAATACCGTACTCTGTAAAGATCGCTTTGATCTCCTTGTTCGGACTCTTGATCATGGACAGAAACAGATGCTCAACGGAGACATACTCATCCCCCATCGCCTTTGCTTCATCCTCAGCCGTCACGAGCACTTTATTAAGGTCTGTGCCGACATGAACCTGTCCGCCCTGCACTTTCACTCTTTTCTCCAGTGCAGTCCTTGCACGACCGACGAAATGATCCGTGTTGATCTCCATCTTCGTGATGAGCTTCAAGATCAGACTGTCCTCAATCGTTAAGAGACTGTAGAGCAGATGTTCCTGTTCGATCTCCTGGTTGCCGTATTCGTATGCAAGCTTCTCACACTGTTCGATCGCCTGCATGGATTTTTGCGTAAATTTTGAAATGTTCATCATAACACCTCCTTACGGTGCATATATATAAGAAAAAGCAGGATTCGGTGCTCCTCTCACCGTTCCTGCTTTAGTTATATCGCACAGATTAGCACTCGTCAAGTTAGAGTGCTAACAATTTATAAAATCTTCATTTTTACCAATTGAAAAACCGACTGCCGGATACTTGTGTATCGAACAGTCGGCTTTCCAAAAACTATTCTTTATTTAGGGGATATGGAAAACACCTATTTAGTAGCAGGTCACGCCGCCGTCGATCGGAACTGCCGCACCGTTGATGAAGCTCGCTTCATCGGATGCAAGGAACAGTACCGTATTGGCTACGTCATCTGCGGTTGCAAGACGCCCGAGCGGAACCTCACCGAGGCGCTCCTGGGCAAATTGCGGATCTTTCAATCTCTCATGCACGAGCGGCGTATCCACAGTGCTGGGATGGATTGAATTACAACGGATGTTGTCCTTGCCGTATCTGGATGCGATCGCTTTGGTCAGCATCGTAACGGCACCTTTCGTTGCGGTATATGCTTCCGGTGTGAACTTGTGGCCGATCAGACCGCACACGGAAGAGGTATTGATGATAAGACCACCGCCCTGCTTCCGCATTACCGGAATCGTATATTTGATTCCTAAGAATACACCGCCGACATTCACGGACATCATTGTCATCCATTCTTCCATACTGATCTCTTCCACGGGCTTACGGATATTGATACCCGCATTGTTGATCAATACGTCTATTTTCTTTCCCTTCGATCCAACGGATTCTACGACTCTCTTCCAGTCTTCTTCCTTTGTTCCGTCGATCGGCTCGAAATATGCTTCGCCGCCTTCTTTTTCGATCTCGGCGATCAGTTCGCTCGCTGACTTCTCGGCAACGGGCAGATCCAGGATAAAGATGGTTGCGCCGTTCTTTGCAAGCAATTTTGCCATAACAGATCCAAGCCCGCCGGCACCGCCGGTGATCAGAATACTTTTACCTTTTACATTCATCTTTGATTCCCTCTGTCAATGATCAGTATTTTGCACAAACATCCTGTACCTTCTTGATCAGGTCTTCGCCGATCTGAGATTTGAACTCATCATAGATCGGTGCAGTTGCATCAACAAATGCCTGGTGCTCTTCGTTCGTCAGTTCTGTAACCGTCATGCCTGCATCACGTAAGCTCTGGATGTAGTCATCACACTGTTTTCTGTTTACTTCCTTATCCGTTACCGCAGATTTTGCTGCAGCTTCTTCGAAGAATGCCTTCTGCTCGTCTGTCAGTTTCTGGAACAGGGACTCGCTTAATAAGAAGAGTTTCGGTCCATATACATGATTGGTCAGTGAGCAGTATTTGTTTACTTCATAGAAAGAATTCAGATAAATCGTGGAGATTGGATTTTCCTGTCCATCGATTGTGCCGGACTCCATAGCCGTAAATACTTCGGAGAAAGCCATCGGTGTCGGAACCGCACCAAGTGCCTTGAATGCCGCAAGGTGGATCTCATTTTCCATCGTACGAATCTTTAAGCCGGCCACATCAGCAGGTGTATGAACATCTACTTTGGAGTTGGTCAGCTGACGGAAACCGTTCTCATACCAAGCAAGCACATGAAGGCCGTTGCCTGCAAGTTCCGCCGCGATATCCTTTGCGACATCGGATTCCATAACCGCATCCGCTGCTTCATAGTTCGGGAACAGGAACGGAAGATCGAATACCGACAGTTTGCTGCACATACCGGTCAGTACGGACGGAGACAGGATAACCGCCTCTAAGTTGCCCATGGAAACATCCTGTGCACATGCGGTGTCATCACCGAGCTGTGCATCCGTATAAACCTGCACGTCAAATTCGGGATATTTCTCCTCGATCATCTTCTCGAATTCGTATGCGCCCACATTTTCAGCCGCCTGGGCGGTAAGACCGGATGCGATTTTAATAACGGTCTTACCACTTGCCGCGTCGGCCGCGGGTGCCGCTTCCTGTGCTGCCGGTGCTGCAGAATCAGGAGATTTGGAGGTATCTGCCGCATTCCCGCTGCCTGCCGACTGACCGCAGGCTACCAGTGAAAGCATCATGACACCCGTTAACAATACTGACATTACTTTTCGTTTCATTCGTTTTACCCCTCTTTCAAAAACTTTTTACCCCATGAGATTCGGAATCAGCATTACCAATTCCGGTATATAGGAAATGATCATCAGGCAGATGAACATTGCCGCCATAAACTTAAGACACGGCTTTACAACTTCCATCATGGAAAGACCGGACAGGCCGCATCCGACATACAAAACGGTTCCGACAGGCGGTGTGATGATACCGATGCAAAGGTTACATACCATAACAACGCCGAACCAGATCGGATCGTACCCAAGCTGTGTGATCACGGGAACCAGAATCGGTGCCAGGATCAGGATCGCCGGTGTCAGATCCATTACGCATCCTACAAGAAGAAGCAGGATGTTGATCAAAAGAATCACGACAAACTTGTTATCCGAAATGGATAAAAGCGTTTCCGTCAGCATACCGGGAATCCCGGCTGTCGTGATGTAGTATGCAGCGAGTGTTGCCGTTCCTACAACGAACATAACGGATGCCGTACTTTTTACAGTCGAGATCAGGATCGGAAGGATGTGCTTCGGCTTCAATTCGCGATATACGAAGAATCCGACAAACAGTGCATAGAACACTGCGACTACACCACATTCCGTCGCCGTACATACACCTGTCAGCACGCCGCCTAAGATGATGACCGGCAAAAGGATCGCCCAGATCGCTTCCTTTAATGCGTGGAAACGCTCCTTCGCGGTTGCCTTTTTGTGTTTCTTGTAAATTTCCGGACGCTTTTTACAATGGAACATCCACATGATCATCAGTGCAAGACCGATCAAAAGTCCCGGGATGATACCACCCATAAAGAGCTTTGAGATCGAGACACTTGCGCAACATCCGAAGATGATCATCGGCATGGAAGGCGGGATGATCGGTCCGATCGTACCTGCTGAAATAATAAGTGCCGTGGATTCATCCTTCTCGTAACCGTCCTCTTCCATCAAAGGAAGGAGAATCGAGCCGACTGCCGTCGTATCCGCGATCGCCGATCCGGAGATTCCGGCAAAAAGCATACTCGCGAAAACGGATGTATAGCCAAGGCCGCCTCGTACATGGCCGAGCAGCGCCTTCGCAAAGCGAACGATACGCTGCGAGATACCACCGACATTCATTACTTCGCCGGCGAGTACAAAAAACGGGATCGCCATCAGCGGAACACTGTCTACCCCGCGAACAATGTTCTGCGCCACATTGGCAGGTGTGATGTCACCCGTCATGATCGACATCAATACGACGCCGGATACCGCAAGGCAAAAGCCTACAGGAAGATACAGAAGCAGCGTGCCGAACAGTACGGCCAGAAAGATCAAGAGCATCATAGGTCGCCACCCCCTGTCTTCTTTGTTTCGATCAAATCTTTGTTTTTCACGATGCTAAGCACATGCCAATACAATTTCGTCAGTGCAAAGATCATGATGAGTGCAGCGGCTGCAACGGTGATGCCAAACTTCCATGCATACGAAAGTCCGGTTGCCGGTGCTTTCCACGCCATATTGCTTGCTGTCAGCTGATAACCGCCGAAACCGATGAGCCATGCGATGTAAAGAACAAAGCAGTCAACGATCACCTGACAGATTCTTGCGATCTGCTTCGGAAGCACTTTTACCAAAATGTCCAACCCCATGTGTCCGTCTTCCTTGTAAAGCAGTGCCGCACCCAAAAAGCAAACCCAGATCTCCAAGAATCTCGCCATCTCTTCAGACCACGGAATCGCATAATGGAATACGTAGCGTGTTAAAACATTTGCAAACACCAGCGTGCACATAATCGCCAACAGAATTGCCGCAATCACTTCCGCAAACTTGCAGATTGCATTTAAACACTTCCCCAATACATTATCTCCTTTCTGCATAATTCATAATTAATTAATAGCAAATGGAGATTTTATATACAATTTAAATAAAAGAGGTGTGTTTGCAAAAAACCGACTTTTTCAAAAAACCGTTTCGGAGACAAAAAAATCCCGGTGCGCATGCGCACCGGGAGGGGTCTGCTTATCTTTCGGTCTGCTGTTTTCAGATCTTGAACATATCGACAAAGCCTTCGATCTTCTCCGCGGAATCCGATACCGTCTCTGCGCTCTGATCCACTTCGCGACTCTCTGCGGCAACGTTTTCCGCACTGTTCGTAGCCGTCTCTACCGTAGCGGTTACTTCCTCGGTACTTGCAGCCTGCTCTTCGGAAATCGCCGCAACAGAGGATGCGATATCATTTACCTCGTCCATCTTCTTGACCATGTTCTGAACCAGGATGCCTGCATCATCCAGCGACTTGAAGATATCGTTGAATGTCTGCTCGGTCACGCTGACAGCCTCGCTGCTCGATGAGATCTCCTGCGAACTTGCTTCAGACTGCTCCGCCAGTTTCTTGATCTGCGACGTGATATCCGCGATAATCCCGCCAATCTCGGTTGTCGCATTCGCACTTTCATTCGCCAGATTGCCGATCTCAGTCGCAACAACGGCGAAACCTTTGCCGGCTTCGCCCGCACGCGCCGCCTCAATGGATGCGTTCAGTGAAAGCAGATTGGTCTGTGAAGAAATGGCGTTGATCATCTCCACGATCGAATTGATCTTGTTCGCTGCCTCATCAACCGTACGAACAACTTCATTCATCTCAGACATGGACTCGGAGATCTCGCCCATGTTCTTACGGACATTCTCCATATCCTTCTGCCCCTGTTTTGCTTTGGACAGAAGCGTTTCCATCGTCTCGCCGACAGCATTGCCCTGATCCGTCATCTCACCGACAGCCTGCGCAAGCTCTGTTGCATTGGTTGCAAGTTCCGTAACGGAATTTGCAACGTCGTTCATCGTCTCACGGATGTTGCCCATCGATTCGCTCTGCTCCGCCGCCTGCTGATTCAGTGATGCGGAAGAATTACGGCTGTTCTCAGACTCTTCGGCAAGTCTTTCCGTGACGTCCTTCATCTTGCTGAGTGTTTCCTTCATCGTCTCAACATAATCGGACATCCGATTGTTCATGATACCGATTTCGTTGTTGCCGCCCTTGCGGATATTGATGGTAAAATCGCCGTCTGCGATATGTACGATGTTGTCCGTAAGTTCTCTGACGGGCGTTGTGATCTTCTTCCTGATGACCACGGTGATGACAGCCGTACTTACGATCAGCATCAAAAGAACAAGGATCGCCGTAATAACGGACAATGCCGTCAGTTCGGCAAGCACGTCATCCTTCGGCACGAAGGAGACCATCGTCCATGTTGTATTGGGAACAGCATCAAAAGAGACATAGTAGTCACCGCCGTTATTCCCTGTGATCGTCTGGATCTTGTCTGCGCCGGCCGCAACCTGCGCACCGAGTTTCTGAACAAATGCATCTCCCGAAATCTCGGAGGTTTTCTTGCCGTTGTAATCTTTATTGACAGCTGCCAGGATCGTATCACCGTCCAAAAGGATCGACTGTCCTGTCTTTCCGGGCTTATACGACGCTACCTGATCGGAGATCTCACCAAGCTGCACATCGACAGCCGCCACACCGTTCTTTCCGTTCGCAAGATTGATCTCACGGGAGATCGAAACGACCATCATCTTGGAATCCAAATCCAAATATGCCGAGCCCATAGACATCCTGTTCTTGCCGACACCGTCTACATACCAGTCTCTTGTTGTCGGGTCATATCCTTCATCGGGTACCCATCCGGACGGATCCAGATATGCCTTATCGGAAAAGCCGAAATAAATGCCGGTCGGTGTCTCGTCAAACGCCGACATACAGATCTCAAGGGACTTCAGCATCTCGTCATCGCTTGTATACGGCGTGCTCACTGTAACATCCGCAACCGCATCGAAGTAGTTCATGATCTTGCCGATCCTGCCGCCGATATCGTTTGCATACGAAGCGGATTCATTTTGCAGGCTTGCCTGCGCGGTGTCTATGATCACACTTCTTGATCTGGTAAAAATAAGAAGCGCAACTGCAATAATAAAAATCGCAATCATCGGAATTAAGATGATCGACAGTTGTGTGCTTAGTTTGCCGGTCTTATTCTGTTTTGTCTGTCTCATGTGCACCTCCATTTAATCAGTACAATACATGTACCCACTATATCACATTCAAAGTCAGGTTTTTTCCTACTTGCAGAAAATAATTATAAAAATCTTTTAAAATCGTATAATTTGCCGGTTTTTTAACCAAATGCACACTTAAGCATCTTCCACTCTATCCCGACCCGAAATGTATGTTAGCACAAGCTAACAAATAACGCAAGAAAAACATGGGCGACAACAGCCAGTACTCACTTCTCTGCCGTCCATGCTTCGTCATAGAATCGCTCTGCGGCCTCACGCGCCGTGATCGATCCGACCAGAATATCATTTTCCAAACGGATGAGGAGCGTATTGAGCCGGTCATTCTCCGCCCGGTACGGGCTTGGGATCTTTCCGGCTTTTGGGAGCACGATGTTTTCGAGGTACTCCATCTCTTTTGTTTTCATCGAATCGACACTGCCCATCTGCCAGCGCCGATAACTCTTGTCAGCGGACAGCCCCTTTCCGCCCATGATCTTGTCGAGATGGATCTGCTCATGGCTGAAAGCATTGATCACATTCGCACACTCCTGCTCGAAATCCGTATAGGCTGCGATCGTGTAAAAACCACTCGGCACATAGAAGATCGAACGGTCAAAATGATCGGACGGCCAGGTCGTGATCGCAAGTTCCACACCTGTTTTTGCGCCTTTCTGTCCCGTAACAAGGTCGTTGGAATGATAAAATCCGCACCAGCTCATGTTGCTCGGTCCGTTCCCGCTCGTCAGCGGACTCTCCGCGATGCTGTCACTTTCCGTTCGCCCAAATGCATTCCTGTCAAAAGCCCAGCCCTCACGGGAAGCCGTCTCATACAGTTCAAAGAACGGGAGCGTATCCATGGGATCCTCATAGCCCGGTCCGTTTTCTCCGAAAACATTTTTTCCTTCGCCTCGAAGAATGTATGAAAGAAGATTCAGAGACTGCTCTTCAGGGAGCAGTGTCTTGTATCTGGTCTGGTTATAAACGCGTCTGCAATCCAGCGCAAACTCGGAAAGGGTCATCCCGTCCCTGAGCGTTATGCCTGCCTGCGCCGTGATCGCCTCGTTATAAAGGAGCGCCGGTGCCTTGATCCCGATCGGAATACCGACCTGTCGGCCGCCAAACTGTCCGCACGCCAGAAGCATCGGATCGATCCCCTCCACCGAGATCCTGCCGCTTGTGATATAGGAATCGAGCGGAAAGAGCTGATTTTTTTTGGCAAAAACATCCAGGTGCAGATAGTCGAGCAC
Source organism: Lachnospiraceae bacterium (assembly GCA_024684675.1). Lineage (GTDB taxonomy): Bacteria > Bacillota > Clostridia > Lachnospirales > Lachnospiraceae > VSOB01. Next base: position 25,348 of record JAIKWO010000136.1, read on the forward strand.
CATCAGATCGGGCAATTCATGATTCGCAGCCGCCATATACAGCCGGTCCCAATAACCGTTGTCCGAACCGTAGCTTAAAGAAAGCGAAATTCCCGGGTGACGCTTCTCATAGGATGTCAGGCCCTCCTGCACATCCGCGCCGAACACGTTATCACCCATCCAGGAAAACGAGAGTTTCTTCTCACTCTTTTCTGCCTCCGGCATCTGATCACGGGGTTTCATATGTAAGAATAAATAGATGATCGCGGCAAACATTGCTGCCATGAACAGCAGAACCGCGAATAAAAAAGTCTTTTTCATTACTTCCTTGCAAATGCGGATCAATCCCTGTATTCTGTGTTTAAAACTGTTACCACTAATCTAATGATTCAAAACATAAGTGTCAAGAGGCGGCTCTGTGCGAACCTTTCAAACCATTATGAGAAAATTTGCGGGAATTTCCATGCGTACGAAGTTCCTGATCATCATTCTGCTTTCCAATGCCATGATCGTCGGATCGCTGTCTGTCGTTTTCAGCATCGTCACCGAGCGGCACCGCGAAGTTCTGTTCAACGAAACAGCCGCACGTCTCGCCTATACGGGACGCGAGCTCGAGCGTCAGCTCGATTCACTTAAGACGCTTTCCAAAACGATCGCTTCATCACCCGAAGTACAGATGCATTTGAATACGCTTCGCAGTACTTCCAACTATTCGGAAAAAAAGCGAGCCACGCAGATCCTCAGCATATATCTGCAGCAGATGCAATATGAAAGTCCTGACGACATCGTTACATTCTTAAGTTTGCAGACCCCCATCACGCAGATCGGGACGCGTCTTGCTTCCACCGGAAGGATGTCTCCCTCAACGCATTCTTCAATCCTGCAACAGGCGCTTGCAAACGAAGGTGTGCCGAGTTTTATAAACGATAAAAAAGGCGACTTCGGCCTCATCCTCATCAGAGCAGTCAGACAGGCATCGGACCTGTCCCTGGATAACCTTGGCGCTGTTTTGGTCGGCGTCGACATCCGGCAGCTCATGAACCGCACCATGGAAAATCTGACGGGCTCTGACAACCAGGCACTGATCCTCCATTCCGGTGATTCGCTTTTCTATCACTCGGACAGCCTCGACGAAAAGGCCGCCACAACGATCTCGCGTGATATGCGGGGTGACTACGGGCTTCTTCCGTATGATGGCAAGACTTATTTTGCCGTCAAAGGAAAGCTTGCAAGCTACGGCTGGAGCTACATCTATTTGCTGGACTATACAGGCATGCAGCAGCTTCTGGAGAGAACGCAGATGTTCGTTCTTCTCTGCATGGTCTTCATTACGATACTGATCATCTTCCTCGGGCAGGGCGCGATCGAATCCACATTACGGCATCTTGATAACCTCATGAGCAAGATCATCTGCTTCCGGAAACAGCAGCCGATCGAACCGCTCTTCGTCTTTGATTATTCGGATCGAACGGACGAGCTCGGCGCTTTGCACAACCAGTTCGATGCCATGACGGATCGTATTAATACGCTGATCCGTGAGAACTATAAGAACGAGCTCCTAAAACAAAAGGCTGAGCTGCAGGCGCTTCGTGCGCAGATCAACCCGCATTTTCTCTATAACACCCTGAATTCGATCAACTGGAACGCCAAGGCGATCGGTGCCGATCACATCTCCTTGATGGTCGAATCGCTCGGCAAGATCCTGCGTATGTCGATCAGTGATGTCGATGCCCCGTTTACGGTAGGCGACGCTGTAGAGATGCAGGAAGCGTATCTGACGATCCAGAAGATCCGCTACGAAAAACGTCTGGAATACAGGATCGATATTCCCAAGGAGTATGAGCGGATCTCTGTACCGCGTCTGATCCTGCAGCCGATCGTGGAGAATGCCGTTCGCTACGGCGTCGAAGAAAATCTGGACACCACTTTTATCCTCATCACCGCAAAAAAAGACGGCGACGACCTCGTGTTCACCGTACAGAACAGCGGATCGGAATTCCCGGATGACCTGTTGGAAAATCTGAGCAATAAAACCGTTCTCCCGCACGGATTCGGAATCGGTCTTTTGAATATTCACAAGCGTCTGCGCTATACCTATGGCGATTCTTACGGTCTGACGCTTGAAAACAGGGATGAGATGGCAACCGTTCATGTAAGGGTCCCCATCTCACCGGAAGGAAAAGGTACATCTCATGCTGAAACTGATCATTGTTGACGACGAACCGATGGTGTGTGAATCTATGCGTTCCATGATCGACTGGAGCGCGATCGGGATCGAAGTGATCGCGACCTGCAGTAACGGGATCGACGCTCTGGATGTCATCATCGACGAGCATCCCGACATCGTCATGTCGGATATCAAGATGCCCGTCATGGACGGAATCGATCTATTAAAACACGCAAAACAGATCAATCCCAAAGTGGAATTCATTTTCATCACCGGCTTTGCAGAGTTTGAATATGCAAGGACTGCCATGAGATACGGCGTCCACCACTATCTCATCAAACCGTGCGGCGAGAAGGAGATCTTAGAGGCCGTATCCGCAGCAGCTAAGTCTGTCCATGCTTCCAAAGAGGCATTCGACGTTGCATTCTCCAATCCCGAATTTGCGATGCAAAACCATCTCGTCGCCAAGTACTTCGGCTACGAAAACATCTTTAAAGACAGATGGGCGGAACAGACAACCATTGAGCAGGAAAAAACACCGTATATCAGTGTGGAGCTTTTCCCGTTTCCTGCCGAGAAAGGGACAGACCTTGTAAAAGCGCTCCGTCATGACTGGGTAAAGGCCTATCCGCAGATCCCCCTGCATATCGTATCGACACATACTTCCGCCCGGGTTTTCTTCGAAGACAACGGCGAATTCTCCACAGACACCTTTGAAAAGTCCGTACGAAATTATATGATGCGTTATTTCGGCGAGATCCGTAATATCATTTTCCATCGGTATGATAACCTGAATCTCCTGATCGGTGAGCTCCTTCCCTACATGAAAGCCACGGATGTCATCTATTTCTATCGGGATGGAGAGCAGATCCCCGTTGCAAGCTCACATTCCCTGCTTGACTCCTGTATTCTGGCGACCGAAAAGATCCTGTCCGGCTCCGATGCGGAAAAGGAACATGCGCGCTATGAGCTGTCCCACATGCTCAATCGAACGGAAAGCCTGTATATTCTGCAGGGCATCATCTCGATCCTGACACGCAGGGTTGAAAAAGAACGGAATTTAGGTCCGGATCTGACATTTCATGCACAGCTCTACGAAGCGATCGATACGCTTGCGGATGCTTTTATCACATGGCTTTCTACCGTCAATGACAAAAAAAAGACCGCCTCGGAATACAAGGATTATATCCAGACAGCGATCTCCTATGTGGAGGAGCATATCAGCGATTCTTCGCTTTCGCTGAAATGGATCTCCGAAAATATTCTCTTTATGAATGTCGATTACGTCAGCAAGCAGTTCCTGAAGCAGACCGGCATGAAGTTCTCACAGTATTTAAATAAACTGCGGATCGACAAGGCCAAGCTGATGCTGATCAATACCCCGGAGATGACCATGACAGAGATCGCGGAAGCGATCGGCTGCGGCAACAATCCGTTCTATTTCAGCCAGCTCTTTAAAAAGCAGACGGGCCAGACACCTTCCGCATTTGCCAAAGCGCAAAAGGAGCTCCGCTAGGCTTCCGGCTCATGCTCCGGCTCTTCGGATACGCTCTCCCGGACTGCATTCTGCGCATCACGCTTTGCAGCAGATCTTCTGGCCGTGAGCACGCCGATGAGCTTAACGACCGCCACGGTCAAAACCAGAAATCCGACGATCACCAGGATCAGAAAGACGATGGAAACACTGTTTTCAATGATCCAGAGCGCTGCCGGAAGTGCCGCAAAGCAGAACGCACCTGCGATCAAAAGATGACCGATCAGCCAGCCGGCCTCTCCCGTTGCAATAAGGACGGCAAAGGAAAGAACCGAGATCAGCGCAATCAGCGATGTGATCAGGAGAATGCTTTTGATCCTGTCGGGATCAGCACCTGCCAAAAGCGAACCGGCGATTCCTTCTTCGCTTCCCAAAGCGGATGACAGATAGACCCCGAAGGTGCCGACAAGTAATATGACAATCGCGTCAAGGATCAGCACAAAGCGCCGAACTGCGCCTGCTTTTTTGAATGACAGCAGCATCATAAACAACAATCCGACACCAAAACAGAGAAGTGACAGGATTCCGAGGACGCCGCTGTAGAGATTGCCGACCGTTCCGGTCACGAACCCTTTTCCGACCGCCGAGATACCGGATGAAGAGATCACTTCAACCTGATCACCGTAAGCACCATTCTGAACAAAACGGACAAGCGATACGATAAAGCCGATCACCGACAGGATTACCATCACAGGTGGTAGTATTGCCGCCGTCCCAATCAACGGGTCATTCTTGATGTTTTTGATCGCATCGATATTTTTTGCAAGCATTTCTTTCATCTTCTAACCCCCCATACAAACTTTTCTCAAGTATAACATATTCAAAAGAAAGACTGATTGTATTACAGAAGTGTCAGTCCGTAGAACAGGATCAAATGTGACGGATAGAACAGATAGCAGGCAAGTTTCCCCGGCATACTTCCCTTTTCACCGTTATAACGCTCGATCGGAATCAATGCAAGAAGACCCGAAACCTCCGTCAGCATCAGAAGGATTCCTTTCTCCGGGAAGGGTGCCGTACAAATCGGCATACTGCCAAAATACGGCGTCAGGAAAAAGAAGAACATAGACAACGCACCTATCCACAGAAGGTACTGATCCGACCGAAGATACAAAAGGTAAAACAGAAGGATCAGATACACACCGGCAAATCCGTAATCTGTCCGAAGAAGCACGGCCAATACGCCGAATGCGGCAATCGAAGCCGCACGTGCCGCAACCTGCAACGGCAGGCTTTTTTTGACCAAAGAGCCGACAAGATCCCACACTGCGATCAGAAGGCCACCAAGAAAAAGCGTCAGGATCGTGCTCTGATGCGCATTATCACATAAGCGATGCGCACGACACAGATCATACGGGATCTCCGAGATAAGTGCCAAAAGTAAAAGGCGGGTCAGATAACGCACCCGGCTCCCCGTACGGCGCATGCCTTCCGCCACAAAAAAAGCAAACAAAAAAAGAGCAGGACGTCCCAGTGTCCGCAAAATATTGTAAAGCGGATCGCGGGAAGCATCCGCTCCGATTCCGGTCAAGTACGGTTCCAGCACAAAAGCCGCCGTGTGATCACACAGCATGGCGCCATATGCAATATATTTCATTTTAGAAGCATTCATTGACCCGCTCCTTATCGCCTGCGCTATTTATTATAACGTGAGATGCGCCTTTTTTCAAAAGCTTTGTGACAATTCCGGCGCAAACATGTAAAATGGGAAAAGGAAACAGCATGAAAAGAAAAGGAGATAATCTAATGGCAAAACGAATTTTGGATTGCAATGCTTCCGATTTCATTTCTTTTGATAAAAATGACCTGCTTTCAGCTATTAAGAAAGCGGAAGGCCGCACGATCCTGGCAGAAACCATCGGAATTATGCAGCCTCTTTTACTGGATGTTACAAATGCGGAGCTCGCAGCTTCGATGGGCGCGGATCTCATCCTCCTCAACATGTTTGATGTGTGGGATCCCGTTGTAAACGGCCTTCCTGATATGGGGCCTGATTTTGACAAAAAGGAGACCATCCGGCTGATCAAAAAGCTGACCGGACGCCCCGTCGGGATCAACTTAGAGCCTGTTCGCGCAGATTTCCAGGCAGAAAGCACGATGAGTGAAGGACGCAAAGCAACCGTGGAGAACGGCAAGCGTGCTGCCGAGATGGGTGCAGATCTGATCCTTCTGACCGGTAATCCGGGAACGGGCGTCGGCAATGAAGAGATTACCGCGACACTGACCGCCTACAAGGAAGCATTCGGCGATAAGCTGATCCTGGCTGCCGGCAAGATGCATGCCGCAGGGATCTTAAATGAAGCTGCCGATAAGATCATCACAAAAGAAGACATCAAGCGCTTTGTGGATGCCGGCGCAGACATCATCCTGCTTCCCGCTCCGGGCACTGTCCCGGGCATCACCGAGCAGCTTGTTACGGAACTTGTCGCTTATGCGCATTCACTTGGCGTCCTGACACTGACCGCGATCGGCACATCCCAGGAAGGCGCCGATACGGATACGATCAAACGCATCGCCCTGATGGCAAAGATGACCGGCACAGATATCCATCATCTCGGTGACAGCGGCTATCCCGGCATCACCGTTCCTGAGAACATCACGGCCTATTCCATCGCGATCCGCGGCGTCCGCCACACGTACCGCCGCATGGCAATGTCGATTGAAAGATAGATAGACAGCAGGTCATTTCGACCTGCTGTTATCTTTTGTCAAAAATCTTGATCTTCTCCAAAACAGGAGCCATCTCGACCGGTTTGCCCGTTGTCAGGATCCGGCGTTCTGATTCCGTCAGCTTAGAAAGAGGCTGAAACAGCGACTCCGACAGCTGCTCTTCCTGTGTCTCCTCCCACTTGCGTCCGATCACTCTTGATGCCGTGAAAGCAAACGTTTCCCTTTCTTCGCCGCAGAATTCCCTGAAATAATCTCCGTGATATCTTCCGGCATCTGCTGCGCATCCGCCGCGGCATGCCAGAATGTGCGGACATGTACGACACGGTTCCATGTGATCGGATGTGCGAAGCCTCCACTTGGCCTTATTATAATTAAAGAAAAACCGTCCACTCTCCACATCGGTGAATCCGACCGAGTCCTGCTCTCTAGCCACAACATCCCAGCAGGCATAGATCCTGCCGTCCGGCCCGATCACAAGTGCGCCGGATTCTGCCCCGCAAAAGGCGGTCGTAAAGGCCGGGGAACCCTCCCCTGAAAGCAACGGCTCCAACGCTGTAAGATGCATGCCAAACCGGCTTTCATGTCTGATCGCATCAAGAGGCTTGATGCCAAGAGACAACAGCTTGTCCATGACCATCTGATCGGTAACCTGCCCCGGCGCCCCCGTTACAGCCTTGAAATAGCAGCTAAAGCGGTCGGGTGTCTGCTTTAACCCGCGCCGGTCCAGATCGGCAAGCAACGTGCCGATCTCGCCAAGATTTTCTCCATCCACATTAACACGAAGCGTGATCCCGACCCCATGCTCGAGTGCTAGGCTGATGTTACTCATAATGCGCTCATAGGTCGGAACGCCGTCCCTGTGGAGACGCCGCCTGTCATTGAGTGCTCCTACGCCATCAACGGTGATCTGCAAGCGTTTAAACCGGAACTCTTCCAGCAGATCCATATACGCATCAAGCTCATAGCCGTTGGTGATCGCATCCAGCTTCAAGTCAAGCGCGCGCGCATGCTCGCAGATGCTTTGCACGGCCGCACGGTTTTCTTTGAGAAAAGGTTCCCCGCCGTACAGCGACAGCTCGCCGATCTGATAACCCCTCTCTCTACGCTCCTTCAAGGCCGCAAAAACAGCATCGATCATCTTAGGCGATATCGTCTTATGAAGCCACTCGGCATCCCGCGACAGCCTGTGCTTCTCAAAGCAGTACGGACACCGGAAGTTGCAATTGTACGTCGGCATGATAACCGGCTTGATCACAGCGCGGTTCACGATCCGGTCGCAAATATGACCGATCAGCAGCGCATCATCAAGCTCTTCTGTCTCACTTCTTTGCGTGATATGACCGCGAGCGATCAACCTCTCATACACAGATGATGAGAGGCCGGAGGGGTCCCCTGCTTTGATCATTTGCGCCGACTTTTCATCGACCACATCGACCGCTCCATACAGACCGTTGATCAGCAGCTTTTTCCCGGTGATCTCCCGGTCGTCCAAGCCGACGAGCGGCAGGATCATCTCATAAATACTGCTTCTTGTCATGTATCTTATCAATCTAACGTGCCGCACTTAAACGAGCAGCCGTCGATCATATAACAAGTCTTGGCACCGCCTGACACTTTCTGAAGCATTTCATCATCCAGTTCAAAATCCAATGCCTCTGACAGAAAAGCTTCCGCTTCTTCCTTTGTGATCTCAAAGCCGCTTTCCTTTGCATGCGCGACCAGTTCATCGGCGGTCTTGCACGCCATCGCCTTCTCAATCTGTTCCTTGGTTAATTTGCTAAAGTCAACATAAGCCATTTCCGTCCTCCTTTTTTATGCACGCATCATTTGCGCTTTGTTTATCTGTCGATCTGACTATACTCTCCTGCACTTTTCGACCACAAGCGATACCGCAAATCCCGCAAGCGCCGGAATGCACCAAGCAAAGCCGAGGTTCCCAAGCGGCAGGAAGTTGATGACAGACTGCGCGATACTCTGCAGGAAGTTCTCGATCGGAAGCGCATTGATAAAATCGCAGATCGCAACCGGCAGCGTACAATAGATCGTCGCTTTATAGACAAGACTGCTGCCTGCAAAGATTTTCTCAGAGAGAGCGAGCAGGATCAGCACCATCGCAAGCGGGTATAAGAAGACCAGAACCGGAATCGAGAATTCGATGATCTGGTTGAGGCCAAGGTTCGCAAGGACGAACGAGATGCCTGTGAAAATATATGTCCAGGCCTTCGGACCAAGCGTCCCCTTAAACATGCCGACGAACGTCTCGCTGCAGCTCGTAACAAGGCCGACAGCCGTTTTCAGGCAGGCTACCGTCACCATGATCGCCAGCAGGAATGCGCCGTATGTGCCGAAATAATATTCCGCAATCTTGGCAAGCGCTTCGCCGCCGTTGCCGCAGGCTTCCATGACGTTACGGCTCTGCGCGCCGAGCATCGCCATCAGCACATAGATCACGCCCATCAGAAGGCAGCTGAAGAAACCGGAAATGATCGTATTCGCCGCAACGGGCGCACCCTCTTCCACGCCAAGGTTCTTGATGACCGTTACGACGATGATGCCGAATGCCAGTCCCGCAAGCGCATCCATCGTGTTATACCCTTCAAAGAAGCCGGTCGGAAGCGCCGCCGCGATATAACCACCCATCGGTTCGATCCCGGAGGCAGAGCCCATCGGCGTTATGAATGAGCGGATCATCAAGATCGCAAGGAATACAAGGAACAGCGGGTTCAAGATCTTGCCGACCCATGTCAGGATCCCGCTCGGATGAAGCGAGAACCACAGAACCGCCGCAAAGAACAATACGGAAAAAATGAACAGCCAAAGCGCCGACTCACCACCCAGGATCGGTGATACGCCGATCGTAAAGGATACAGTCGCACATCTCGGGATCGCAAAGAACGGTCCGATCGTTAAGTACAGTGCACAGGTAAAAAAGAGGCTGTACGCCGTCCCGACACGCTTGCCGAGTTCAAACAGGCCGTCGCACCTCGTCATGCCAAGCGCCGCGACCGCAAGAAGCGGCAGGCCCACGCCCGTAATGAGAAAACCGATCGAAGCAGGCCATACGTTCATACCAGCTTCCTGTCCCATCAGGACCGGAAAGATCAGGTTGCCGGCCCCGAAAAACAGACCGAACAGCATGCTCGAGACGAAGATCGTCTCCGAAAGCAAAAGTCTTTTTTTCATGATAATCAATATCCTCCCCCTAAATAAACCATATCATGGCATAATTACATCATAACGGATTGCCTTGCCGGTCAATGAATAAGACGGCTTGTGCCCTGCAAGGAACGGGCCCTTAAGCGGGCGCTTTATAACAACTTTCCTTGGTCTTAACATAAGCGCCGCCGCAAGCAGCTCTTCTTCATTATCGCACGGCTTTTCAAGCTGCTGCAGGAGCTGGAATTTCTTCCCGACAAGGCCGCTCTTCTGGCGCTTCGGAAACATCGGATCTAAGAATACGGCATCCGGCGCCTCCGCCATGTCATGCATCGCGCGCACGCTGTCTTTTTGAAAAAACTTCATCCGGTCGACTGCTTCGGATAATTCCGGAACCGTTCGTGCACGCAAAAGCGCATCCGACAGGAGCGCAGCGATCACCGGATCATATTCGTACAGATCGACGTGAAATCCCGCCGCAGCAAGAAGGAGCGAGTCTTCTCCCATACCCGCCGTAGCATCGATCACAGAAGGCTCCGGAACATCTTTTAACCGCATCGCCTTAACGAGCATCTCGCCGGAAAGATTGCCGTGCTTTAGGCGCCTTTTCATGGCGTCAAAATCTCCCATAACAAAAAGGCTGTCCCTTTCAAGGCGCAGGCCTTCATTGGTAAGATGCAGAAACAGTGTATCGACCGGCATGGTCAAAACCTGTGAAAACCCGCCTGTTCCCGCTATTTCTTTTGCTTTTGCGGAATCTGCATCCGCATCCGCATAAAGACTGATCTTCATGTTCGCAGTATTTCCCCCAAAACATCCGCATAGGCGGTCAGCGCTTCGCGGCCTTCTTCCGTGATACGGTAGACCCCGTGTCCCGCGCGTTCAAACCAGCCGTAGTGATTATCGTACAAGATCTGTCTGGCGCGCTCGATCCCGGTCTCTTTTCGCAAGGCAGCTCCCGTGCTCTCTCCGCCAAGACAGCCAAGTCCGTGAAGCACAAGAAGCGCTTCCTGCCGGTATCCCGTCAAAACTTGCGTATGCGTCACCCCGCCGACCGTCGTTTTGATGCGGCGTCTTTGAAATTCTGCAGCCAGCTCTTTTTTCTGTGCGCCGTTACGCCTCATATAAAGCGACAGTTCGCTGACAGCAGGCTCGTTTACGATCTCAATGACGCCTGTTCGCGGCGCAAGGGTGATCAATCCGATTCCCAGCCTTTTTAACAGATACAGGCTGTCCCGAAAGGCACGCGCACGCATATTAGAAGGACGAAAGATTCCGATGAACACGGTATCCGTCACCTTCTGTCTGAGCGCTGCCTGGCGAACAGCCTTAAAATCAAGTGACTTCTTTAATTCAACGGCAACGGAGGCACCATCTTTTTCCATATAAAGATCGATGTCTTTTACTTCCCCGTCGCATGTATAACCGAAGCTTTCAAAATATTCTTTTATCGGCCCGAACAGATCCTTTTCCATCATGGTCGGTACCTCTGTCACGCAATGGTGATATCCGGCGCTTCACTGAAGTTGCGCACGATCCGTCTTGTGATGTCGCTGCACACTTCAAACGAGGTATCCACATTATAGGTACGAACATTGTATGTCAGAACCAGACGATCCCCCACTACTTTACAGGTAATCTGCGTATTCTCATCTGTGTTTTCCGTCTGCACGTCGTTTAAAACAGTGGCACGGATCAGCGCAATAGCCTTATCAATGTTCGAATTCGGCGTAATCCCGATCGTCTCCGTATGATTCACACCACCACTGAGATCGCGGTTGATAATGACCAGATTATCGAACTGGTTACTTGGGATGATGCAGATATCCCGATTGTATGTCTTAATCTTAACGTGCATTACACTGATACGCTCAACGCGACCCGAAATGATCTCGTTGCCGTTCAAATATTTGATCATCACCTTGTCGCCCTTTTTGAAAGGCCTGGAGATGATCAGTGCGACGCCGCTGAACACATTGCTCAGCACTTTTTGCATCACAAACGTGAACGCCGCAATGACAACAGTCGTTACGACTGCACTGTATTCATTCATATACTGCTCTTCTTTCGTTAGTGCTTCCCGAGCGTGCGCGGCATATGGCTTTCCATCGTAGCAAGAAGCTTATCGGGGCTGATCGGCTTTGCGATGTAACCGTCCATACCGGCCTCAAGAGCCGATGCCTTGTCTTCCGCAAATGCATTTGCCGTCATGGCAACGATCGGAATATTGGCAAGCTTCGGATCATCCAATTCGCGAATACGTCTGGTTGCCTCAAGACCATCCATAACCGGCATCTCAACATCCATCAGGATCATATCATATGTGCCCGCAGGCGAAACGCTGACTTTATCAAGCGCGATCTGTCCGTTCTCGGCACCATCCGGGATCATACCGTAATCACTTAAGATCTTCTGCGTGATATCCATATTCAGCTCGAAATCTTCTACAACAAGGACATGTGCGCCGCGGAAACGGGCTTCATCCACACGGTATTCTTCCGTAGCGACAGCCGTCTCTGTCTCTTCCTTTTCTTCCCCGACTTCTCTGAACGGGATCGTCACGGTCAGACACAGTCCGGAGCTGCCTTCGTTCTGCACCTCAAGCGAGCCGCCCATGAGTTCCGCCAGATTCCTTGTTACCGCCATGGAGCTTTCTGTCTCAGGCTCGGCATCATCATAGATCCGGTCACTCGAGATATAGAAATCATATTCTTTACGATCCATGCCGGGCACTTCGTCTTCACGAACCGAGATCATCATCTTGCCGTATTCAGGCGTACTCTTCTGCACATCGGCAAATGCATTCTGAATCACCTGGTTTAAGCGGATCGGATCCAGAATAACATCCCGCTCGCGGATGCCTGTTGTATCGATTGAGAAAATCTGTTTCTTGCGATCGGTATCTTCCTTCACGTATGTGCAGAGACCCTCCATGAGTTTTCGCACATTCGTCGGCTTTTCAGATTCTTTTTCCATCTGGGACTTCTCGGATTCAAGAAGCTCCTCCAGCATCGTCTGCATATGATCCGATGCACGGCTGACTTTGGAAAGATAGGAACGTACTTCCTCGGAAAGACTCTCGTCCTTCAGCGCAAGATTCGTAAAACCGATGATCGCATTCATCGGCGTTCTGATATCGTGTGAAATGGTCGTTACGAATTCGGATCTGGCTTTGGATACGTCGTTTGCAACCTGAAGTGCAGAACCGATCATCACCTGCTGCCTTAGGATTTCTTCCGTCTTGGCATCGATCTCGTCCGCCAGCTCCTCACGAATCTCACGTTCTTCTTCGAGCTCTGCGCGCAATTTTTCCAGTTCATCGGAGTCGGTGCCGGCGCTTGCATCCGCCTTCATCTGTTCCAAACGCGCCTTCTCTTCCTCGAGCATCTGACGCATGTCTTCAAGCGATGCGCGCTCTTCTTCGATTGATGCGCGTTCTTCTGAAATGGCTATGCTCTCTTCCGAAGAAACAGGATCAGTCTCTCTGCATGTATGCAGACTCTTTTTTAAGGAGAGCAGCGCCAAAAAAGCCGCAACCGTCTCAGCAAGGATCAGAATCGGAAAAGCCTTCTGATCCGGCCAGATATTGAGACAAATAGCAGTCACTGCAATCGCCTCGACAAAAATCAACACCGTAAGCATTTCTTTTCTTCCGCGTCTTTTGCTCATACAGACTCTCCTATCATCGTTTTTGTTTTCTATTGACCTTCCTTGATGCCATGGCGATCGGCATATGCCGTCAAGATCAAGGTCAGTGCACCGTCACCCGTCACGTTGCAGGCGGTTCCGAAGCTGTCCTGCAGCGCAAAGATCGCGAGGATCAGCGCCGTACCCGTCGCATCAAAGCCAAGGACAGATACAACTATACCAAGTGAAGCCATGACCGTACCGCCGGGAACGCCGGGTGCACCGACCGCAAATATTCCCAGAAGAACGCAGAATACGATCATCGTCATCACAGACGGAAGGCTTCCGGTCAACATCAGATTAATCGCCATACAGAAAAAAGTTTCGGTCAGAACCGAGCCGCAAAGATGGATATTGGCAAAAAGCGGAATGCCAAAGTCAACCATGTCCTTGCGAAGTACTTTTGACTTGTGCGCACAGTCAAGTGCTACGGAAAGTGTTGCCGCTGAAGACATCGTTCCTACAGCGGTCAGATATGCGGGACCGTAGTGTCGGAACACTTCGGAGCCCCTCTTGCCGGAATAGATCGTCGCCACCGTATACAGCACAGCCATCCATACATAGTGACCGACAAGCACGATGATGATGATCTCAATAAATGCCGGGAACTGCTGTGTAACGGTTCCGTCATATGACAATCCGATGAACGTCGCACAAATATAGAACGGGAGGATCGGCACGATCACCTTCTCCACGATCTTCAGCACGATGTTCTGGAATTCTTTCAGAAGTTCAATGGTTCGCTCAGACTTCGTCCATGTAGCTGCAAGTCCGATAAACAGACTGAACGCAAGTGCCGACATGACCGGCATGATCTGCGGAATCTGCAGTCCGAAGATATCCGCAGGAAGCTCCTTTACGGATGCATCCGACGCGATCGAAAGGTGCGGGATCAATACATATCCGCATGCCGTACTTAAAAGCGCCGCCAAAACGGACGACATATAAGCGAGCACAACGGCCAGTCCCAAAAGTCTGGACGCATTCGTACCAAGTGATGTGATTGACGGTGCAATAAACCCGATCACGATCAGCGGCACGGTAAACATGATGATCTGCGACATAATGTTTCGGATCGGCACAACGACCTCCATTACCTGCTCGTTAAAGAGACGTCCCAAAACGATACCGACAACAATGCCGAGAAGCAGTCTGAAAGGCAGACTGCCAAACAGTTTATTCATTTTCAATTCCCCCTATCCATATATAAATATAATTTTAATACAGATTGCGGAAACTGACAATTCCTTTCAACATTTGTATATTTTATGGAATATATTGAAATTACTTGTATTTATTGCATCTATTGTTCGAAGATTCGAATTAACAGCACTTCCCCTTCCTCTGCATAAACGCTTGCAGTCTCCCCGGGAAGCGGCTCGTTGCTGATGCCGTATTGGTAATCCCAAGCGATCTCTGATCCGGCAAGCGGATACTTTGCGTTGTCAATATGGATCCGCCTTGCCGATCCGCCCAGATTGATCACAGAGAAAAACGGAAAACGATCCGCAATGTAAGAAGGCGTCCGACCTACGATCTCCATCTCCGACCAGTCATCCAAAAGAAGCGCCTTTTTCCCTGCATGATACAAATGCATCAGGATCGACAGATTTCCAAGCGAGTGATCCATTCGCATCCCCAGCATACCGATCAGGAGAAAATCTTCATAGCCGCGGCGCATCATCTCTTTCACTGCAAAAAACGTATCCGTATCATCCTTCTCGGTCGGTAACACGATCGTCTCCGCATCACGCCCCGGGTTTTCATGTGAGTCAAAATCACCCACGATAAGATCGGCCATCCTGCCGATGCCCGTCTCATGGCGAAGACCGCTGTCGCAATAGACCATGCAGTCATCTGCCCGCAACGCCTCTTTTATCATTTGATAGTTACCGATCGGCGCACCGCCGACGATCACACAACGTTTCATAGCTTCCCCTATGCTTTATTCAAGAATTCATTCGATCTGCCGCAAACGCGCAAGCCTCTATCTGTATAGTATCACACTTTCATGACTATTTTGCTATAATGGGGATGAACAAGTGAAAATGCGTTATCAATTACGTCCGGGAAGAAAGGAGACAAATATGGATTACGATATGACATGTGACAGAAGCAAGAAGGCAATGGATCTTTTTGCGGAAGGATTCAACTGTGCGCAGGCAGTCACGCTCGCCTTTGCGGATCTTTTACCCTATGATGAAAAGGCACTCGCCTCGATGAGCAGTTCATTCGGCGGCGGCATCGGGCGCATGCGCGAAGTATGCGGCACGATCAGCGGTCTTGCGCTGGTGACCGGCATCCTCTACGGCTACGATGATCCCAAAGCGAACGAAGAGAAAAAGGATCACTATGCACGCATTCAGGAAATGTGCAAGGTATTCGAGGAAGAAAACGGCTCGATCGTCTGCCGCGAGCTTCTCGGCCTTTCCAAGAAGCACGATGCACCGACGCCCGAAGCGCGTACCGACAAGTACTATCAAAAGCGCCCCTGCAAGGAGCTTTGCGGTATGTCCGCCGCGATCCTGGATGCGTACATCAAGGAGCACCCATACCGATAAAAAACAGCCCCGGATTCCGGGGCTGTCTAGTTTTTACAGCTTAAAGAAGTCAATCGCCTGACTCATGTTCTCATTAATATTACGCATCTCAATCGCGGATTGCTGCGTATCCGTGCAGGCCGTGGTAACCAGCTGACAGGATGCGGATACTTCCTGTGCGGAAGCGCCGAGCTCCTCGGAGATCGCACCGAGTTCGGAAGTCGTCTTGGACAGTTCGTCCTTGATCGTATCGAGGCGTCCTGTCATTTCTTTGATTCTGCCTATCTCACGGATCGAAGCCTCCACAGACTCTGACAGAACGGTGAATTTTGCCTGTGCCTCTTCGATGTCTTCCTGTTCCCTCGTGATTACTTCATATACTTTACCGGATATCTCAACCGTCCCATTCGAAAGCGCAATAACATCCTCAATCACCTGCTTGATCTCACGTGCGGATTCTGCGGAAGAATCTGCAAGCGATCTGATCTCATCCGCAACGACCGCAAAGCCCTTGCCGGCCTCACCTGCTCTTGCCGCCTCAATGGATGCATTTAAGGATAACAGATTGGTCTGCGCAGCAATCGATTCGATCGCCTGAACCGCAGTTCCGATCTTGCTGATCGCTTCATTGGTCTCCGCGATCTTATCGGAGATGTTGCGGATCGCGATAACGGACTCATTGCCGTTTGCATAGACAGACTGCATGCAGTCGGTCGCCTCATCGTTTGCCGATTTGATCGTCTGAGACGCATCAAAGAGCGTCGTTACATTATCCGTCAGGATCTCGATGTTTTCTCCAAGTTCCATGGACTTCGCCGCGATCACCTGGGCATCGTCCGCAACAACCTGTGATGTCTGTGATACATCACTGATCGCATCATTGATCCTGGATACCTGCTCCACATTGTTGGTCGTCTTGCCATCCACGTTGATAATCGCGCCGTTCAATGCATTGGCCGAATCTTTTACATTGATCATCGACGTATTCAACGCTTCTTTCAGTGAATGGAATGCTTCTGTGATGCCTGCCGTCTCACGGATCACAGAGTTTGCATCACATCTGGCTGTCACATCACCGCGGCTGATCTGCTCGATCGCGGTCGTGATCTTCATAAGCGGCTTGGCTACGTGGAACGCGATCAGGATCGTCAGAACAGCAGAAGCAAGGATTCCGGCAATCAACAGAATGAGCGATACCTTCGTTGTCTCCTGAACGCTCGAAAGCACATCGTCTTCGTCTGCTGCGATCACAGCGATATAAGAATTGTCAGCAGCAACGAAATAGCCGGCCAGCTGCGTTTTTCCATTCTCTTTATACTCTACACAGGCCGGTTCCGGATGGGTTCCTGCTGCAATCTGGTCAACAAGTGCCTTGATCGCTGTATTTTCAACCGGCTGTCCGACCTTCGCCTCATCCTTGTGATACAGGAGTGTTCCTGTCGGATCCACAAAATACATATACGCAGAAGACAGACCAAGAGATGAAACATCCGAATAATGTTCTGCGATATCATGCACGGACATTGCGCCGCCGACAAAACCAAGCGGCGATCCATCATCGTCAAAAACAGGTACATAAAGCGACATAACAAGCTGTCCGGATGACGGCGATTTTAAAATACCGGCATTGTATGTCCCATCGCATGCAAGGATGTTATCCTGAAGCTTTGTCAAGCTGTCGCCTTCACGAAGCACCATGCCGATCGCATCGGGATTCGAGTGCGCCAGGACTTGCGTCTCCCAGCTGGAGATGTAGAGACCTTCCCAACCACTTACCTTGGAATAAAAATCTGTCGTATAGTTCTGCGCTCTACCGTTCTCTACGCCCAGCAGCGGACTGATCATGATGTCCTTTACAAGCGGAGATGTCGAATACGCACACAAGATCCTCTCGTTGCTTTCGACCGTATAATCAAATGCGCTTCCGATCTCGCGAACCATTGAAACCATTGAGTTGCATGCTGATTCTTTCAGTTCTCTCGAGCTCCTCGTAATCGAAAAGGCGCTCAGCGAACCGGACAAGATCAACATTGGAACAAGCGCAAACATCATCAGTACAGTTCTCATACTGATCCTGCCTGTTTTTTTCTTATGAATCCCCATAGTATGCTCCCCCCTCTATATGCGATTCACATCAAAATGAAATAGTACCTCTCATTTTCAAATGATAGCACACTTTTTCATTCTTTTAAACACTTTTTTAAAAGACTTTTGTAAAACGTATTTTGTAACAAAAAAAGACCCCGCATTTGCGGGGTCTAATGATTTTATAGTATTACAGTTTAAAGAAATCGATCGCTTGACTCATGTTCTCGTTGATATTGCGCATCTCAACCGCCGACTGCTGCGTATCGGAGCATGCCGCCGTTACAACCTGGCAGGATGCGGATACTTCCTGCGCAGAAGCGCCAAGCTCTTCGGAGATTGCACCGAGTTCGGATGTCGTCTTGGCAAGATCGTCCTTGATCGCATCGAGCTTTCCGGTCATCTCTTTGATCGTATTGATCTCGCGGATGGAGGCCTCTACCGAATCGGACAGAACCGTGAACTTCGCCTGCGCCTTCTCGATATCC
>JAIKWO010000150.1 GCA_024684675.1 Lachnospiraceae bacterium
CAGAAGATATAAGAATTCAATATTGTATGTTTTCTCTTATTCAGAGTGGTGGAGGTACATAGGACTTATGAAGCCACGGCAACCCCGAAAGGAAGGTGCCTACCTGAGCGAGCAATCGAACAATAAGAGGATTTGAGTATCAACGTTACTTTGGATCCGCTTATGAAGCGGATTTTTTTATCCCCAATTTTAAGAAGGAGAATCATATGGAAAAAAGATTATTTACATCCGAATCCGTAACCGAAGGCCATCCCGATAAGATGTGCGATGCCATTTCCGATGCCATCCTGGATGCCCTGATGAAAGAAGATCCCATGAGCCGTGTAGCTTGTGAGGCAGCAACATGTACAGGTTTTGTACTGGTAACCGGTGAGATCACGACCAATGCGTATGTTGATATCCAGAAGATCGTAAGAGACACCGTTAAAGAGATCGGCTATGACAAGTCCGAGTATGGTTTTGACGGCAATACATGTGCCGTACTGGTAGCGATCGACGAGCAGTCTTCCGATATCGCAATGGGCGTTGACAAGGCGCTGGAAGCTAAGGAGAACAAGATGTCCGATGCCGAGATCGAAGCGATCGGTGCAGGCGATCAGGGTATGATGTTCGGTTATGCGACGAATGAAACAGAAGAGCTGATGCCGTATCCCATCTCTCTGGCACACAAGCTGGCACTGCAGCTGACCAAGGTTAGAAAGAACGGCACACTCAAATACTTAAGACCGGACGGCAAGAGCCAGGTTTCCGTTGAGTACGATGAGGCAGGCAAGCCCAAGCGCCTTGAGGCTGTCGTTTTAAGTACACAGCACGATCCTGATGTAACACAGGAGCAGATCCACAAAGATATCAAGAAATATGTATTCGATGAGGTCCTTCCGAAGGAACTCGTTGACAAGGATACCAAGTTCTTCATTAACCCGACAGGCCGTTTCGTAATCGGCGGACCGCATGGTGATGCAGGTCTGACAGGCCGTAAGATCATCGTAGATACCTACGGTGGATATGCTCGTCACGGCGGCGGTGCATTCTCCGGTAAGGACTGCACGAAGGTTGACCGCTCCGCAGCTTATGCGGCACGTTACGTTGCAAAGAACATCGTAGCGGCAGGTCTTGCAGAGAAGTGCGAGATCCAGCTTTCTTATGCGATCGGTGTTGCACAGCCGACATCTGTCATGGTTGATTCCTTCGGCACAGGCAAAGTAAGCGACGACAAGCTTGTAGAGATCGTTCGTGAGAACTTCGATCTTCGTCCTGCAGGCATCATCAAGATGCTCGACCTTCGTCGTCCGATCTACAAGCAGACAGCGGCTTACGGTCACTTCGGCCGCAACGATCTGGATCTTCCCTGGGAGAAGACAGACAAGGCAGATGTACTGAAAAAATATCTGTAAATAGCAACACGAAACATGCACACGATGTGCTAAAATATGAGATAGGATGCTTGCATCCTATCTCTTTTTTATTGCAGATTTGAGGGGACACACATGTCATTCGTACATCTTCATACCCATACGGAATACAGTCTTCTGGACGGGTCCAACAAGATCAAAGAATATGTGAAAAGGTGCAAAGAGCTCGGCATGACGGCGGCGGCGATTACAGACCACGGCGTTATGTACGGCGTGATCGATTTTTACCGCGCCGCAAGGGAAGCGGGGATAAACCCTGTGCTTGGATGCGAAGTCTATGTGGCACCGAATTCCCGCTTCGATAAGGAGACAACGGGCGGAGAAGACCGTTACCACCATCTTGTCCTTCTGGCAGAGAACAATACGGGTTATGCCAACTTAATGAAGATCGTGAGCCGCGGCTTTACCGAAGGCTTTTATTACAGACCGCGTGTCGATATGGAAGTGCTGAACACTTATCACGAAGGGATCATCGCGCTGTCCGCGTGTCTGGCCGGCGAAGTGCCGCGCCTCATTCAAAAAGGGCTGATCGCAGAAGCGAAGGACTGTGCGAAGAAATACTTAAACTGTTTCGGAGCAGGGAATTATTTTCTGGAGCTTCAGGATCACGGGATCCCGGAGCAGCAGACCGTCAACGCTGCGCTCATCGAGATGAGCAAAGAGCTCGGCATTCCGCTCGTGTGCACCAATGACGTACATTATACATATGCTGAGGATGCGGCACCGCACGATATCCTCTTGTGTCTGCAGACCGGTAAGAAACTTGACGATGAAGACCGCATGCGATATGAGGGCGGCCAGTACTATGTCAAGAGCGAAGAGGAGATGAAGGGGCTGTTCCCCTATGCATGGGATGCGGTGGAGCGGACGCAGGAGATTGCGGACCGCTGCCATGTGGAGATCGAGTTCGGCGTCACGAAGCTCCCGAAATTTGAAGTGCCGGAAGGTTACGATTCCTGGACGTATTTAAATCACTTGTGCGATGTGGGGTTAAAAGAGCGCTATGCTGATACGGATGA
Organism: Lachnospiraceae bacterium; assembly: GCA_024684675.1. GTDB lineage: Bacteria > Bacillota > Clostridia > Lachnospirales > Lachnospiraceae > VSOB01. The sequence goes on from JAIKWO010000150.1 coordinate 2,432, forward strand.
AGCGTATGTGCGCGAGAAGATTGGCATGACGCTTCGGGAGCGCCTTGATTATGAGCTTGGCGTTATCCGCAAGATGGGGTATGTCGACTACTTCCTGATCGTATGGGATTTTATCAATTATTCCAAAGAACATGACATTGCTGTCGGTCCGGGACGAGGCAGCGCCGCCGGCAGTATTGTATCCTATTGCCTCCGGATCACGGACATTGATCCGATCCGTTACAGTCTGCTGTTTGAGCGTTTCCTGAATCCGGAACGCGTGTCCATGCCCGATATTGACGTGGATTTCTGCTTTGAGAGGCGCCAGGAAGTCATCGACTATGTGAGCCGCAAATACGGCAAGGACAAGGTCGTGCAGATCGTGACGTTCGGTACGCTTGCTGCGAAGGGCGTAATCCGCGATGTGGCGCGTGTGATGGATCTGCCGTATGCCTATGCGGATTCCATTGCGAAAATGGTGCCGAATGAACTGAATATCACCTTGGAGCGAGCGCTTTCGATGAATCCGGAATTCCGTAAACTCTATGAGGAGGATGAGAAGGTACATCATCTCATTGATATGTGTAAGCGCCTGGAAGGTCTGCCGCGCCATACATCCATGCATGCCGCGGGTGTTGTGATCTGTCAGAAGAGTGCCGACGAGTTCGTACCGCTCTCACGCGGCGCCGACGGTTCGATCACGACGCAGTTTACGATGACGACACTGGAAGAGCTGGGCCTTCTGAAGATGGACTTCCTCGGCCTTCGTACGCTGACCGTCCTGCAGAATGCGGTAGGGATGATCGAGCGTGATACGGGTCGGAAGATCGACCTGCTTCACATCGACTACGATGATCCCAAGGTTCTTGCTTCGATCGGTTCGGGGCGTACGGAAGGCATCTTCCAGCTGGAAAGTGCCGGAATGAAGAACTTCATGAAGGAGCTGAAGCCCCAAAACTTAGAGGATATCATTGCGGGTATCTCACTCTACCGTCCGGGGCCGATGGATTTTATCCCCAAATATATCAAAGGTAAGAACAATCGTGATGCGATCACATATGCCTGCTCGCAATTAGAGCCGATCCTGTCGCCGACATACGGCTGTATCGTCTACCAGGAGCAGGTTATGCAGATCGTGCGTGATCTTGGCGGTTATACGCTGGGACGGTCGGATCTTGTGCGCCGTGCAATGAGCAAGAAGAAGCAGGCGGTTATGGAAAAAGAGCGCGCCAATTTCATCTTCGGCAATCCGGAGGAAGGTGTTCCCGGCTGTGTGTCCAAAGGGATCGACGAGCAGACGGCAAGCAAGATCTATGATGACATGATGGATTTTGCTAAATATGCATTTAACAAATCGCATGCAGCTTGCTACGCGGTCGTATCGTACCAGACCGCATATCTCAAATACTACTATCCGCTCGAGTTCATGGCATCGCTTCTTACGTCCGTGATCGATAACGGCAAGAAGGTGTCCGAATATATCATGAACTGCCGCAGCATGGGCATTCAGATCCTGCCACCGGATATCAATGCAGGTGAATCGGGATTTTCTGTCGCAGATGGCGCAATCCGCTATGCGCTGACGGCGATTAAGAGTATCGGACCGAGTGTTATCGACAGTATTGTGGCCGAGCGTGAAGCGCGTGGACCATATACGAATCTCAAGGATTTTGCAACACGAACAGCGGAGCTTGGCGTTAACAAGCGTGCGGTCGAGAACCTGATCAAAGCGGGTGCGCTCGATGGTCTCGGCGGCACCAGAAAGCAGTTCATGAGCATCTATGTACGGATCATGGACAGCATCCAGCAGGACAAGAAGAACAACATGGCAGGGCAGATGACGCTCTTCGATCTGGCGTCCGATGAGGACAAGGAAAGCTACGACATTGCACTTCCGAATGTCGGTGAGTATGCAAAGGAGACGAAGCTTTCTTTTGAAAAAGAAGTGCTCGGCATCTACGTCAGCGGCCACCCGATGGAAGAATACGAGGCGATATGGCGCGCGAAGAGCACTGCGATCACATCCGATTTCATGCTGGATGACGAGACGGGCTCGTCTGCGATTGAAGATGGCAAAAAGGTGACGATCGGTGGCCTTCTGGCAGAGAAGACCATCAAGTATACCAAGAACGATAAGGTGATGGCTTTTCTCACCGTCGAGGATCTTGCGGGGAGCGTGGAAGTGATCGTCTTTCCGAAAGATTATGAGCGCTATGCAAAGATCCTGGAGCCGGATGCAAAGATCTTCGTAACGGGGCGTGCTTCCGTGGAAGAAGAGAAGGACGGTAAGCTGATCGCGGAGAGCATCGTGCGCTTTAGTGATATGCCGTGCAAGCTCTGGATCAAATTCGCGACAAAGGCCGAATACGAGGTAAATGCGAGTGCTCTTGATGAGATGCTCCTTACTTCTGACGGCAAGGACAGCGTTGTGATCTATGTGGAAGAAGAGAAAGCGATGAAACGTCTTCCGGCGAACCGCAACGTGAATGCGGATGAAAATCTGCAGGCCAGACTGCGGGAACGCTTTGGAGAAGAAAACATAAAAATTACGTATTAAAGGCCGAAACGATTGAAATTCTCACGAAATTCGATTATGATGAAGGCAATTGACAGGGAGGATTCACAATGGCCAAGGAAATTAAGACGATCGGTGTTCTGACGAGCGGTGGTGACGCGCCGGGAATGAACGCGGCCATCCGTGCCGTCGTTCGTAAGGCGATCCACAACGGCGTCAAGGTAAAAGGGATCAAGAAGGGCTATCAGGGTCTTTTAAATGAAGAGATCTTCGATATGCAGCCGCATGACGTGTCTGATACGATTCAGCACGGCGGTACGATTCTGGGAACAGCCAGATGCATGGAGTTTATGACGGAAGAAGGACAGCTGAAAGGCGTGGAGATCTGCAAGAAGCATAAGATCGACGGTCTGGTTGTCATCGGTGGCGATGGTTCCTACAGGGGCGCAATGGCGCTTTCCAAGCACGGCATTAATACGATCGGCATTCCGGGTACCATTGATCTTGATATCGCATGTACGGAGTATACGATTGGCTTCGACACAGCTGTTAACACGGCGATGGAAGCGATCGATAAGGTACGTGATACATCTTCTTCTCATGAACGCTGCAGTATCATTGAGGTAATGGGAAGGAACGCCGGCCATATCGCACTTTGGTGCGGCATCGCAAACGGCGCGGAAGATATCCTGCTTCCGGAGAAGTACGACTACAACGAGCAGGCGATCATCAACAACATCATCACGAATCGTAAAAAGGGCAAAAAGCACCACATCATCATCAATGCGGAGGGCATCGGCCATTCCACATCGATGGCGAGAAGGATCGAGGCGGCGACCGGTGTTGAGACGCGAGCGACGATCCTCGGCTACATGCAGCGCGGCGGCAGCCCGACCTGTAAGGATCGCTACTATGCATCGATCATGGGCGCTTATGCGGCGGATATCCTCTGCCAGGGCAAGACGAACCGCGTGGTTGCCTATAAGCACGGTGAATTTACGGACTTCGACATCGAAGAAGCACTTGCGATGGAGAAGAGCATCAACGAATATCAGTATGAGATCAGTAAGGCACTGTCCAGATAATGACAGAGCTGTCAGATATGTAAGGAGCAGACGATGATCACAAGTCCGGGCAATCCGAAGATCAAAAACGTACTGCTGCTGCAGAGCAAATCGAAAGCGAGAAGGGAGCAGGATGCATTTGTTGTGGAAGGCATCCGGATGTTCCTGGAAGCACCGATCAGTCGGATTCGGGAAGTTTACATTTCCGAATCCTTTTCTGTTTCCGATGCGGCAGCAAAAAAAATAGACGAATGTAAGGCGGCGGGTGCGTATGCGGAGACGGTCTCCTCCGAGGTGTTTAAGAAGCTGTCCGATACGGTCACGCCGCAGGGGATCTTGTGCGTGATGCGGGCATTTCATTATGAACCGTCAGACCTTTTGGACGGAGAGGCGCCGCTTCTTCTGATCGCCGAGGACATTCAGGATCCCGGTAATCTCGGGACGATGATCCGTACGGGCGAAGGCGCGGGAATCAGTGGGATCGTCATGACGAGTGATACGGTGGATATCTATAATCCCAAGGTAATCCGCGCTACGATGGGATCGATCTACCGCGTGCCGTTTCTTGTTACCAAGGATCTTCCCACTTTTGTAAAAACATTGAAAGGGCGTGGGATCACGACCTATGCGGCGCACCTTGCGGGGACGAAAACGTATGATGTCTGCGACTTTACGAGAGGGAGCGCTTTTCTCATAGGAAATGAAGGGAACGGTCTGAAAAAAGAGACGGCAGATGCTGCAGATACATATATGAAGATTCCGATGGAGGGCGGTGTGGAATCGCTTAACGCGGCGATCGCATCGGCTGTGCTTCTCTATGAAGCGGCACGTCAAAGGCGCCAAACTTGACATAAATTGGGCATTTTGCTAATATGTTGGTTGTATGTAATAATCCTGTAACACATGAAACAAGTCTGAAATAATCAGATTTGTCGGAGGGGACTATGAAAGCAACCGGCAGACGACTGCTGCGATCGGTCTTTGCGTTTTTTGCGGGGACCATGGCATTGGGGATGCTGCATACGACGGCGATCGCGAAGAGCGATACCGATCGGATCAGCGCCATCACAGCAGGTGCAGCCACGGTTATCGATGCAGATGACACTGATACGGACGCAAAGTCCGAAAGCGGCAATAAAGCACAAAAAGATAAAACGGACGCAGACGATGAGGACGGAGAGTCAGACAGGCCGAAGCTTGTTATGGCGAACGTAAAATCTTCCGTTAACGTCCGGGAAGAAGCGAACGAAGATTCCGACAAGGTCGGAAAGCTATATGAAGATTGCGGCGGTGATTACATCGAACGCAAAGGCGGATGGACGAAGTTAAAGTCAGGAAATGTTGTCGGCTGGGTTCGTGACGATTTCCTGTTATTCGGCGCTGAGGCACGCAAAAAAGCCGATGAAGTGGGGATGCAGATCGCAACGGTCACAACGAACGGACTTCGCGTGCGCAAAGAACCCAAGGAAGATGCCGGCATATACGGCGTGATCGGCAAAGGTGAAGAGATCGAGGCACTGGGACTGATCAACGATAAATGGCTGAGCGTTGAGTTTGAAGGCGATAAAGGCTATATCTCAGCAGAATATGCTACGGTTGAATTCGTGATCGATGCCGGCGAGACGATGGAAGAGATCAAGAAGCGCGAAGCGGCCGAAGAAAAAGAGAAGCGTAAAAAAGCGGAGCTTGAGGCGAAGCGCAAGGCGGATGAGGCGGCTGCAAAGTCACCAGTGGATCTTGGTGCCGTGCCTGTGGAGTCCTCCGATGAAGTGCTGCTCGGCGCGCTGATCCAGTGTGAAGCGGGCGGACAGCCCTACGAAGGGATGCTGGCAGTCGGTGCGGTTGTTATGAACCGTGTCAGGAGCGCAGGCTATCCCAATACCGTGCAGGGTGTTATCTATGCCTCCGGACAGTTTCCGCCGGCACTGAACGGAAAGGTTGCCGCGAAGATCACGAAGGGTGTGAAGGCAAGCTGCCTGCAGGCAGCGCAGGAAGCGATCGCGGGAGCTTCCAATGTCGGGACGGCAACGCATTTCAGACGGGCCGGCAATCATGACGGTATCGTGATCGGATCGCATGTGTTCTGGTGATGATGGGAAGAGATTTACCCGGGACTTTCGAAGAAGCCCCGGGTTATTTTTAAAAATGTATTTACGAGGGGAGTATTCAAAATGGGAGAAGTATTTAACTCTGCGCTGACCGGTCTGGATGAGTTTTTTATCTCGTCTATGGGCTTTTTATTTGGGCCGATCATGCTGATCGTCTTCTTCGGAACCGGTATTCTGATGACGATCGTGACAAGAGGCGTACAGTTCAGAAAGTTCGGGACAGCCGTAAAGGAAGTATTCGGTAACCTCAAACGCAAAGAATCCGGCGACGGGCAGCTGAAGCCTTTCCAGGCACTTGCTACAGCACTTTCGAGCTGTGTCGGTAACGGCAATGTGGTCGGCGTAGCAGCAGCACTCGTATCCGGTGGCCCGGGTGCGATCTTCTGGATGTGGATCGCTTCGATCACCGGTATGGCGACAAAATATTCGGAAATCCTTCTTGCGATGCACTATAGAGAAAAGGATGACAAGGGCATCTGGCGTGGCGGTGTTATGTACATTTTGACGCGCGGCATGAAGGACAATGTAAAGTGGCTTGCACGCATTCTCGGTGCTGTTTTTGCGATCTGCTGCGTACTCGTATCATTCATCTCCTGTAATGCGGTACAGTCCAGCTCGATTGCAGGCGTTCTCGGAACCACATTGCCGTCCGTGCCTTCTTATGTCTGGGGCATCCTGTTCTGTGCATTGTCCGCTCTGGTTATCATGGGCGGTGTGAAGAAGATCGGTAACGTGTGCTCGGTTCTGACTCCGCTTATGGCGTTTATTTATGTTTTCTTCGGGCTTATCATTCTGGTGCTTCACTTTGACCAGATCCCGAGCGCATTTGCACTTATTTTCTCAAGTGCATTTTCAAGTGATGCGGCATGGGGCGGCGTGACCGGTATCACGATCAGAACGGCGATCTCCAAAGGCGTAACGAGAGGTGTTTTCTCCAATGAAGCAGGCGTCGGCGGCGCACCGCTTGTACACGTAACATCCGATATCGAGGTTCCGGCTAAGCAGAGCCTTTACGGTATCGTTGAAGTATTTTTTGACACGATCATCATCTGTACCTTTACGGCACTTGTCATTCTGGTATCCGGCGTAAACGAGGTTGTTGCGGGCGGCGGGATCCCCGTCACCGAGACAGCTGCGATCTCCAACACGGCATGGACCATGACACTCGGTACGGTGGGTGATATTGTTGTAACTGTCTGCCTGGTGCTGTTCTGCTTCTCCACCACGATCGGTTGGGAGACATACGGCGAGGCAGCATGGCAGTATATGTTCGGTTCCCGCTCAATCGTGGGCTTCCGTGTACTGCATGTAGCGATGACATTTGTCGGATTTGTGCTCAGCGCTCAGATCCTGTGGGATGCCGCAGACTTCTGCAACGGTGTTATGTGCATTCCGAACCTTTTGTCCCTGATCCTGTTTGCGGGCGTCATCGCAAAAGATACCAAAGAGTATATCGATCCCCTTTCATAGGAACGGAGGAAACAGAGTAACATGATGTATTTCTGGCTGTTTGCCATTGTTGTCTTCGCGGCGATCGAAATGATCACACTGGGGCTTACTTTTATCTGGCCGGCGATCGGTTGCATAGTAGGCGCGGTTCTTGCATTATTGGAATATCCGATCTGGATGCAGGTGACCTCGGCGATCGCAACGACACTGATCCTGTTCCTTTTGCTTCGCTCTCTTATTGTGCGCGTGTTCAACCGTGACAAAAGAAGGCGCAATGCAGAGACATATTTAGGACGCACAGGGATCGTGGTTGCGGAAGTCGATAACAATGCAGGTGCCGGGGAGATTACAATGGACGGTCGGACATTTGCCGTCAGCGCACCGCCGCATACGGGTGTCATCCCGGTCGGAAGAGTTGTAAAAGTGATGGAAGTATCCGACAAGCGTTTTGTCGTGAAGGAGCGTTAGCATGAACTTAAAAGGAAGAAGCTTTTTAAAATTACTTGATTATACACCGGAAGAGATCCTGTATCTGCTCGACCTCGCGGCAAAGCTTAAAGAGATGAAGCGAAGCGGTAAGGTCCACGATGTGCTTCGCGGTCGTAATGTGGCATTGATTTTTGAGAAAACAAGCACCCGTACCCGTTGCTCTTTTGAAGTCGGGGCACATGACCTCGGCATGGGTACGACCTATCTTGATCCCAAGGCTTCGCAGATCGGCAAGAAAGAAAGCATCGCCGACACGGCACGTGTGCTCGGCAGAATGTTCGATGGAATCGAATATCGAGGTTACGGTCAGGAGATCGTAGAGACATTGGCGGAATACGCAGGTGTTCCGGTATGGAACGGCCTGACGGATGAATTCCATCCGACGCAGATGCTGGCGGACTGCATGACGATCCGTGAGCATTTGGGAAGACTCAAAGGCGTGAAACTTGTGTATATGGGTGATGCACGTTTTAATATGGGCAATTCCTACATGGTTGTCTGCGCAAAACTCGGCATGCATTATGTGGGCTGCACGAGCAGAAAATATTTCCCGGAGCAGGAACTGATCGATACCTGCACTGCGATCGCGAAGGAAACGGGTGGCAGCATTACACTGACCGAGGATATCGAAGCGGTAGCCGGCGCGGATGTTGTCTGCACGGACGTATGGGTATCAATGGGCGAATCGGACGAGGCATGGAAAGAACGCATCGACGCGTTGCTTCCGTATCAGGTCAATGCAGCTGTCATGAAGAAAGCAGGTCCGCAGGCCATCTTTCTTCATTGCCTGCCGGCATACCACGACCAGGGAACGGAAGTCGGCCGCGATGTCTATGCACGCTTTGGCCTGGCTGAACTGGAAGTGACGAACGAAGTATTTGAGTCACCGCAGTCGGTCGTATTCGATGAGGCGGAGAACCGGATGCATACGATCAAGGCTGTGATGGCGGCGACGCTCGGAGCGGAGTTTTAAGAGCGACTGATTGCTGGATTATTAAAAGAAGATTTAATAACGGTTTCGATATGGATAATGGAAATATCGTGCTCTGCGGCGCGAACGCCTACGAGCAGAAATACTATTTTAATCAGGACTTTAAAAAGCTTCCCAAGTCTGTGCAGGATGAACTGCACATCATGTGCGTTCTCTTTACGGAAGAAGTCGGCGGCATCTTTACGATCGCATTCGATCCTGACGGCAATGTGCTGTTAAACACCGAATCCGCCGAGGATGATATCTACTACGACGAGATCGGAAGCGGGCTGCTCATTAACGAGGTAAGGCGGAAGCGCGTCGAGCTTTTCGAGGCCCTGGAGATGTTCTATCGCACCTTTGTGAAAAAATGAGCTCTTGGGGAGAAGACAACATATATGGTCCACGAGTTACTGATAGGGAGTGTTACTGTTCCCAACAACTTGATACTGGCTCCGATGGCAGGTGTTACAGACCTGCCTTTTCGTTTGCTCTGCAAAGAGCAGGGCGCGGGCATGACGTGCATGGAGATGGTGAGCGCCAAGGCGATCCTCTATAAGAACCGCAATACGGACGCGCTCATGGAGATCCACCCGGAAGAGACCTGCGCATCGCTCCAGCTTTTCGGAAACGATCCCGCGATCATCAGCGAGATGGCCAAAAAGATCGAGGAGCGCCCGTTCAAGGTGCTGGACATTAACATGGGATGCCCTGTCCCGAAGGTTGTGAATAACGGCGAAGGCAGTGCGCTGATGAAAGATCCCGTGCTGGCCGGCAAGATCATCGAAGCGACGGCGCGCGCGATTGATAAGCCTGTTACGGTCAAGATCCGAAAGGGCTTTGACGAGGCGCATGTGAATGCGGTGGAGATGGCGCATGTAGCGGAAGAATCCGGCGCGGCAGCAGTCGCTGTCCATGCACGTACAAGAGAGCAGTACTACGCAGGCAAGGCCGACTGGGATATCATCCGCGCGGTCAAGGATGCCGTAAAGATCCCTGTCATCGGAAACGGCGATGTGACGGACGGTCCCTCAGCGAAGGCCATGCTCATAGAGACCGGCTGCGACGGCGTGATGGTCGGGCGGGCAGCTCAGGGCAACCCGTGGATCTTTTCAAGGATCAGTACCTACCTGAAGACAGGGTCTGACCCCAGTAAGCCGGATATCGATACGCTTCTTGCCATGATCGAACGGCATCTTCAGATGCAGCTTGCGGTTAAGGGCGACTACATCGGGATCAGAGAGATGAGAAAACATGTCGCCTGGTACACTACCGGCTACGCACACTCAGCGCGGATCCGCCGTGAGATCAATGCTGCGGAGAGCGTGGATGAAATCCGCCGCGTGCTTGACACTCTGCGCGGGAATACGTTATAATACGTTGGTTAATTAGGACGGGTGTGCCCGACCCGCGTGATCCGGGCATTTGCAGGAGGACATTATGCAGACAGAGAAGAAGAACATTCTGACATACGAAGGCTTGCGCAAATATGAGGAAGAGCTTG
>JAIKWO010000030.1 GCA_024684675.1 Lachnospiraceae bacterium
ATCTTCCCGGTCTTCCGGTGTGCCCCAGCTTGTGCCGTCATAATGCATCTTGCGGGAGTAATACCGCTTTTCATCGTCAAAGATGACCTTTTTCCAAAAGCCGGCCTCTTCGATCGTCATGCCATCTTTTGATTTGTAAGCCGTAACGGATATTTCCGTAAAATCGCATCCGCAGATATCTTTCAAATACGAATCGCCGATCGCAGTCCCCAAAACACCTGCATCCGTCGCTTCAAATACAAGATACTGCAAGTGACCATTCTGCAAAAAGAATGCCAGCAGTTCGTTCTGCCCATCACCGTCAAGATCCAGCAGCCGCGAATAGGTGATGCCTGTCAGCGGTTCGTTCATGGCGGGCGTCGCAACGTAGTCATCGCCGTCATAGTGTCCTTCATAAAGAGCCTGGGGATGTGCATCCGTATCGACTTTTCCAAACTTTTCGAGCAGTTCTTTTTTGGAAAAAGCAGTCAGCATCGCATCCTCTTTGGAGTCAGCATCGCCGCCGGCTTCTGTAATCTCCTCGGAAGCGGCCGTTTCAGTCGTCTGAATCGGCTCCGGAGCAGCCGGGGTTTCCTTTGTACCACAGCCTGTAAAGAACATGCTAAGCAAAAGGAGTGTCGAAAGAAGCCTGATCTTGAGGATCGACCTGATGTCACGTGGCAAAAGCTTTGTGAATGTCTCACCATCCTCCGGCTTTCCGACGATCTTGCCATAATGCGACGGGATCGCATAGCGAGGATGGATCTCTTTAACGAGCTTGGCTGCATCCTTGGCATCCATCGTGTAATGTCCGCCGATCGGCACGATTGCGACATCACAGCGGACGTTCAGCGCCTCCTTGGTCACATCGGTGTCACCTGCGACATAATACTTTACATCATCAAGTGTTACGACGTAGCCGACCCAGCCTTTCCCTTTGCTGTGAAAAGGCTTCAGCCTGTTGTATGCAGGAACCGTTTCGACCAGCATGCGCGAGAATTCTTTCTGCTGACGGGATTTCATATAGATGATGCTCTTGGCAAAGAACTCCGTCTTATCGAGAACGACCTTCTTCATGCCTTCCGGCACGATGAGGAGTGTAGCGTCCTTTTTGACCTTGCGGATATCATCCGGTGAAAAATGATCGTAATGATCGTGCGTGATAAAGATCATGTCTGCATCATGCGGCTCATCCGGAATCTCGAAAGGGTCAAAATAGAGCACTTTCGAACCGGCAATCCGGATGCTACTGTGCGTATTGATACTGACCCGTTCTGTTGGGTCAAATGTTTTATCCATTGCTTTCTCTCCTGCGGTGTAAGACTTTTTGAACGCCATACATCTATCCTTTATTATAGTAATGCGTGCATGCAGCGTCAATGTTACCATCCTACCAGTCTTGCGTTTTCGCGCAGGGCATGCTACAATCCAAAGCTGTGTGTATATTGGTTTTCTCATTATAATAAGGAGAGAGTTCATGAACGAGTTACGTCCCAAACTGTTTGATGTCTTTAAGGACTACAACAGAAACCAGTTTATTAAAGATGTGATTTCCGGCATCATCGTCGCGATCATTGCGCTTCCGCTTTCCATCGCGCTTGCGATCGCATCCGGTGTCAGCCCTGAGCAGGGTCTTTACACAGCGATCATCGCCGGATTCTTTATTTCATTCTTCGGCGGCAGCCGCGTGCAGATCGGCGGACCGACGGCTGCGTTTGTTGTGATCATCTACGGAATTGTTGCAGACTACGGCAAAGACGGTCTGATCGTCGCGACGATCCTGGCCGGCATCATCCTTGTGATCATGGGCATCTGCCGATTCGGTGCGCTCATTAAATACATTCCCTACACGATCACGACCGGCTTTACCTGTGGTATCGCGGTGACTCTGTTTGTCGGCCAGCTGAAAGATTTTCTCGGGCTTTCCATTGATTCTGTTCCGTCCGAGTTCCTACCGAAGATCATTTCCTATGGAGAAAACATCATGACCACCAACGTGACGGCGGGTCTTCTGGGACTGCTTGCCGTTGTGATCATGGTTCTGTGGCCCAAGGTCACGGATAAGCTTCCGGGGTCGCTTATTGCGATCATAGTAACGACGCTGATCGCGAACTTCGCACATCTGCAGGTTAATACGATCGGTAGCGTGTTTGGTTCCCTTTCTTCCGAATTTCCGGGATTTGAGATGCCTCAGATTACGTTCTCGCTTGTGCAGAAAATGATCTCACCCGCATTTACGATCGCGATCCTTGCCGGGATAGAGTCCCTTTTATCTGCGGTTGTAGCCGACGGTATGATCGGTGATACGCATAAATCCAATGCAGAGCTTGTGGGTCAGGGACTTGGTAATATCTTTTCCGGCCTTTTCGGCGGAATTCCTGCAACGGGTGCGATCGCAAGAACCGCGGCGAATGTACGTAACGGCGGCCGTAGCCCGATCGCAGGTATCGTACACTGCATCACGCTGAGCATCATCTTAGTCGTGCTGATGCCGCTTGCAGCGATGATCCCAATGACTACGCTGGCGGCAGTGCTTCTTGTTGTTGCCGCAAACATGGCTGACTGGAAGTCTTTCTTCCGTATCTGCAAGACAGCGCCGAAGAGCGATATTGTTGTGATGGTATCCGTTTTTGCATTGACGGTCATCTTTGACCTTGTCGTTGCGATTGAGTTCGGTGTTGTGCTGGCAGCCCTTCTCTTTATGAAGAGAATGTCCGATACGGCACACGTGGATGGCTGGAAATATGCAGGCGAGCCTGAAGTGACGGAAGGCGAAGCAGCAAAGCTTCTGGCACTTCCGAAGAGCATTCGTGTATTTGAGATCAGTGGCCCGCTCTTTTTCGCAGCAGCGGACAAGCTTCTTGCGATCAACAGCAAGACTTTTACAAAAGTTATCATCATCCGTATGAGAAGCGTGCCGGCGATTGATACAAGTGCGATGCGTACACTCCGCGAGCTGACCGAGCGCGCGAACAAGAAGGGTATCACGGTTGTCTTCTCGCATGTCAATGAGCAGCCGATGAGCGTTATGGAAAAGGATGGTTTCGTTGAGGATAACGGCAGAGAGAACTTCCGTCCGAACATCATGGAAGCGATCGAGTATGCGTCTTCACTGATTTAATAGAAATGGTCCCCAAGGGACCATTTTATTGAAATATTGTGTTAACGAAAGAATTGATGTGATGCATCGCGACACCGACTGCGCAGGCTTCTGTCTTGGAATGGCAGGCCTTGACAAAGTCGGCGTTTTTTTCGAACGGATTTAAACGGATCACTTTCTTGCGGAGTGCATCCATATGATCAGCCATGTAGGAGCCGACATTGCCGCCGATGACGATATCGAGATCGTAGCACATACGAAGATTGATCACGGCCAGCGCAAGGTGTTCAAGGTATTCGTCAAAGACGAACTGAAAACCGGGATTCTGGGGGAGCTGTTCGAAGAAAAGTCCGAGATTTTCTTCTGTAAAGGAGGAGAGGATCTTCTCCGAGCAATACGCATCCAGGCAGCCACGCTGCCCGCAGTAGCATTTTTTGCCGTCCGGATGGATCCGCATATGACCGAACTCGGACGAGCGCCAGAAATCACCGATCATCACTTCACCGTTGTGCAGTGTGGCGCCGCCGACACTGGCGCAGAGTGAGAGATATGTCATGGATTTATCACGCGGGAAGAACCGGCTTTCCGCCATGCCGCCTGCGGATGCGTCGTTACAGAACAGGATCGGGTACGGGATAAAAGAAGCCATACGCGAGAAAGTGTTGTTGTCGATCCGGATCACATGCGCGTAGTAGACGGTCTTCTGATCACTGTTAAAGATCGTTGGCATTGCGATCCCGACACCTAGAAGCAGGTCGCGCGATATGTTATGAGTATCCAGAAGCGTTTCAACCATGCCTGCCATAGTGGTATAGTATTCTTCCGAATCTTCGAAGTTCTTTCTGACACGCGCCATATCGATGATATTGACACCCAGGTCGATTAAAACGACGGACAGATGCCGTGCGCTGATATTGATCCCGATCGCATAGCGAACGGTCTGCACGATATTATATACGTTTGCCTTGCGCCCGCCGGTTGAGTCAAGCGAGCCGGCCATATGGATCAGTCCGTCCTCCATCAGGGCGTTTAAGTAGTTCGTTACGGTCGGAAGGCTTAATCCGAGCTCATCCGCAATGCTGTTTCTGGTGCTTTGCGGGTCGTAATAGATACAACGGTATACATCTCCGAGCGTTCTGCTCTTGCTGCTTTCATCACTCATATACATATCTCCCACACAACCGCTTCCAATCTTTTCGAAAGCACACACAATACACATCTATATTGTAGTATGAAACTTTACGAAAGTTCAATAGCAGCGTTTCTCAAATCTATTGAATTATATAAACTATTTTGCTAAAGATAGCAAGCAAAAATCGCACTTTGATAAGGAAATAACGAGGTTTTTGGCATAAATGCATAATGCGGCTACTTAAATCTTGGTAAAAAGACACAAACTTATATAAAATACTTGACGTAAGTTTTTGACAATAGTAGACTTAGTTTTATAAAGAGACAAAGCAGGGAGGGAGTCATTTGGAAGAGATCAAAATGCGCCTGTCGGGCATCGAGAAGTCATTTCCCGGCGTGAAAGCATTGAGCAATATCGAGTTTTCCGTCCGCAAAGGCACGGTTCATGCGCTCTGCGGCGAGAACGGCGCAGGCAAGTCCACCCTGATGAAGATCATCATGGGTCTTTATAAGGCGGATCGCGGCCAGATCTATATTGATGAAAAGCCTGTCGAGATCAGAAACCCGATCCAGGCAAGAGAATACGGGATCTCCATGATCGCACAGGAGCTGAATTACGTACCGGAACTATCTATAGAAGAGAACCTTTTCCTGGGAAGACTGCCTGTGACACGTTTTGGCAAGGTTGACTGGAAAAAGGTGCGGAGCGAATCCCTTCGGTTCCTGGAGGAGCAGAAACTTCCGTATTCACCTTCACAGAAGTTAAAGACGCTGACGGTTTCCGATATCCAGATGCTGGAGATCATCAAAGCCGTTACGAATAATGCACAGGTCGTTATCAT
Source organism: Lachnospiraceae bacterium (assembly GCA_024684675.1). Classification (GTDB taxonomy): domain Bacteria; phylum Bacillota; class Clostridia; order Lachnospirales; family Lachnospiraceae; genus VSOB01. The sequence goes on from JAIKWO010000030.1 coordinate 5,053, forward strand.
GGACGAGCCGACATCCTCGATCTCCGAAAAGGAAGTCGAGAAGCTTTTTGAAAAGATCGCGGAGCTCAAAGCGTCCGGCGTTTCGATCATTTACATTTCTCATAAGATGGATGAGGTGTTCCGGATCGCGGACGACATCACGGTTCTTCGTGACGGAGAGGTGGTTTCGAGCGACAGAGCGGCAGATATCGATTTAGATACCGTGATCGCAAGGATGGTCGGCAGAAAACTGACCAATGTCTATCCGAAAGAAGAGGTGCCGCTTGGCGATACGATCTTTGAAGTCAGGGACTTTGCGCAGGATGACATGTTCGAGGACATCAACTTCCATGCAAAGAGAGGCGAGATCGTTGGATTTGCCGGTCTTGTCGGCGCAGGCAGAACAGAGACGATGCGTGCGGTCTTCGGACTGGACCCGCATCGGAGCGGTAAAGTGCTGATTGACGGCGAGGAAGTGACGATCAAGGGACCGGAAGACAGCATTAACCACGGACTTATCATGCTTTCGGAAAGCCGCCGTGAAGACGGTATCGTACCGGTCAGAAGCGTACAGGAAAATGCATCGCTTGCGAACCTTCGCAGGTATATCAATAGGGGCATCGCCCACGGGAAGCTGGAACACGATGAAGTGGCGGACATGTTTAAAAAGATGAATGTCAAGACACCGTCACTGGATACCGAGATCCAAAAGCTGTCCGGCGGCAACCAGCAGAAGGTACTCCTCGCAAGATGGATGCTCTGCGATCCGAAGATCATGATCCTCGATGAACCGACAAGAGGTATTGATGTCGGAGCCAAGTTTGAGATCTACAAACTGATCTCGGAGATCGTCAAAGAGGGAAAAACGGTCATCATGATCTCATCCGAACTTCCGGAACTTCTCGGAATGTGCGACAAGATCTACGTGATGAATCAGGGACGGATCGCCGGAGAGATCGGCAGAGCAGAATTTTCTCAGGAACTGGTCATGAAATATGCGACCGGCCTGATGAGCTGATGGGAGAGGTATCGTAAAATGGAGAAAAGCAGCAGAGTTTCATATTATTTACAAAAATTCAGTATTTATCTGGTGCTGGTTGCGCTGTTTATTGTGTGCAGCCTGATCAGCCCGTATTTTTTAAAAAGCAGTAACCTGATCAATGTAAGCCGTCAGCTTTGCGTCGGCATCCTGATCGCATACGGCGAGATGCTCCTGATCATAAGCGGTTTTCTCGACCTGTCGGTCGGATCCGTACTGGCACTGTCCGGTGTGCTTTCGGTCAGCATCTTTAAAAGCACGCAGTCCTTTGCGCTGGCGATTCTGGTAGCGGTTGTGGTAGCCGTTCTTTGCAATGTGGTTAACGGTTTCTTTGTAGCACAGCTCAATGTGCCGGCGTTCATCGCAACACTCGGTATGCAGCAGGCGGCGAGAGGCCTCGCGCTCTACTACACGGGCGGTCAGAACATCCTGCAGCTCGGCAACTTCGTAGATATCGGGCAGGGCACGGTCGGCGTGATCCCGATTCCGGTCCTGATCGTTATTGCGATCACGATCATTATCTGGTATCTCGTAAACAATACACGCTACGGCCGCAGCATCTATGCGATCGGCGGATGCAGACCGGCAGCGGAAGCGAGCGGTATCAATGCAAAACGGAATATTTATACTTCCTATATCATAAACGGTATTCTGGTCGGCCTTGCAGGCATGATCTTTATGGCAAGAAACAACTCCGGGCTTCCGAACGGCGCGGTAGGATATGAGATGACCGGTCTGACGGCAGCGATCGTCGGCGGAACCTCTTTCTCCGGCGGTATCGGTACGGTAAGCGGAACGGTTGCCGGTGCTTTTATCATCGGTTTTTTGGAGAACGTTATGAACCTGATCGGTGTCGACCCTTATATCCAGCAGGTCATCGAAGGCACGATCATCGTACTTGCCGTTGCGTTTGACGTAGTCAGCAAGTCGAAGAAAAAACAGAAAGTCATCCTGAAAAAGAAGGACGACGAGGCTTCGGCCTGATAAGAAGCACCTTGTGTGACGCGACGACGGAAAAAACATAAGCGCGCGCCGAAGTCGCGGTAACTGTAATATTTGTACTCAATATGGGAGGGTGAAGATGAAACTCAAAAAACTCAGTGCGTTGCTCATCAGCGCAGTAATGGTACTTTCAATGGTTGGATGCGGTGCTGCCGCAGAAACGCCGGCAGCGGCACCTGCAGCAGACGCGGCGGCTCCTGCGGCAGAAGCACCTGCGGCAGAAGCAGAAGCTCCCGCAGCAGGCAATTACAGAGTCTGCTTTGTGGCAAGAGCATCGGCTGATACATTTGCGGCATGGCTGACAAGTGAAATGCAGAAAGCAGCAGCAAAATACAGCGATATCGAACTGACATGTGTCAGCGGTGAAGCGGATGACAATACGGAAAACGGTCTTCTCGAAGACTGCATCACAAAAGAGTATGATCTCGTGATCGTACAGTCCAACAACAATGCGGCTCAGGCACCGTATGTAAAGAAACTGGTTGATGCAGGTATCCCGGTTATCACGACAAACCCGACAACACACCAGAGCGATTTTGACGGCAGCGATAACAACGCGGTTATGGAAGGTACAGGTACCGTTGATGCGGATCCTGTTGCACAGGCAGCAGTAGGTGCTGAAAGAGCTGTAAAAGAAGTACCGCAGAATGCCAACGTTGTTGTTCTTCGCGGACCGTCCGGAAACTTCCACGCTGAAAAGAGACGTGAAGCATGGGATACATATTTCTTCTCCAAGAGACCTGATGTAAAGATCCTTTATGAAGACTATGCAAACTGGAATTCCGACGAAGCACTGAAGCTGATGGAGGCATGGGTTCAGTCCGGTACACACATCGACGCAGTGATCTCTATGAACGATAACATGGCGGCCGGAGCGATCGAAGCAGTTCGTAACGACAAGGATTATGTTGATGCAAACGGAAAGTCCAACTTCCTTGCATACGGCGTTGACGGTACTGCACAGGGATGCCTGCTTATCAAAGAAGGTATGTTGACATGCACAGCACTGCAGGCAGCTTCTTCTCTTGCTGAGAAGAACATGGATTATGCTCACAAAGTACTTGCGGGCGAGATGAAAGTAACTGATGTAAACGATTACGTAGACGCACCTGAGATCAATGCAGACAATGTTGAAGATTACATCAAGATCTATATTGAAAACGGTGAGATCCAGCAGTAATTCGTGAACTTACGAAATGATGAGAAAAAGTGCCTGATGATCTCTTGTCAGGCACTTTTTTACTCAAAAAAAGGGGGATGACACAATGGAAAAAATGCAAAAGGGCGCAGTGATGCGCGGAAAAGATCGAATGATCGTAAAAGAGATGCCTATGCCCGTGGCAGCGCCGGGGCAGGTCGTCGTAAAGCTTGAGTATGTCGGAATCTGCGGTTCCGATGTACATTACTATCACACCGGAACCTGTGGCCCGTTTAAGGTTGACTTAAATGAGGACTTTATGCTCGGACATGAATGCGCAGGTGTTGTCGCGGAGGTCGGAGAAGGCGTAAAGTCGCTGAAGGTCGGCGATAAAGTAGCGCTCGAGCCCGGTATCACATGCGGCAAGTGTGAATTCTGCAAATCCGGTAAATACAATCTCTGTCCGGATGTCGTATTCCTTGCGACACCGCCTGTACAGGGTTGCAACATGCAGTATATCGCATTCCCGGAAGATATGTGCTTCAAACTTCCTGACAATATGACGACCAAAGAAGGCGCATTGATCGAGCCTCTTTCTGTTGGATTCCATGCGGCAAATCAGGGTGAAGTCGCAGTCGGCGATACGGTTGTGATCCTCGGAGGCGGCTGTATCGGTCTTGTAACGCTTCTTTCCTGCAAGGCACACGGCGCAGGCAAAGTGATCGTTGCAGACCTCGTTGATGCGCGCCTTGAGAAAGCAAAAGAGCTTGGGGCAACGGCTGTGATCAACAGCGGTAAAGAAGATGTACTTGAAAAGATCAAAGAACTGACCGGCGGAAAAGGTGCCGATAAGGTATTCGAAACGGCGGGATCACCTGTTACGATCGCGCAGACGGCACATATTGTAAAACGCGGCGGCAGGATCGTACTTGTCGGTCTTGCATCCGTTGAAGAGATCAATTACAATTTTGCTCAGATCATGGACAAGGAAGCGGAGATAAGATCCGTATTCCGTTACAGAAATATATATCCGGCTGCCATTGCGGCGGTTGCGGGCGGCGCGATCGATGTAGCAAAGATCGTAACGCATGAATTCGATCTTGACCATATCGAGGACGCTTATAACGAAGCGGTGAACAACAAGACAGATCTTGTAAAAGCTGTTATCAAACTGTAGAGGAGGCCATCGATGCTGTATATCGGAATTGATCTGGGAACTTCAGCGACAAAGCTGCTTCTTGCGGATGAAAAGGGCGACATCAAAAAGATCGTTTCCAAAGAATATCCGCTCAGCTTTCCGCATCCGGGCTGGTCGGAACAGAATCCGGAGGACTGGTACAAAGCTGCGATCGAAGGGCTGAAGGAATTGACGGCAGACGTTGACAAAAGCAGCGTGGCGGGCATCAGTTTTGGCGGCCAGATGCACGGTCTTGTTACACTGGATGAGCATGACAACGTGATCCGTCCCGCAATCCTGTGGAATGACGGCAGAAGCGCAAAGCAGTGCGAATACTTAAACGATGTGATCGGTAAGGAGCAGCTCTCTTCCTATACGGCCAATATCGCTTTTGCAGGCTTTACGGCTCCGAAAATCCTATGGATGAAGGAGAACGAGCCGGAGTTGTTTGAGAAGATCGCAAGGATCATGCTTCCGAAGGATTATCTGGCGTATCGCCTGACGGGCGCTTTCTGCACAGACTATTCGGATGCTTCCGGTATGCTTTTGCTGGATGTTGAGAACAAATGCTGGTCAGAAGAGATGATCGGTCTTTGCGGCATCAAACGGGAGATGCTTCCGGATCTCTATGAATCCTATGAAAAAGTCGGTGTGCTTAAGCCGGAGATTGCGTCTGAGATCGGCCTTTCCGATCATGTGATAGTGGCGGCCGGCGCGGGCGACAATGCGGCGGCAGCGGTCGGTACGGGCACGGTCGGAGAAGGCATGTGCAACATTTCTCTCGGAACGAGCGGCACGATCTTTATCTCGTCCGAGAGCTTTGCGGTGGATCGAAATAATGCGCTGCATGCATTCGCGCATGCGGACGGCTTTTATCATCTGATGGCTTGCATGCTCAGCGCGGCATCCTGCAACAAGTGGTGGCTTGAAGACATCCTCGGCACCGATGCATATGCAAAGGAGCAGGAGGGGATCGAAACACTCGGCGAGAATCACGTATACTATTTACCTTATCTGATGGGAGAGCGCTCTCCGCTCAATGACCCTGATGCCAGGTCGGCTTTTATCGGCATGACGATGGATACGACGAGAAAAGAGCTGATGCAGGCAGTTCTGGAAGGTGTGACATTTGCGCTTCGCGACAGCCTGGAGGTGGCAAGAAGCCTCGGCATTAAAGTGGAACGCAGCAAGATCTGCGGCGGCGGCGCGAAGAGCCCTCTTTGGAAAAAGATGATCGCCAATATCCTGAATCTGACGCTGGACGTTCCGGCTGTCGAAGAGGGACCTTCCATGGGTGGTGCGATGCTTGCGATGGTTGCGTGCGGCGCTTATAAGAACGTAAGCGAAGCGGCGAAAGCGATCGTGAAGGTGACGAGTCACGTCGAGCCGGATCCTGCGCTTGTCGAGAAGTACAATGCGCGGTATGAGACCTTCAAGAAGCTCTACCCTGCGCTGAAGGACGTGTTCGCGGCGGGGATGTAGGGACCATAAAAAGGGGTTGCATCACGCCGGTGAATCATGTATACTGATAAAAGGTTTGATATTCAAACCTTTTATTTTTATATTAATACTTTGAGATTCAAATAATAATATGCTCAAATTAATTAGCAATTTTAATTGATGAAGAGGAAATGCAATGAATTGGAATGATGCGATCAAAGAATTGGATAACAGACGTGCCAAGGCGCTTGCGGGCGGCGGGGAGTCGAGGATCGAGAAGCAGCATGCCGACGGTAAGTTGACGGCAAGAGAGCGAATTGAGACGCTTCTGGATCCAGGAACATTTGTCGAGATCGACGGCTTTCTGGAGTCCAGGATCGATGATTTTGACCTGGACAAAAGACGCTTCCCGGGCGACGGTGTCGTAACGGGTTACGGCAATATCGACGGCAGACTTGTATATGTGGTCAGTGAAGACTTTACGGTCATCGGCGGCACGCTTGGCGAGTATCATTCGTTCAAGATCTGCCGTATCCAGGATATGGCAATGCGCGCAATGGCGCCGCTCATCTGCATCAACGACAGCGGTGGCGCACGTATTGAAGAGGGTATCTCTTCGCTTAGCGGTTACAGTGGCATGTTCCTGCGTCATACGAAGGCGTCCGGTATGATCCCGCAGATCGCCGTGATCCTGGGGCCCTGCTCTGGCGGTGCCTGCTATGCGCCCGCAATCTGCGACTATATCTTTATGGTGCGCGGCACTTCCAAGATGTTCATCACCGGCCCGAATGTTGTCAAGACGGTCATCGGCGAGTTCGTGTCCGTCGAAGAGCTCGGCGGCGCGGACGTGCATGCGCATAAGAGCGGCGTTTCGCATTTCACCTATGATACGGAGGGCGAGTGCCTGATGGGTGTCCGCAAGCTCTTATCCTACCTGCCTTCTAACTGCGACGAGAAGCCGCCTGTTTTAAAACAGAACGGGGAGCAGAAGAAGAACCTGTTTAAGAAGCTGAACGGCTTTGTGAACCGTCTCAATCCATTTGAGAAAAAGTACCTCGAGCAGGGGGACGATCAGAGCTTCCGCATTCGCAATATCGTGCCGGATAATACCCGTCATCCGTATGATGTGAAGGAAGTCATTGACTGTATCGTGGATAACGGCACATTCTTCGAGGTGCAGAAAGATTTTGCCAAAAACGCAGTTGTCGGCTGGGGCAGAATGGAAGGCATGACGGTCGGCTTTATCGCTAACCAGGCGAACCACATGTGCGGCTCGCTCGATGTGCACGCATCCGATAAGATCGCGCGTTTCATCCGCTTCTGCGACTGCTTCAATATCCCGCTCGTGACGCTGATCGACGTACCGGCGTTCCTTCCGGGCACCGAGCAGGAGCATAACGGTATCATCCGCCACGGCGCAAAGATTCTGTATGCCTACTCGGAAGCGACCGTCCCGAAGATTTCTCTTATTATGAGAAAAGCATACGGCGGCGCGTATATCGCAATGAACTCCAAGGAGATGGGTGCAGATCTTGTCTACGCATGGCCGATCGCTGAGATCGCAGTCATGGGCGCGGAGGGCGCCGTTAACATCGCCTTCAAGCGCAAGATCAAGGCGTCTGCCGATCCGGAAGCGACGCGCGCGCAGTGCATCAAGGAATATGAAGACAGGTTCCTGAATCCTTATATCGCATCCGCCCGCGGATACGTGAATGAAGTCATCAAGCCTGAGGAGACAAGACGTGCGATCCTGAAAGGTCTTCGCGCACTGCAGAACAAAAAAGAGGATGCGCCGCACAAAAAGCACGGCAATATTCCGCTGTAAGAGAGAATATGTTCAAAAATGCCCCGAGGAGAGCCCTTGGGGCTTTTTTTACGGGAATATTCCCGGAATTTCAGATACTTTTCAATAATGTATAGAATAATGCTTCATATGTAATATAATATAGATCATAGGGGGAAAGGAGAACTGTGCATGGAAGAACAAATGCGAAAAGCCGGATTTAAGATGAGCTTTCTCATGGCACTGACAATGAGCCTGTGTCTGTCTTTGCTCAATAATCTCGTATCTGCGGGATTCCACCTGCAGCTGCTTTTGCTCACATTTGTGATCAGTTTTGTGGTCAGTCTTTTGATCGGGATCCTGGTGCCGATGCCGCAGATCACGCGTTCGATCACGGAGAAGTGCGGCCC
>JAIKWO010000033.1 GCA_024684675.1 Lachnospiraceae bacterium
GCCGTTAACACTGCATTTAACTCTTTTAATGTTGGAGTTCCAAATATGATTGGATCTTCTATGAGAATGGCTTACGTTATTACCAAAATGAATACCTTTGCCACAAACTTCACATTTAGCCATCTTTACACCTCCTAAACATAAATAGTGTGTTATTTCTTCAAAAAAGATACGAGTCTATCGGCTCGCAACATTGAAATCTTAACATATTCGCTATTGAAATGCAAGCATAAATATCTTAAAATTATGAAAGATAAAATCAGAGGAGGTATGTCCTATGAAAGGAACTTCATTGAACACCCAGAATGGTAGTATCGTGATTGATCATGAAGTCATTGCGCAGTACGCGGGCTCCGTTGCAGTTGAGTGTTTCGGTATTGTCGGGATGGCTTCTGTTAATATGAGAGATGGTATTGTTAAATTGCTTAATCCGGATCGTCTGACCCATGGAATTTCCGTTTCGGTTTCCGAAAAAGGCGGATTGATCCTTCATTTTCATGTGATCGTTTCTTATGGCGTTGGAATCCGTACGGTGGCTGAGAACCTGATCGACAGCGTGAAGTACAAAGTAGAAGAGTTCACAAGCCTGAAAATAGAAAAGATCAAAGTTTACGTTGAAGGTGTTCGCGTAATCGACTAAGGAGGAACATATACAGTGGTTTGTAAAGGGATAGGCACAGCGGCGATCATTAAGATGTTTTTGGCCGGTGCCCAGAATCTTGAAGCAAAAAAAGAGTGGATCAATGAATTGAATGTATTCCCGGTCCCCGACGGAGATACGGGTACGAATATGAGCATGACGATCCTGTCTGCGGCACGCGAAGTGGCTGCTTTGAACGACCCTTCCATGAAGGATCTGTGTAAAGCGATCTCTTCAGGGTCCTTGCGTGGCGCCAGAGGAAATTCGGGTGTTATTTTGTCTCAGCTGTTTCGCGGCTTTACAAAAGGCATTCAGGATCATGAAGAAGTGAATGTCGCCATTTTGGCTGAAGCATTCCAGCGTGCTGTTGAGACGGCTTATAAAGCAGTCATGAAGCCTAAAGAGGGAACGATCCTGACAGTCGCAAAAGGCGGCGCCGATAAAGCAATGGAGCTTTGGCAGGATGGCGTGACGGATCTGGATGAGTTCTTTTCCAAGATCATTGCGCATGAAGAGTATGTATTGTCCCGTACGCCGGAGATGCTTCCTGTTTTGAAGGAGGCTGGCGTTGTCGATTCCGGCGGACAGGGTCTTGTTGTCGTTTTACAGGGCGCATATGATGCATTCTGCGGTAAAGAGATCGACTATTCCGCGATCAAGCCGTCAACCGGATCTGTTTCCGTAAAGGCTTCCGCGCAGGATGAAGCTGACATTAAATTCGGCTACTGCACGGAATTTATAATTATGCTCGATCATGAAGCGAAGATCGAAGAAGAAAATCAGCTGAAATCATTTTTGGAGACGATCGGTGATTCGATCGTATGTGTTTCCGATGATGACATCATCAAGGTGCATGTGCACACGAACCATCCGGGGCAGGCATTTGAGAAGGCTCTTACGCTTGGGTCACTTTCCAATATGAAAGTTGACAATATGCGCCTGGAGCATCAGGAGAAATTGTTTAAAGAATCAGAGATCCGTGCCGCCTCCCAAAAGGAAGAGATGCCGCACAAGGAAGTTGGTTTTATCTCTGTTTCGGCAGGTGAAGGACTTGATCGTATCTTTAAGGAGCTTGGCGTTGACTATATGATCGAGGGCGGTCAGACAATGAACCCGAGTACGGAAGATATGCTTGAAGCGATCAGAAAAGTGAATGCCGATACGATCTTTATCTTCCCGAATAATAAGAATATCATTCTTGCCGCGAATCAGGCGCAGACATTGACAGAGGATAAAAAGATCATTGTGGTGCCGACCAAGACGATCCCACAGGGTATTACTTCGGTTATCAATTATATTCCCGAAATGTCTCCGGAAGAAAACGAACGTACGATGCTCGAAGAGATCGATCATGTAAAGACCGGGCAGATCACATATGCTGTCCGTGACACGTCGATCGATGGCAAAGAGATCCATCAGGGTGATTACATGGGCATCGGCGATGCAGGTATCCTTTCCGTATCAAAGGATATGAATGATGCGGTTCTTTCCATGCTTGATGAAATGATCGACGAGAATACGGAACTGGTCAGCGTATATTATGGTCAGGATGTCAGTGAAGACGAAGCAAATGCCATGAAAGCGCGGATTGAGGAAAGATTCTCTTCTTGCGACT
>JAIKWO010000052.1 GCA_024684675.1 Lachnospiraceae bacterium
CAGGAGCACACCGCCCTTGTGGATAAGTCCGACATGATCACAGATATCCTCGAGCTCTCGCAAGTTGTGAGAGGCGATGATCGGTGTCATGCCCCGCTCATCCATCTCTTTCGCGAAAATGCTCTTCACGCCCTGTCTCATCACAGGATCAAGGCCGTCAAATGTTTCGTCGCAGAAGATGTATTTGGTCTTCGCTGCAACTGCAAGCAGGATGGCCAGCTGCTTCTTCATGCCTTTGGAAAAAGTGTTGATCTTCCTTCTTCGCTCCAGGCCGAATTTTTCCAGATAAGAGTAGAATTCCTCCGCATCAAACTGCGTGAAAACGGTCATGTAATGCTTTGCCATATCCTCCGGATTGGCGTTTGCAAAAAAGTATGGTTCGTCAGCGATAAAAAAGAAATGCTGCTTTGCTTCCACATTATCGAACACGGGCATTCCGTCAACCATAACTTCTCCGGAATCGGGCCTGATCACACCGCTCATCATACGAAGAAGTGTGCTCTTGCCGGCACCGTTCGTGCCGATCAGACCGAAAACATTTCCTTCCTTTATCGAAAGATCCACATGATCGATGGCTGCAATATTCTCAAACGATTTGCTGACATTACGAATCTCAATCATTGCTTCTCTCCTTTCATCAATTCTTCCAGTATTTCATCCCTCGAGATGCCGATCTCCGATGCCTCTTTCAGGATGCTCCTCATCTGCCTTACGTACTCTTCCTTTTTAAGAGACGAAAGGGAATCGTTGTAAGAGACGAAATTGCCGCGCCCCTTGATGGTATACAGAAAGCCGCCGCGAAGCAGCTCTTCATATGCACGCTGTACCGTATTGGGATTGATGGACAGTTCCATCGCCAGACTTCGGACCGAAGGCATCTTCTGATCCGGTGTGAGCGCGCCGCTTAAGATCAGCTTCTGCAGCTTATCGACGATCTGCTCGTAGATCGGTCTGGTATCCTTATAATCCAGTATGATCATCTCTTCTCCTTTCTGTAGTGTATAGGTGTATTAGTTGTCTTAATACATATATAATACACCGTACAGAGGGCTGTCAATGCTAAATATAAAAAAAGTACTTTATTACCATTACCGAAACAGAAGACGCAAAAACTCCCGCCAAAATGGCGGGAGTCCGAAATTACTGCTTATCTCAATAAACGATCATTCTGTTATTTCTTAATGAGAAGAGATTTACCGGTCATCTCTTTAGGCTGTTCCATACCCATGATCTCAATCAGAGTCGGTACGATATCTGCAAGGCATCCGCCTTCGCGAAGTGTGTATGCCGGGTCATGATTTACGAGAATAAACGGAACCGGGTTGGTCGTATGTGCCGTAAACGGCTCACCTGTCTCATAATCAACAAGCTGCTCGGCATTACCGTGATCCGCACAAATGAACAGCACGCCGTCCTTTTCTTTGATCGCTTCCACTGCTTTGCCGACACATTCATCAACCGCTTCAATTGCTTTGATCGCCGCGGGCTCAACACCGGTATGACCGACCATATCCGGATTCGCGAAGTTAATGATGATCACATCATACTTGTCACTTCTGATCGCACCGCAAAGCTTATCGCATACTTCATAGGCGCTCATCTCAGGTTTCAGATCGTAGGTAGCCACTTCCTTCGGAGAGTTTACGAGGATCCTGTCCTCGCCTTCGTTGGGCTCTTCCACGCCGCCGTTAAAGAAGAATGTAACGTGTGCATATTTTTCCGTTTCGGCGATCCTTGCCTGCTTCATATGATTAGCCGCAAGCCACTCACCGAATGTATTGGTAACCGAGATCTTGTGGAACGCAACATCTTTGTTCGGAATGGTCGGATCATAATCCGAGAAGCAGACATAGGTAACATCCAGACGCTTCTCGCGCTTGAAATTGATATCCTTAAAGAAATCGTCTTCACAGCAGAAGCATCTTGTGATCTCGCGTGCACGGTCAGGTCTGAAGTTGATAAATACAACAGAGTCATGGTCCTTGATCGTTGCCACCGGCGCGCCGTTCTCAACAACAACGGTGGGCTTCACGAATTCATCCGTCTCATCGCGGTCATAGGACTCCTGAATGCCCTGGGGGCCGGATGCCGCTTTCAGGCCCTCGCCTTTGGTGAGCGCATCGTATGCAAGCTGCACACGATCGTAGTTGTTATCTCTGTCCATTGCATAGTAACGGCCCATTACGGAAGCGATCTTACCAACGCCGATCTTCTTCATCTCGGCTTCAAGTTCTTCCACGTAACCTTTACCGCTTGCGGGCGGTGTATCACGACCGTCTAAGAAGCAGTGAACGTAAACCTTCTTAAGACCGTTACGCTTTGCCATCTCCAAAAGACCGTACAGATGTGTATTGTGGCTGTGTACGCCACCGTCGGAAATAAGGCCGTAGCAGTGAAGCGCGCTGTCATGCTCTTTGCAATTGTTCATCGCCTTTAAAAGCGCGGGATTCTCAAAAAATGTACCGTCCTGGATCTCTTTCGTGATCCTGGTCAGTTCCTGATATACGATGCGGCCCGCACCCATATTGAGGTGGCCGACTTCGGAATTGCCCATCTGACCATCCGGAAGACCAACCGCCATGCCGCTCGCATTACCGCGGACAAAAGGATAATCTTTCATTAAACCGCTGACAACGGGCGTCTTTGCTTCCGCTACAGCGTTATGCTCTGTTTTTTCATTTAAGCCGTATCCGTCAAGGATCATTAATACAACCGGTTTCTTACGCATCTTGTCACTCCTCTTTTGTTAAATAAATGTCAGTTCATTTTTTCCGAGATGATTATACACTCTTTAAGCGATATGCGCAACGTGATAAAATGGGGATATTCCATGGGAGGCAAATATGATCACGATTCTATCTACCCTTTTTATAAAAGATTATAAAAATACGAAAGATCCGGTCGTCAGACGTCGCTACGGCATGCTTAGCGGAATTGTCGGCATCATCTTGAACCTGCTTTTGTTTACGGGTAAATTCATTGCAGGTCTCCTAAGCGGGTCCATCGCGATCACAGCCGACGCGTTCAACAACTTATCGGATGCGGGATCTTCCGTGATCACACTGATCGGTTTTAAAATGGCAGGTCAGGAAGCCGATTCGGATCATCCGTTCGGGCATGGCAGAATCGAGTATATCTCCGGGCTTCTTGTGTCTGTCCTCATTATTTTGATGGGATACGAGCTCTGCAAAGAATCCGTTAAAAAAATCATCTCTCCTTCGGAAACGCTGATCACCCCGCTTGTAATCACCATCCTTCTCATTTCCGTTCTGGTAAAATGCTATATGTACTACTATAATCACCGTCTTGGGAAGCAGCTTGAGTCTGCGGCAATGGAGGCAACTGCAACCGACTCTCTGTCCGATACGCTCTCGACAGGGATCGTTTTTCTGTCCGCACTCATCGGTCACTATACAGGCTTTAAGATCGATGGGCCGTGCGGTCTTCTGATCGGCTTCATCATTCTCTATGCCGGTTACCATGCGGCAAAAGAGACAGCGGGACCTCTTCTTGGTCAGGCGGCAGATCCTGCTTTTGTTCAGAAGATCCTGGACATTGTGGACCAGTATGACGACATTCTCGGCATTCACGACATGATCGTACACGATTACGGTCCGGGCAAATGTCTTGTCTCCTTCCATGCGGAAGTGCCCGCTAAGGGAGATATTCTCGCGCTTCACGATACAATCGACCTTGTGGAATACCGGATCAGGACGGAGCTTGCATGCGAAGCGGTCATTCATATGGATCCGATCATGAATGATGACGAGGAGACCAATTCCCTGAAGAAAAGTGTGGAAGCCATCCTGAATGCATATGATGTGCAGCTTAGCCTGCACGATTTTCGCATAGTAAAAGGGCCGACACACACCAATTTGATCTTTGATGTGGTCGTGCCCTTCCGAACAACATATTCTGTTGATGATTTAAAATCTGCTATTCAGCAGTCTGTTTTTGAAAAGTATCCGCATCACTACTGCGTGATCCAGATCGATCACCCGCTTACTGCGAGAAAATCGTAACTACTCTTCGTTTGCAAAGATGAATACATGGTATTTACCGCATTTTCCATAGCCGAAATCACGATAAACCTTTTCTTTCAACATATCGCTGTCTTCATCACGCAGCTTCTGGAAGATCTCTTCCGGCTTGTCATCACTTGTCTTGAAATGAGAGCAATCGATCTCATCGTAAACGTAGCTGGATTCCTTGGCAAGCTTCTTGTAATCTCTGTCGTTCGTCTTGGATGAAGACTTGTCATCATCGTCATTGCCGATCGCAAGACGGTTTGCTGCAGTCACCAACTGATCATTCATCTTCAGTTCTTTACGACCCTTATCAAGACGGTATACATTTACCAGATAAAGCAACTGCTTGGCAAGTGTCGCGTGATCGGAAATGTTATCGTCCAGATCACTGGAACCGGATGATTTTTCCTTTTCTTCTTCTTTCTTCTGTTCCGGAGCCTTTGCAATACGGCCTTCCTTCTTGCCGCATGTAATCCAGTGCTGATAAAGCTTGGTTGCATCCGTACCGAACACTGCCATCAGATCCGGATACTTGCTTGCATAGTAAGCAGCATCAAAATCGTCCGTCGTCGTGGATGAAGATGATCCGGAAGAAGTTGCCACCGATGCGCCGACCGCGTAAGGATGTCTGCCTTCCTTTGCACCGCAGAGCTTGTAGTGCTGGTAAAGCATCGCCTCGTTATTACCGAATGCAGCCTTTACATCCGAGTAGGTTGCTGCGTAATAATCAGCATCAAATGTACCGCCGTCAGGCATTGTCTTGGGTGCCGCAAGTGCTGTCATGGATGAGAAAAGCATGCAAGCGGCTGTTGCAATTATCAAAAGTTTTCTTTTCATAACCCCTCTCCTATAATTCTGTATGTAATAATTTCGTAATCATTATACCACAATATATTGTGATGTCACGCACTTATTCTGGCAAATATGCTTCATTTAACAATTTTCCGTATTCTTTGTAAGGCATTGTGAACGTGAAAATGCCTGCCGCATGCGGACCAATGATATATTCATTGCAAATAAACACGATCCCGTCTTTTGATAAATACCAGGTAGAATCAGTCATGATATCTCCCACGATAGACGGATCAAATTCAAAATCGGGGAAAAGGCGCTCTTTATACTCGTCCTTCTGCAACTCTTCTTCTAAAAATGAACGGAAAGCGATCTTTAGATCTTCCGTATCTTTAAAAGCTTTATCCAATGTGAGTTCGTTACCGGTCGCCGTATCAAATGTCAGACCGCCGCGATTTCCGTTCGGATGAGCACCGCCCGTATAATCATAGTAATCTGCCACAATGCTGATCACTTTTTGATCCGCACGCGCACATTCGTAGGACAGACCGACTTCATACGGATTCCACTCCCCTTCGGCTCGGAACGCCTTGTCTTCCTTGGCCCACTCCATGTATTGCTCGCAGGTATTGCGATTGCCGGCGATCTGCTGGGCAAATACACCATTGATCTTGGAAGCGGCGCTTTCGTTACCCGGAATCTCCACTTCTACTTTTTGATAAGTATAATGAACTAAAACAAGATCTTTATCATCCTTGTCTTTCAGTTCTTCTTTTTCATCCGTCATCCTGACGGTAATCTCTTTTCCTTCTTCGCTCTCACTCTCGGTCTCTTCTAAAGAAGCGACCGTCTCCGTCTCTTGAATTGCAGCAGGCGCTTCCTGCTGTCCGCATGCACCAAGCATAAGCATGATGCCAAGAAGAAATGCCAGCGTTCTTTTTTTCATACGGTTCCTCCGTTTTGTTATTAGACAACTGATACACATCATCAGATATCGTAGATTATACCATAATTAAACCGGAGAAAACGTCTTGTCACAAAAAAGTATCCGCTTTTTTAATAATGTTAAAAAAGCGGATACCAAAAAATACCTAAAGACTATTTTCTTAAAAACGGTGCGATCGCACCAAGCATATTACTTGCATTACCGTTCTTGGCAGGAAGGATTCTGGTCTTTCCTTTAAAATCGGGACAGATCACTTTTTCCAGCTGTTCACTGATCCGTTCGGTCAGGAGCTCTCCGATCGCAGATACTGCTCCGCCTATGATGATCGTTCCGGGATCAAGAACGTAGATGATATCCGCGATCCCATATGCGACATCTTTTGACCAACGCTCCAAAAGCTCTGCATACCGCGGATCCCCGTTTAATGCCGGCTCTAATACTTTTCCGTCGTTTTCGCCAAGGCGTTTACTCTCATCGGAAAAGCATTTTGCGGATGCTAGCTCTTCATAGCACTTTCCTCTCCCGCTCCAAAGATAGCCTACCTCTCCGGCCGTACCATGTACGCCGTTTATGATCTTTCCTTCGTAAACGAAAGCACCGCCGATTCCTGTTCCGAGCGCGACGCAGAAAAATGTGTCGAGCCCCTTTCCGGCGCCGAATCCTGCTTCACCGAGCGCTGTCGCTTTTACATCGTTCATCACGCTCACCGGAAGATCGAATTCATTCTCCAGATAATCGGCAACAGGCAGATCTTTTAAGATGGGAAGATTGTCGCACATCCCCGTGATACATCGCTTTTTCTCATCCACTGCACCTAAAGTGGCAATACCGATCCCCGCTGTCTCTTCATTTTTCAACTCACGAACAAGCGCTCCGAGTGTCTGAAGAAAAACGGTTTTGTCAGCGGAGGCAGGTGTGCTTATTTCCCTACTGGACAGAACATCCCCATTTTGTGAAACAATCCCATATTTAATATTTGTCCCGCCAATATCAATGGCAATAAACTGCTTCATGACTGTCTCCCGTACACGTTCAGGATTTACCACTCGCCTTCGAACTGATCTACATTGTCTTTTGTAACTTCAACCTGATCAACGATCGTTCTGGGCTCAACTTTTTCGCCGTTTAAGTATTTTACGCAAGTCTCGATCGCTTTGTAACCCTCTTCTTTTGCAGAAAGGAAGGTGTTACCGTCGATGATGCCGTCTTTGAGTGCCTGAAGACCCTGGATAGATCCGCCGAGGCCGACAACTTTGATCTTATCCTTAACGCCTGCTTCCTTCAGAACTTCGCCAACGCCTGTAGCCATGCCGTCGTCCTGGCAGAAGAACAGATCAACCTGATCACCCTTCTGCAGAATATCTTCTGCGATCGTCATTGCTTTTTCCTTGTCCCATTCACCGGTCTGCTTGTAAACGATCTCAAGGTTTGTTCCCTTGATTCCTTCTTCAAAGCCTTTTGTTCTCCAGATCTGGCAGAATGTGCCGGGCTTACCTTCGATGCAGACAACCTTGCCGCCTTTTTCACCGAGGAGATCCGCAGCGATCTTTGCGCAAAGCTTACCTGTGTTTACTTCGTTCTGGCCGATGTAAGATACTACGCCGTCAACCGTACCGGATTCATCCGTACCGATTGCGTTTGTGAAGGTCAGGATCGGAACACCTGCTTCATTTGCAGCATCGATACCGGGAAGGATACCTTCCGCATCGGATGCGCAAACGGCAATCATATCAACACCTTTAGAGATCGCATCTTCGATCTGGGAAAGCTGTGTAGCCGCATCCCAATTTGCATCGGAGTAGCTTAAGTTGCAGCCGTATTTTGCAGCAGCCTCATCGCTTCCTGCACGTGTTGCCGTGAAATACGCAACAGAACCGGGGATCAAAACCGCGATGTTATAACCGCCTTCTTTCGCCTCTGCTTCAGCAGGTGCTGCTTCCTGTGAAGGAGCCGCTGCCTCTGCAGGCGCTGCCGCTTCCGCCTTCTTCTCTTCAGCCGGAGCTGCTGCATTGCCGCACCCTGTCAGGGTTGCTGCGAGCATTGCCAGTGTCAGACCCATTGCTAATACCTTTCTCATCTTGTTCCTCCTTCTTTTTTATCTTCATTTGTGTTTACACAAAATGGATTCGATTTAGTTCGCGCCTGCTTTCTTTCTGTTGTAGCTGTCAAAACCGACTGCAACCAGAATGATGAGGCCCTTCAAAACATACTGGAAATATACATGCACTTCGAGCAGGTTAAAACTGTTCGAAATAACGCTCATGAACAAAACGCCGATGATCGTCTTCCATGCATTTCCTTCGCCGCCGGATACGCAGGTACCGCCGATTACGACCGCTGCGATCGCATCAAGTTCATAGCCTGTGCCGGCTGTTGCCGTCGCGGTGCCGACACGCGCCGTCAAGATGATGCCGGACAGCGCCGCAAGGATCGAGCTCAGCACAAAGACAAGAACCTTGATCGCATCAACGCGGATACCGGACAGACGGCTTGTCTCATCGTTACCGCCGACCGCGTAAATATGGCGGCCTACGATCGTTTTCAGTAATATAAAATTCACAAACACAATTGCAAGAACAAACAGGTAGATCGGGACCGGAATGCCGAGGAAGCTTTCCTTTCCGATATATGTCATCACGGGCTCTTTCACACTGATCGGATAACCGCCTGTGATAAGGAGCAGCGCGCCGTTGACAACCTGCCCCATGCCGAGTGTTGCGATCATCGAAGGAATCGCAAATTTTGCCACTGCGATACCGCTGATCACACCGACCACCGCACCGAAAACGATCACAACCGGAACGATCGCCCAGAACGAAAATCCTTTTGTGATGAGCACTGCCGAGATCGCACCTGCGCATCCGCAGATATAACCGACGGAAATATCAAAGTTACCGGAAATAATGATCAGTGTCATGCCGGCCGACAGAACGCCGACAACGGCAGATTGTCGCAACAGGTTTAAAATATTGCGTGTTGTCAGGAATGCCGGCGAAGCAAAGCTGATGATGACGCAAAGAGCGATAAAACCGATGATAACACCGTAATTTCTTAAATTTACCTTCTTGATATTCTCTTTCATAGCCATTTCCTTTACTGTAGTATGATTTCCATGATATCTTTTTGCGTCATGTTTTGATTGTCCACATCCTTCAGGATCTGCCCGCCGCGCACAACGAGGATCCGGTCGGAAGTGCGAATGACTTCATTCAAATCAGATGAGATAAAAATGATTGCCATTCCCGCTTTTGCAAACTCTTCAACCGTTCGGAAGATGTCTTCCTTTGCGCCGACATCAATGCCTTTGGTCGGCTCGTCAAAAATCAATACCTTCATGCGATCATCGAGCCATTTGGATACGACGATCTTCTGCTGGTTACCTCCCGAAAGCTTCATGACCGGTGCGGTCAATGACGGAACTTTCACGGAAAGCCGCTTGATCGCCTGCTCGGTATAGTTCTTTTCTCTTGCGGTCTGCAGCATCCCCATGCTGCGCATTTTCTTAAGCTGTATCAACGTCGCATTCTTATAAATCTCATGCTTTAAGATCACACCTTCGCGCTTTCGATCCTCCGGAATCAGACCGATGCCTGCCGCGATCGCGTGCGCCGGATGGTTGATCTTCACTTCTTTGCCGTCCACAAGGATACGACCGGCTGTCTTCGTGTCTGCTCCGAAGATGCTCCGTACGATCTCCGACCGGCCTGCGCCGACAAGACCCGCAAGACCGACGACCTCGCCCGGCCTTACATCGAAAGACACATCCTTCGTGCCGTTCTTTGCTGACAGATGCTCAACAGACAAAAGCGGCTTTTCGTCTTTCTTGCAGTGGGATGTAAGCCTTTGGCCTTCCACGTATTTTTTACCGGACATATGCTCGCTGATGATCGGGATCGACATCTCCGCCTTCGGGAATGTCCCGACCATATCGCCGTTGCGCATAATGCTGACAGTGTCTGCCAGAAGGAAGATTTCCTCCAAAATATGCGAAATATATATGATCGTCTTTTTCTGCTGTTTCAGCTTCAGGATCACTTCAAACAGCGTCTTTTTCTCATCATCCGTTAGCGATGTGGTCGGCTCGTCGAAAATGATGATCCTTGCATTCGCGTGGATGCACTTCATGATCTCGACCATCTGCTGCTTTGCGACCGATACGTCGCGCGTCTTTACGTCCGGATCAATGTGAAAATCGAGTTCGTCGCATACGCGAAAATATTCTTCCCGCATCTTGGCTTTCTGCAAAAGCCCGTGCTTTCTAATTTCTTTTCCCAGGAAAAAGTTCTCCAGGATCGTAAGCGGCGGGATCATGGAAAGTTCCTGATGGACGATCGCGATACCGTTCTCTGCAGCTTGCAACGGATTTTTGATCTCTGCCTTGCGTCCGTCTATCAAAACGTCACCGCTCGTCGCATGGTAGACCCCGCAAAGAATCTTCATCAGTGTCGACTTTCCTGCGCCGTTGGCTCCAAGTAGCGCCCTGATCTCACCTTCTCCAACGGCAAAATCCACGCCGTTTAACACGGGCACGCCTGAAAACTCTTTTCGGATCTGCTTCATTTCAAGCATATTTCCCATCTTCTGTCTCCTTCTTAATAGTAATCCGCCCGGCATTCCCAAATCGCGGCAAGATGTGCATCCGGTGCAAGCATCACATCCCAGGAAAGTGTCGCGCCGTTCAAGCCGGCCTCACGGAGCACTTCCATCGATTCACGCACATAGGAAGCATCCGTCCTTGCAATGTCTTCACGATAGTTGATCTCGATCCCCGGATACTTCTCGCACGGAAGATCTCGGAACGCCTCGATCTGCTCTCTGAGAAAAGCCCGATCGATCCGGATATCTTCGAATCCCTCTGCGTCCGGGATTGATTCACGCATCAATCGGTATTCGTATCCGATTCCGGCCGGAGCCTCGGTCCGCCGATACAGCATCGGCTTGATAAAATCGGCGCATGCCGAGATTTTCTCATAATTCTGTCCGACAAAGCCGCTCATAAGCGGCGCGTACAGATCAAGTCCGACCTGCATGTTCTTTTCTTTAAAATAGTTGCAAAGATCCGTAACGGAACTTGCGATCAATTCTCCTTTTTCTTTGAAAAAAGCATTTGCCACCGGGTTCTTAAATCGGAATCCCTGTCCTGGCTGATACCCGTCCGGGGTAAAAAAACGATCTCCCGATGACGCATATTCTTTTCTCACCGTTTCCAAGGACAGACCGCTGCGACTGTAAATATCGGCGCATCTGTCACATCCGCAGGAAAGAACACCCCTAACGCCGCCCACAAAAGACTGCGTCCTGATCTTGTCGAGGAAAACTCCATTAAATCCGCAATCGCCAAAAAATCGCTCATAGACGTCTTTTACATTTTGCAGATTCTTCGGGGATGATGGACAATAAAAAACAAAGTTTTCGCCTTCCTGGAGCGCCAAAGAGGAGACAGGCTTTCCCCAAAGATCCGTACATTCCGCGGCTTCAAGGAGCTCGCCGATCTCTGAAAAAACCGGAAGCCAAAGGAGCATATCAATCCCTTTTCCGGAAAGAAAGGCTCCTACTTCTTTGTACAAGGCCGGATCAATGTGCCAGCCGATGATCACCTTGGATACCGGAAGCATCTGTGTCACGTCTTCCAGGCGCTCTATGATCTTTTCTTTCGAATGGGTGGCATTCTTCCATCCACCCGTAAAGATCTGAAGAATATATTGCATACGAGGTACCTCTAGCTTTTTGTATCACGGATCAGCCGAATATCAGAATTCATAGAGTTCATACCGATCTGCGCAAGACCGTCCATATAGTATTTCCGCTCATCTTCTATAAACAGGATTTCGGGAAGCATCTCTACGGGAAGAGCCTTTTTGCAGTTGTTAACGAGTTCGTTCTTCATTGACTCTTTCAGTCGATGGCCGCCGAGTGCGAGAACTGCAGGATTTACAAGGCAGATCACATTGATCATGATCTGAGAGACCGCAAGGACGATCTCCTTATCTGTCATGCTGCGAAGTTGAATCTCGCCTTTTCGAATTGAAGAAGACGTCTGCATGAAACCGATCTCACCTGCGAAGCTTCCGGAGCCGGATACAATATTCCCACCGATGATGATGCCGGCACCAAGTGTATTGCCTAGATGCACACATGCAAATTCGCAGTCCGTTGTCATATTGGATGCGTAATAACCCAGGGCAACCGTGTTGATATCGTTACGAACAGAAACGTTTACGTTAAACTTCTCCGCAAGATATTCCTTCAAAGCAAATCCCTCAAGGCACTTCACCTTCGGGATTGCAAATACGACACCTTTTACTGAAACGGCACCGGGAACACCGATCGCGATCGCGCGGATCTCTTTGTAGCGCTTCAGGATTGCTGCGATCGATGCCGTCAAATCTTCCACCGTCCAATCCGCATTGTGCTTGGAAAAATCACTCTCGATCACTTCTCCATCCAGATCAGTCACGGCATATTGCAGTTCGTGTTCTTCCACGACTACAGAAAGCGTGTACCAGATCTTGCTGTTTAAGGAGTACAACATCGCTTTGCGTCCACCGCTTGACTTCGCCATGCCGCTCTCGATCACCACGCGCTCTTCCATGAGTTCATTGATAATCGTATTGACCGTAGGCTGACTGATCTTCGTTGCAGCGGAGAGCTCTACACGCGTTGCGGTCTGAAGTTTTTGAAGTGCCGATTTGATAAGACCTTTATTGATCTCTTTCATCATATTCGGCTGTCCGGTTAAGTGTTTACTCATACACGGTTCCTCTTTGAGGTGGTTCTGCAATTCCAGTTATTTAATCTTCTTAAATAAGTTATTCTTATCGTAGCATGCCGGTCCATGTTTTACAACACTTTTTTAATATTTTTAAAAAAGTTACCAAAAAACAGCTCCCTGCCCGCGCAGAGAGCCGCTTCATTTCCCTAAGGTCATTTGTTTAAACTCTCACGCTCTTCGGAGCGTTCTGGTCATTATTCTCAAATATCATCTTTCCCGCTGCCGCCAGTTCCAGCTCATCATCTGACAGCGGCATCTCTCCTGCTCCGTTCTCAAGACTTTTGAGCATACCTTTTAAGCGTTCCTTATGATCGCTTCCCTTGGAAAAATCTGCATTTTTAAAAATTTTCTCAACATCTGCCATAATCAATACCTCCCGTTCTTCCAGCTCCCCGTATTGATGTATGCAACCAGATTTTATATCTCTTTTCATAAGTATATACGGCGAGTAGCTTCAAAACGCAACGCACTCTGCAATTATTTATCAAATATTTATAATATGAATTTGCGCCCGATCAGATTTTCTCCGAATCCGCGATCCTACGGCACTTCTCAATAATCCTGTTCATCTTTGCTCCGACCGATTTCTCTTTTGATCCCACGCGCTCTGCGATCTCCCTATACGACAATTCAAGACCGAACCGCAGGGAGAGAAGTTCCCGCTCCTCATCCTTTAAGTGTTTTAAGATCATATAGGCTTTCGAAGCTTGCGCATCGATCAGTTTCGTAATCTCGGCGTCCTCTGCGCCCGGTTCCATCCCCTGCTCCACGCAGTCATCGATCGACATCGCCTGTTTGCTTATCTGCCCGCCGATCGTGCCGTTTTTGCGAAAATGATCATAGAGCGCATTAATCGTGATCCGGTTGAGCCACGTTGATACAGACGCGACCTTAGGGTCAAAACGGTCGTAGGCGCGAAATGCTTTGATGAAAATATCCTGCACAAGATCTTCCGTGATCTCACGGTTTAAAAGGCGCATGTACACCGCTTTATAGACGCTGTCGTATTGTTCGTCATATACCCTGTCAAAGGGCTGTATCATCACTACACTTGATTCCATTATCTAATCTTATGCTCCTTGCCTGCTACTGTCGTACTCCACCTGTTGCCGTCTTACAAGGTCAGCAAATGCACCGTCCTTTGCGATCAGCTCTTCATATGTGCCATCTTCCACGATCTTGCCCTCATCAAGGACAACGATACGATCACAGTTCTTAATCGTCGAAAGTCTGTGCGCAATCACAACTCTCGTACAATTCAGCTTATCTAACGAATCGGATACCTGCTTCTGCGTGATGTTGTCAAGCGCACTGGTCGCCTCATCAAACATCAGAATCTTCGGCTTGGGCGCAATAGCCCGTGCAATCATAAGCCTCTGCTTCTGACCACCCGAAATACCGCCACCGCCTTCCATGATGATCGTAAACATGTTCATCGGCATCTGCCTGATGTCCTCAGCAATGCCTGCCATCTCCGCTGCCTCCCACGCATCATCAAGCGTAAGCTCCGGTGCAGAGATCACGATATTGGAATAGATATCTCCCATAAACAGCGAGCCATTCTGCATCACCGTGCCGATCTTGCTGCGAAGTGATTTCAGATCGATCGTGTTTAAGTCCCGTCCATCATAGTAAACGGCGCCCTTTTGAGGCTTTTCAAATCCAAGCAGAATACGCATCAACGTGCTTTTGCCGCAACCCGTTCTGCCGGTGATCGCGATATATTGCCCCGGACGGATCTTTAAACTTAAATTATCAAGGACAGGCGGCATATCTTCGTTGTAGCGAAAAGTGATATTGTTTAATTCGATACCACCGGAAAGCTTTTCCACAACCGGCTTATCTTCCGATACCTCCGGCAATGCCTCCATGATAGGACGTACCAGATGAAGGATCGGTCCGATCTGTGAAGCCGGCTCAAGGAACGGGATCAAAGCCGTAAAGGCTGCATTAACAGAAGCAAAAGCCGCATTAAATGCGTAATACTGTGCAATATCGACACCCGAAGTAATCGCCAGTCCGTACAGAATCACCGTTCCGACAAGCGATATGCCTGTGATAATCGCCGGCGACACTTTTACAAAAAGGGGCGGGTCATACAGATACGAAGACTGCGTTGCATAGGCATTCGCCCATTTTGCGAAGGCTCTTCTCTCCGCGCCCGCAAGCTTGATTTTCTGTACACCGGAGATCAGTGCATAGGAAAGGCCGCTCTCCCTGGACGCCAGTTCCAGCTGGATCCTGCGAATTCGGGCGCGCATGATGACCGTGAGGGTAGTCACCGCAAACTGCAAAAAAGCAACCAGAAATGCCGGAAAAGCCAGTGCTGGTGCAAAAGCTGTAATCTGCACAATATAAATGAAAGACAAAAGAACCGTTGCAAAGCCGGAAAAACCCATGTCAACCAGAAGCGTCACCAAAAGGTTCATGTTCTGCACACGGTTGGCAAGGCCGCCCGATGAATAATCTTTAAAAAAGCTGCTCGGTAATGTCAGGACACGCATCATGGTCGCAGACTCCACGCTGAGATTCAATTTCAGCGAGATCCGCTGCAAAAAGAGCTCCTGCACCGTTCCAAAAAGAAGGCTTGAAAGCGATGCGCACAGCATAAAAACAGCGATCGCAAGAAGCACGTTCATGTGTCCGATCGAAATAACGTCAGAGAAAAGGAGCTTGTTGATCCACGGAATCAAAAGCCCGATCAGCGTTGCAAGAACCGCGAATCCAAGATAACCCATTAAACTCGGCTTATCAATATTTTCGATAATATAGCGGCAAACATCACGCACAGTAAGCGATCTGGTCGGAAACGGCTTATAAAACGCATATGCCTCCAATGCAAAAAGCTTCTCCGTAGATGAAGTAACACGCATCATCTCGCCCGTAGTCGGATCCAGATACTTGTAGCCGACCGTATTGCCCGGAATCAGTGCTACGGGCAGACCGTTCTCTTTGAAGGTCGTCAACATTGGACCGGAAGCATCCTTTCGAAAGCCCTCCTGTAAATTGACTTCTCTGGTCATAATGCCATACGGACGAAGCAGAAACTCCAGCACTTCATCAAACGTACTCAGCTGTTCCGGAACTTCACGTACCTTCACATGGTAGTATTTCAGGATCTCGCCGATCGCATCCGTTGCCTGCTCGCGTTCGTTGTGCAGAGCCGCGGTCAACCTTTTTCCCATGACTGCACCGGCGATGCGAAGACACGAATCCTCGAACATCTCTATATCGCTTTTTCTGCGCAGCTCCAGCTGCTCTTCAAACCAACCCACAAAAAGCTCCTTCTATTCGTTCATGACAAGCTTTGCATACATGCCGTCATGCGCCATCAATTCCTGATGCGTCCCTCGTTCTACGACCTTGCCATTATCCAGCACGATGATCTCATCACAGTCCCGAATGGTGGAAAGTCTATGTGCAACTACCACGCAGGTGATGCCTCTGTCGCGGATCGAACGCACAACATCATACTCTGTCTTGGCATCGAGCGCACTGGTCGCCTCGTCCATAATGATAATCGTCGGATCCTGCGCAAGAACTCTTGCAATCTCAAGACGCTGTCTCTGTCCGCCGGACAAGTCACGCCCGCCATCCTGCAGCTTATACTGATAACCGCCACTACGCTGCATGATATCTTCATGCAGCTGCGCATCTCTGGCAGCAAGGATCATCTCAAAATCTTCGATGGAATTGTCCCACATCTTGATATTGTTGGCGATCGTATCCTCGAATAAGATAATGTCCTGATCTACGACCGAGAGTGAACCGGTGAAAACACTTCGATCGATCTCATCAACGCTCTTCCCATCAAACAAAACTTCACCCGACCACGGCCTGTATAAACCCGAAATCAGCCTGCCCAGCGTGGACTTGCCACATCCCGAACTTCCAACAAAAGCCACGCTCTTGCCCGGCGATAATGTCAAAGAGAAATCTTCGATGAGCGGCGGTTCGAGCACTGAATAGCCGAATGTCACATGTTGAAGCGTAAGAGCTCCGGAGAGCTTCTCCGTGGCCGGCTGTTTCCCACCATTAGTCTGCCCCTCACCTGCAAACAGCGCATCCTCCGAATAGTCCATTACATCATCGATACGCTCCATCTGAGAACGCATCTCCTGGAGACTCTGACCGGCTGCAATAAATGACTGCGCCGGCAGGAGGAACTGCACCATAAATCCCTGGAAAGCCAGTACCATACCGGACGTAAACTCACCGCGGATGATCAGATATACGCCCATCAAAAGAACAATATTGTTTGCGATCGCCATCACGATGACAGGGATCCTTCCAAGGCTTGCATTCAGTCTGGCAAGTCTGGAATCCTGCGTATTCACGCTCGCCTGATAACCTGACCACTTTCTGAAGAAACCATTCTCCGCACCACTCGATTTGATCGTCTCAATCATCTCGATCCCGGAGATGGTGGCACCATAGAGCTTCGATTCATCTCGAAGCATAACTCTTGTTATGTTAACTCGCTTCGCACTAATATAGAAAGAAACGAGCAGGTTGATCAGCACGGAAAGAAGCCCTATTGCCGTCAAAAGGACGGAATACCTGAGCATAACACCCAAATAGAATACAAGCATCGCCGTATTGATGACAAGCGGCGCAAACGTATTGATCAGAAGGTTCGCAATAATGGCATTCGCCATGCGTCGCTGCTCTAAGTCGCCTGCCATTCTCTGCGAGAAAAACTTCATAGGAAGATGCAGCACATGCCAGAAATATGTGGCATTCCCAACTGCAGCGAACTTACCGCTGATCCGAAGCGAATAGACCGATGTAATCCATGCAGCCACGATCCGGATAAGCGTCAGAATTGTCAGTGCGATCATAAAGGAACCGACAAGTCCGGGATTCTGCCCGGTTAGCAGATGATCCATAAAAAAACGCGAAAAGCCGGCTGCAATGATTGCAGCGATAGATGTGACCGCTGTCGTCGCCACAACAAATACAGCCGCAGAACCGGCGCCTTCCATACGCCGCTTTGCAAACGCGAGCATGCTCTTCGGATGTCCGGACGGCTTAAACGATTCACCCGGTGATATCAGGATCGTAACCCCGGTAAAGCCTTCGTCAAATTCCTGCTCTGTCAAGATAACTTCGCCCCTTGCAGGGTCGTTAATATAGACTTTGCCGTTCTTAAAGCCTTTGCATACAATAAAATGATTGAACTCCCAGTGTACGATACACGGAAACATGCCTTTCTCCCGGAGGCTTTCCGGTTCAAAACGAAATCCCCTTGCTTCAAATCCATGCATGCGCGCGGCCTTCGCTATATTGCTTGCCTTGGAGCCGTCACGTGACACAGCGCAGTCTTCGCGTACCTGCTCGAGCGGAATCCACTTATCAAAATATGCCATCACCATCGTCAGGCTCGCCGCACCGCATTCCAAGAATTCCATCTGCATGACAACAGGAACCTTGGCAACACCTGTCTTTATCGGTTGTTTGATTGTCTTCTCTCTGACTGATCTCAACTGTATACTCCGAACTGATCCATCGTGGGATCACTGAATGATATAACTGATAGGCGCTACCGTCTGTGTGCCGGCCTCGGTCTTCACTTCTACCTTGCCGAAAATCCCCCAGACCAGGGCGCCAATGATCAAAATGATCGTTGCAAATAGAATCAGCCACACGGACGGTGTGGTAACCCTTATATAATCATCGAGCTGCTCGGGAGACGATACCCTCTCGATGCTCTTCTCGCGAAATATCAGTTTCTTCTCCATAAGAACCCTCCGCCCGTATCCGGGCTCAACCTCTTTAATGTGTATAAATTGGGATCAAAATAATCCGTTGGTTCTATTTTACCCTAAAGTTTACGATTTGTTTATATTTGTTTTCTTATTATTTCGTTTTTGTTTTCCTTTCTTTTTAGGAAATGGACACACTAAAGACATATTTGTTTTTTATACTCATATTATCAAAAGAGAGAACAACAACTCCTTTTGATAAGTTCTTCATAGATACTCCCCCTCATAGTATTGAACAGGAAAAAAGGAAGACTCCCATCTTCCTTTTTTGCTGTCCATTTTTATTCTGTAAAAACCCTCCGGAACTTCCGGAGGGTTTAATCATACATTCGATCTATTATGCATTTACGATCTTGCCAAAGTCAGGCTTTAAGGAAGCGCCGCCGATAAGACCGCCGTCGATGTTCGCCTTGGAAAGAAGCTCTGCAGCATTGCCTGCGTTCATGGAGCCGCCGTACTGGATACGAACTGCTTCTGCTGTAGGAGCATCGTACATCTCAGCGATCGTCTCACGAATCATCTTGCAAACTTCTTCTGCCTGATCAGCTGTTGCTGTCTCGCCTGTACCGATTGCCCAGATGGGTTCGTAAGCAATTACCAGATTCTTAACCTGATCAGCTGTTACGCCGGAAAGATCCCAAGTGATCTGTCTCTTGATCCATTCCTGATATGTGCCTGCTTTACGAAGTGCGAGGGACTCGCCGCAGCAAAGGATCGGCTTTAAGCCCGCTTCAAAAGCTTTCTTAACCTTCTGGTTGATCAGAACATCGTTCTCACCGAAGATATCTCTTCTCTCAGAGTGGCCGATGATGATGTACTCAACGCCTGCATCCTTGAGCATTGGAGCAGAGATCTCACCTGTGAAAGCGCCCTTGTCTTCGATGTAGAAGTTCTCAGCACCAACGTGTACGTTCGTACCTTTAACAGCCTCTACAACCGGTACGATATCGATCGCCGGTACACAGTAAACAACGTCTACTGCATCGTTCTTTACAAGATCCTTCAGCTCTGCACAAAGTGCAACTGCCTCGCTGGGAGTCTTGTTCATTTTCCAGTTACCTGCAATGATTCTTCTTCTTGCCATTTTTGTATCTCCTTATTTATAACTTATTTATCATCAGCCGCTACAACGCCGGGCAGTTCCTTGCCTTCCAGGAATTCCAGGGAAGCGCCGCCGCCGGTGGAAATATGGCTCATCTTATCCGCAAAACCAAGCTGGTTGCATGCTGCAGCGGAATCGCCGCCACCGATGATCGTTGTAGCATCTGTCTCAGCAAGAGCCTTTGCAACTGCGATGGTACCTTTCGCAAGAGTCGGGTTCTCAAATACACCCATCGGTCCGTTCCATACAACGGTCTTTGCTGTCTTCACAGCATCTGCAAACAGTTCTGCTGTCTTGGTACCAATATCAAGACCTTCCATATCTGTCGGAATCTTGTCAGCATCTACAACCTGAACATCAACCGGTCCGTCGATGGGGTCCGGGAATGCTTTTGCGATCGTGGTATCTACAGGAAGAAGGAGCTTTTTGCCAAGCTTCTTCGCTTTGTCCATCATCTCTTTGCAGTAGTCAAGCTTCTCAAGGTCAACAAGAGAATTACCGACTTCCATACCCTGTGCCTTTAAGAATGTGTAAGCCATACCACCACCGATGATCAGTGTATCACACTTCTCAAGAAGGTTGTTGATAACATTGAGCTTGTCGGCAACTTTCGCGCCACCGAGGATCGCTACGAACGGTCTTACCGGGTTCTCTACTGCGTTGCCAAGGAAGTTGATCTCTTTCTCCATCAGGTAGCCAACTGCGTTTACGCCGCCTTTTTCGGAGATGTATTTTGTAACAACCGCAACGGAAGCATGTGCTCTGTGTGCGGAACCGAATGCATCACAAACATATACGTCAGCAAGATCAGCAAGCTCTTTTGCAAAAGCTTCGCCTGCCTTCGCGGGCTTTGTCTCTTCTTCGCCACGGAAACGTGTATTCTGAAGAAGAACAACATCGCCGTCTTTCATTGCTGCTACTGCAGCTGTTGCGTCCTTACCTGTTACGTTGTAATCCGCAACAAAGTTTACGGGCTTACCAAGCTTCTCAGCAAGTCTCTTTGCAACAGGTGCAAGGGATTCGCCTTCGTTGGGGCCGTTCTTTACTTTACCAAGGTGAGAGCAAAGGATAACCTTGCCGCCGTCCTTGATCAGTTTGTTGATTGTGGGAAGTGCCGCTACGATACGAGTCTCATCTGTAATCTCGCCGTTCTTAAGCGGTACGTTGAAGTCACATCTTACAAGTACTCTCTTGCCTGCTACGTTGATGTCATCAACAGATTTTTTGTTTAATGCCATATGTCTGTCCTCCTAAAAATGATCCTCACGCTCTGCGTATAATAAAACAGGGTCCGGTCCTGATAGACCGGACCCTGAATAGGTCTTTACAAAATACCGGATGATTAAGCCAGCTCAGCAAAGTATTTGATTGTACGAACCATCTGAGATACATAGCTGTTCTCGTTATCATACCAAGAAA
>JAIKWO010000065.1 GCA_024684675.1 Lachnospiraceae bacterium
TCATCGCATGCACAACATCCTGCATCTTCGCGTTGCCTTCTACGATGCCGTCGGATACGTTATCCACTTCACGGCTGATGTTGCCGGCTTCACGCGCATTGTCTTCGATCTGTTTGGTGATCTTATTGACCGTACCGGACAGATCCTCTACGATATTCGCCTGATCCGTACAGCTTTCTGCAAGTGTACGACCTGCGCCTGCGATCTGATCCGCACCGCCGGATACCTGGCCGGATACCAGCATGATCTCATTCATGCTGGCCGAGATCTGCTCAGCAAAACGATCGACCGCAACCTGAATATCAACGAAATCGCCCTTGAACTCTTCGTCGAAGCGGATATCAAAGTTACCTGCTGCCATGGTGGACATGACTTTACTGATATCATCGATGTATCCCGCCATGGTCGCGAGTGCTGCACGAAGCTCAGTCGCAACTTTACCGATCTCATCGTCCTTCTCGTAATTGATCGCAACGTGTACATTGCCTTTTGCGATCTCTTCGGATGCACCGACAAGGATTGCGAGGCTGTCGGAGATCTCTTTAACAAGCTTATTAGAACGCTTCTTCGTGATCAAGTTGCATACAATGAGTACCACGAATGCCGAAACGATCGCCACGATCGTCAGGATCATGATCAGCATATACTTGCCTTCGATCGCCGCATCGGCCTTATTGCCCGCAACGTCGAGTGCATCGGCAAGTTTTTCGGAAATGTCATTGTAAGTCGTATCGTAATATGCGATCGCTTCTCCGGGCTGCCCGTTGTTCACGATATCAAGGAATTTATAGGATGCATCCGAAAATGCTTTCCAGTCGGTGGTCAGTTCCGTTTTCAGCGCGGAATCATTCAGGTTATCACCGACCGTATTGATATATCCCTGAATCTTATCAAAACGCTTTGCAAAATCATCCGCCTGCTCCTGCGTGACTGCAGGGTCATTTGCGGCAAGTGCCACAAGGAGACGTTTGTTGATCGTCTGAACATCCTTGCGGATCTCCATCTGCTTAGTCTCCGTCACGTAGTCCACTTTATAGAAGTTCGCTACGCTGATCGCAATGACAACAAGAAATGCGATCATCAGAGCCGCATTTAATGCCAGCATGCCGTTTGCAAAAGAAAACATGGATTTTAGGGTTGCAGCTATGGTACTGTTTTTCGTCTTTTTCATTGTGACTCTCCTAACCGTTTGCTGTTTTCGTTTCAAAATTGCGAATTGTCAGAATAATTATATCACAATAAATAAGATGCGCTCAACTCTTTTCTGTTATTCTTCTGCGTTCTTCTCCTTGCCGTCAATTTCCATGACATCATACGGCGTGGACTGATATACGAAGTAGTTCAGCCAGTTGCTGTAGAAAAGATTCGCATGCGCGCGCCACCTTACCAGCGGCGGCTTGGTCGGGTCATCGTCCGGATAATAATTGTCCGGCAC
The DNA here is from genome assembly GCA_024684675.1 of Lachnospiraceae bacterium. GTDB lineage: Bacteria > Bacillota > Clostridia > Lachnospirales > Lachnospiraceae > VSOB01. The sequence goes on from JAIKWO010000065.1 coordinate 1,436, forward strand.
ATGGATCGGAAGCCCTGCCGCGACATCACGGTCATACTCCTGCTTTAACGTATCCGGATCATACTCCATATGGCCGAGGACAAAAATCTGGCGACCGCCATGCGTCATCGCAACATGCACGCCGGTCTTTTCCGAGCTTGCCAGGATCTTGAGCTCCGGTACCTTCTCCACGTCTTCTCGGCGCACATTCACATGGCGGGAATGCGGCACATAGAACACATCATCAAAACCGCGGAACAGGATCGACTGCTTGTAATCCACGGTATGCGGGAAGACGCCAAACAGCTTTTCCGGGAGCTCATACTTGCGAATGCCATAGAAATGGTAGTAAGCCGCAAGCGCACCCCAGCAAAGGAAAATCGAGCTGTGCACATGTGACTTGCTCCACTCGAGGATATCCACAACTTCATCCCAATAATCCACGTCCTCATAATCGACAAAATCAAGCGGCGCACCGGTGATGATACAGCCGTCGAATTTGCGATCACACACTTCGTCGAAGTTCTTGTAGAATCGCTGCAGGTGCTCCACTGGCGTATTCTTGGATTCGTGCGACGTGGGTGCCACGAGCTCTAAGTTGATCTGAAGCGGCGTGTTACCGAGGATACGGGAAAACTGTGTCTCCGTCGGAATCTTCTTGGGCATCAGGTTGACCATGAGGATCTCAAGCGGACGAATGTCCTGCTTGATCGCTCTTTCCTCGGTCATAACAAATATATTCTCGCTGCGAAGCGTCTCCGCAGCCGGTAAACTGTTCGGAATCTTAATAGGCATAACTGTGTATAACTCTCCTTAGATCTGGTCGAGCGCCTGCGCGATATCCGCGATCAGGTCTTCTTTGCTTTCAAGACCACAGGACATACGAACAAGCCCTGCCGGGATGCCTGCTGCCGCAAGCTGCTCGTCTGTCATCTGACGGTGTGTGGATGTTGCCGGATTAAGGCAGCATGTTCTCGCATCCGCTACATGCGTCTCGATCGCTGCCAGTTTTAAATGCTTCATAAATATCTGTGCCGCTTCTCTGCCGCCTGCAAGTTCAAAGCTGACAACGCCGCAGGAACCGTTCGGCAGATATTTCTTCGCTTGCGCATGGAAGCGGTCACCGGGAAGGCCGGGATAGCTTACCTTTGCAACCTTCGGGTGCTTTTCGAGGAATTCCGCAACCGCCTGTCCGTTCTCACAGTGGCGGGGCATCCGTACATGCAGGCTCTCAAGGCCGAGATTCAGATAGAACGCATGCTGCGGAGACTGGATCGCGCCGAAGTCTCTCATCAGCTGTGCGGTACATTTCGTGATAAAAGCGCCTTCCTTGCCAAACTTCTCGGCATAGGTCAGGCCATGATAGCTCTCATCGGGTGTGCAAAGACCGGGGAACTTATCGGCATGCGCCATCCAGTCAAACTTGCCGGAATCAACGACTACGCCGCCGACCGCAACACCGTGACCATCCATATACTTCGTTGTGGAGTGTGTAACGATATCAGCGCCCCACTCAAACGGTCTGCAGTTGACGGGTGTTGCGAATGTATTATCCACGATGAGCGGCACGCCGTGCGCATGCGCACATTTCGCATAAAGTTCGATATCCAGTACGGTCAGTGCCGGATTGGCGATCGTTTCACCGAATACTGCCTTTGTGTTGGGTTTAAAAGCCGCATTCAGCTCTTCTTCCGTACAATCGGGTGCAACAAATGTCACATCGATACCCATACGTGCCATCGTTACGGAGATCAGGTTGAATGTTCCGCCGTAAATGCTGGAAGAAGATACGATATGATCGCCGTTGCTGCAAATATTGAAAAGAGCGAAGAAGTTCGCTGCCTGCCCGGATGAAGTCAGCATGGCTGCGGTACCGCCTTCAAGCTCTGCGATCTTCGCTGCCACATAGTCATTGGTCGGATTCTGCAAACGTGTATAGAAATAACCGCTCGCCTCGAGGTCGAACAGTTTGCCCATATCTTCACTTGTCGCATATTTAAATGTGGTAGACTGTACGATCGGGATCTGTCTGGGCTCACCGTTCGCCGGCGTATAGCCGCCCTGCACACACTTTGTTCCCATTCTGTAATCACTCATCTTTTGTTGCCTCCCCTGAAAAAATTGTGTTTATTCTTATTCCAAGTCGCCCCTTTAAGGCGACAAATCCTTTACAGTATAACACATCTCCAAATACCGAAACAATCCCGATCGGTCTCTTTTTCCCAAATGCGAAGAGACCTTCCGATCGTTCGGGAGGTCTCTTCGATGGGGTAGAAACGAAAAACTGTATTGGGGAAAACAGTTATCTGATTTTGAAGCGTTGCATCTGCCTGTTGAGCTCGACAGCCTGATCCTTGACACCGGTCGTCTCGTCGCTGATGCTTGCGATGTTGTCCGTAACGCCCATAACCGAAGCGTTTACTTCCTGGTTGCTTGCCGCGTTTTCTTCAGATATCGCCGAGAGGTCACTGATGTTTGCGATGATATGGGTCTTGACCGTCTCAAGCTCCTGCGTCTGTCTGCTGATGGAATCGATCTGCTCGATGGAGCTTTCGATCTCGTCGTTCAGAACTTTAATCTTCTCCTGTGTCTTGTTTACAAAGTCCTGTTCTTTGTCAATGATACCCTTCACGTTCTCGGACGCCTGAACCGCTTTTTCGGAGCGCTCCATGATCTCATCCGCGATTGCTTTGATTGTGTTTGCATCTTCGGAAGACTGCTCAGCGAGCTTGCCGATCTCTTCTGCTACAACCGCAAAGCCCTTGCCTGCCGCACCTGCTCTTGCCGCTTCGATGCTGGCATTTAAGCTTAAGAGGTTCGTCTGGCTTGCGATATCGATGATCAGTTTGATCGCATCGTTGATCTTGTCAATGGACTTGTTGGTCTCACCGACAGATTCGTTGATGCTGTTAACCGCTTTTACGGAATCCATGGAACTCTGATACAGGTTATCCATGAAGCGCTCAACTTCTTCATTGGCCTTCTTGATGTTACGTGAGCTGTCGCTTAAGCGCTTAACATTATCGGAGATACCGATGATGTTGCCGTCCATCTCGCCGACCTGCTCGTTGACATCCTGCACACTCTCTGCCATGCTCTGCGCCGCATGCGCGAGCTCATCAATTGCTTCTTTAATATGTCTGGATCCTTCCGCGCCGGATTCTGCCGATTCCGCAACGCCTACGGAAGTATCGTTTAAACTGGTGGAAATGTTCTGTACATTGCCGATGATCTCTGTCAGACCGTCTTTTAAGTGGAGGATCGCCGCACCGATCTGGTTGAACTCGAAAATGCTGGAATGAATATTATCATCAGATGTCAGGTCGCCGTCTGCGATCGTAACAATCTGGTCAACTTCCTGTTTGATTGAATGTTTGATCCTGCTGGAAATCACAAAGATTACTGCGCCGACAAGAATCACACACACGGTAGCAATCAGCACCATGGAAAGCGTCATCGAAGAGATGATGCTCGTCACATGGCTCATATGTGTGCCGGCAAATGCCATGCCCCATACCTTATCGCCCGAGTGAAGCGGAATATAGCATACATAATAATCTACTCCGCCGATCTGTACATTCTTATCCTGTACGGTACCGCCTTTGCTTACGATATCCCAGATACCGTCTTTGGCTTTGGTTCCGATATTGCGGCCGGTCGGATTGTTCGCATCCTTAATGGATGTCGTCACACGTGTATCGGCTTCAAATACCGTCAGTTCGATGTCTTCATTCTTAAGGCTGTCGATGTATTGCAATGAAACATCATCAAGAGGCTCAAACACATCATGCTCGATGTCGTATTGAAAATACTTGCCCATCGTGATTGCACTTGCATTCAGTTTAGAGTAGATAATCGATTCGACATTGCTTTGCGTTTGGATTGAATTCGCGATTACCGATACGACCGATACCACGATCAACGGAAGGATACCGATCAGCAGCAGCACCATCGATAAGTGGATTCCGTTCTCCTTCACATTTCTCCTCACTTTTCCCATAATATGTTCTCCTTTCTCACACCTTTTTTATTTCCATTATAAACCCAAAACGAGAAATATATGCTAAATTTTTTATAAAATATAATAAATGTTGTTCTTTTTATCGTCAAAACTATTCCAAAACTTTATATCTTTCATCGAACTTTTTTCTTTTCAAAAAAACTTGTCTTTCTTGTTCGATACAGGTCTCCTATGTTATCATGTTGACAGTATTATCATGTTCCTTTTTCCATGCATTTCGAGGTGACCGCATGAGTTTGTACGAACGGGCGATCGGCAAATACAAAGGATTTCGACAGGATATTATTTCGGCGCAGAATCACGTGATCCGTGTCGGTGCTCTTATCATGCTCTTTGTGAGCGTCGAATCCCTTTTGGAGGTTCCGATCCTGGGGCGCTTTCGTGATGTCGGGATGACAGGCGGACTGATCATCTTCGGAAGCGGTTTGCTCCTTGGTGGCGTCACGCTTCTTCTGACATACCTGTTCAAAACCCCCACCTCCAAGGATACATTTCGTCTTGAGTGTGTCCATTATGCTTTTGCGCTTTTGGTGCCGCACTGGGCGACACTTGAACTCTATATCAAAACAAGAGACGGCGCGCCCGTCATCTTCATCGCTTGGTGTCTTTCTTTTTTCTTGCCGACGGTAGCGGTCTTCCTGCTTCCCGTTTTTTCCCTCTTTAACCTGTTTATCGCAATGATTTTAAGTCTTTTTGCACTTTATATGGGTGGAATGCAATCCCGCACCGTATATATGAATGTAGTACTCTTTACACTGACGCTGATGTGGTCTTCCCAGTTCTGGTTTAAAGAACGGTTTGAACGTTTTAAGCGCGAAGAGACGATCCGGCTGATCTCGGAGGAGGCACTCGAGCACAAAGAATTTGCAGAACAGGCAAATCGGACCAAAGATGTCTTTCTGGCAAATATGTCGCACGAGATCCGAACACCGATCAACACAGTCCTTGGTATGGACGAGCTGATCCTCCGGGAAAGCAGAGAAAAAGAGACAAGGCGCCGTGCTGCTTACATCCTGGATGCCGGCAATGCCCTTCTGTCTCTCTTAAATGACATTTTGGATCTTGCCAAAGTTGAGACCGGAAAGTTCGAGATCGTGCCCGCAGAGTACGGACTGCGGCTCCTGATCAGTGACCTTGTCAACATGACAGAGCTTCGGACCAAGAATGCCTCTCTCTCGTTCTTCTGGGAAGCGGATGCGGCAATCCCGGACAGACTGATCGGCGATGTTGTCCGCATCAGGCAGTGCGTAATGAACCTTCTGACCAATGCGGTCAAGTACACGAAATCCGGCTCCGTAGGTCTTTACGTGACCTATACACCCGATAAAGACGGTACGATCAATCTTCGTTTCACTGTAGAGGACTCCGGCATCGGTATACGACCTGAAGATGTTGCCAAGCTTACCACCCCGTTCACGCGTTTTGAATCGAACGAAAATCGGGGCGTCGTGGGTTCGGGTCTCGGTCTGAGCATCACGAACAGCCTCCTTGAACTGATGGGAAGCAAGCTCCAGGTAAAGAGTACCTTCGGCCGCGGAAGCGTTTTCTCATTCTCGATCCGTCAGAAAGTTGTGAGCCCCGCGCCGATCGGCGTATTCGACGTAACGGAGGTTACCGGCGGCACCTTTGTTGACTACCGCGAACTGTTCGTCGCACCGGATGCCAGGATCCTCGTAATCGATGATGCACCCGTCAATCTGCAGGTGATCAAAGAGCTTCTGGCGCCGACACAGCTGCAGATCGATACGGCGGAATCCGGAAGAGAAGGTCTTGCGGCTGCAAAGGACAATTCATACGATATGATCTTCATCGATCACATGATGTCGGATATGGACGGAATCGAGGTTTTAAAGAAGATCCGCGAGATTCCCGCGCATGCGCTCATCCCCTGCATCGCCCTGACGGCAAACGCCATCGTGGGTGCCCGGGAGATGTACCTCGACGCCGGATTTACGGACTTCTGCCCCAAGCCGGTTAACGGAGAAAAGCTTGAAAAAATGCTGCTTCGTTACCTGCCGGCCAGCAAAGTAAAAAAGACCGAGCAGGTCGCGGAAACAGATATGGCCGTTCCCGACTTCTTAAAGGCGATCAAAGAGCTCAATACCACAATCGGCTTAAAGTCATGCGGCACCGTCAAAAGCTATCTGTCCGTCATCAAAGTTTTTCATCGGAGCACGGATGAAACGCGCAAAGTCATCGATGCGCTCTTACAGAAGAACGAGCTTGGCGACTATGCGGTAAAAGTACATGCGCTGAAATCATCGGCTGCAACCATCGGTGCCATGGAAGTAAGCGGTCTGGCCGCTGCGCTTGAGAATGCTGCAAAATGTGGCGATTCCGCCTTTGTCAGCGCGCTCACGCCCAAGCTGCTATCGCTTCTTGGTGCCCTTGATAAAAAACTGGGCTCGATCGATTTTGATGCATATCAGCCCGGAGAAAACGGAAGCGCATCCGATCCTCTGGCACATATGCCGGTTCCGTCCGATGCATGGCAGTCCCTTGAAGAGGCTGCGATGGTGATGGATCACGATATGCTGGAAAATATGCTGGATGAAATGAAACGATATGCGATCTCGGAAGAAAATGAGCGAAGGCTCGCCAAGATCGAAGATGCACTGTTTAACCTCGACTATGATGCCATTATAGCCGAAGCTGAATCCCGAAAGGAGAAACGTCAATGATACCGATTGACGGCAGAATTCTAATCATATGTGAGTCTCCCAGTTTCCTTGCAAAGGCACTGTCGGAAAAGCTGTCCGAGCTGGATCTGACCACCACAACAGAGCCGGCGAACCCGCTGAGGCTCCGTGATACTGTCCTGGGTTATAATCTGTACATTCTGTTCCCTAACGCGCTTTCTTCGCTTATGCAGACCTGCGTTGACATTGTCCAGAATGCGGCACTCCGCCATAATCACAAGATCATCGCGGTCGGAGAGCCGGATATTCTCGCACAGTTGGAGCAAAAGATCCCCGGCGAGCTGATTCTGGGGCTTTACGCACGACCGCTTGATATGGATACCGTTCTTTCCAATATCACGCAATATAACAGATTCCCGGGCATGTTTGAAAATGATTACACCAAACGGATCCTTGTCATCGATGACGATGTCTCATACCTTCGAACCGTGCGCGAATGGCTCAAGGATGATTACCGCATACAGATGGCATCCGGCGCCGTCCAGGCGATCCGCTATCTTACAAGCAACGGTGCTGATCTGATCCTGCTCGACTACGAGATGCCTGTCACAAACGGCTCGCAGGTTATCGAGATGCTACGTCAGGATCCGGAGCTTTGCTCCATCCCGATCATGGTGCTGACAGGACACCAGGACAAATCCGTTGTCATGGAAGTGGTCAATTTAAGACCGGTCGATTATCTTCTGAAATCGATCGGCAAAGACGAGCTGCTCAATAAGATCAACAGGTTCTTTGCCGGAAGATAAAAAAAGACGGATCCGCATATGGAGCCCGTCTTTTCTTATGGTCTTTATGATTCGATCGTCTTATACGAGTCGATGATGTGCTTATACATACTTCGCACCGCCGGTGCCATAAACTCCGGATTGACCGCAGCCACACCGATGATCCGGCTGGCCGCCGGCCTGATCGGATACGATACGACATCGTACGGGATATCCGTCATGGTCAGCTGTGGCATCAGGCAGATCCCGAAGCCCTTCTCGACAAGCGCGATGGTGGAAAGGTCATCCACCACATGGTAACTGGACTTCACATCCAGCTTGTTCGTCTTTAAGAAATTCTGAATATCCGCATCGGTACACTCACGCTGCGTAACGAACTGATGCTGCTTCATATCTTCAATCGTCATGTAATCATGATCGAGCGTCGCTGCAATCTCTTTCGATACCACGCACACGAGCGGGTCTGTAAAAAGCGGCTCGATCGGGATGTCTTTCGAACTCGACACGGACAGAAAGCCCAGATCGACTACGCCGTTCTTAAGCCAGTACGATACATCATCATATGTCCCCTGGAATACCTCGATATCGATCTCCGGGAACTTGCTGTTGAAAGAGCGCATGATATTGGGCAGCCAGGTCGTACATACACTGGAGAAAACCCCGATCTTCACTTTACCTTTCTTGAGACCGTTCAGCTCCGAGATCGCCTGCTGCAAACTCTCATCGCTGTTTAAGACAACGTTCACGTACGGAAGCAAATGCTCGCCATAATTGGTCAGCGAGATACCTGCCTTGCTCCTGACAAGAAGCGAGAAGCCAAGTTCATTTTCAAAAGAAGAGATCGCATGGCTGATCGCCGACGGTGTCAGACCGAGAATATCGGCAGCCTTGTGAAAACTTCCCATCTCCACGACTGTTTTAAAGATTTGATAAGACAGGATCGTCATATCCTTTTCCTCCACAACTAAAACTAAGAACCATTATAGCACATTTTGTTCATGTTTAAAGTGAAAAGTATGAATGTTTCGATCGACTTTTCAAAAGTCAATAAATCCCTGAAAATCAAAAATCTCTATGCCTTGCGGCATAGAGATGTGTTGGGGAAAACACCCCGCGTTTAGCGGGTCATCAGAGGCTGATAAGCCCCATAGAGTTCAGAAGTAAGAACGTCAATAAAATTGGCGATACATACTTCACCATGACAATGTAAAGACCGCGGCGACCGAATTTTGCGCCGCTTTTTTCTACTTCTTCCACGATCGCCTTGGGGCCTACGACCCATCCGATCAGAACACAGGTGCAGATCGCCAGAATCGGCATCGCAAAGCTGTTGCTGATGTAGTCGAGGAAGTCGAGGATCTGTCCGTTCTTAACAGTCGCAAAAGATACCTCGAAGTAGAAAATGTTGTAACCAAGGCACACAACAATTGCGCCAACAATGGTTACAATACCACAGAGAACGGTTGCTTTCTTACGGCTCATCTTGTGGCAATGATCAAGCACGCCTGCCGTGAACGCTTCCATCAGGGAAACGGCACTGGTCAATGCAGCGAAGAATACCATTGCAAAGAAAAGCGCACCGACGATATGACCGGCAAAGCCCATCTCTTCAAAAACCCTCGGTAATGTCACGAACATTAGGCTCGGACCGGAAGCCGCAAGACCTTCTCTTCCCATAAATACATATACCGCAGGGATGATCATAACACCCGCAAGGAATGCTACAACCGTATCACACAGTTCAATCTGGTTGATCGACTTCACAAGGTTTGCATCGTCCTTTACGTAAGAGCCGTATGCGACCATGATACCCATCGCAACGCTGATACTATAAAACAATTGTCCCATTGCGTCAACCACAACTGTAACAAAACGTCCGACCGTGAGTCCTGTAAAGTCGGGAATCACGAGAACGCCGAAGCCTTCCAGGCCGGTACGTACCGAGCCGTCAGGAGCGGTGCCCTTGATCGTCAGACAGAAAATCGCAATACCGATCACGAGGATCAACAATGCAGGCATGATGATCTTAGAGGATGCTTCAATACCCTTGTTCACGCCGCGATAGACGATTACGATACAGCACACCATAAAGATAACGGTAAACAGGATCGGCTGCCAGGTGGAAGTGATGAATCCGCCAAAGTATCCGTCTGCGGTCGTCAGATCGCCATTACCCAGAATGTACATCAGCGCGTACTTTACAACCCAGCCGCCTATTACACAATAATACATAAAGATAATAAACGGAATCGCGCTTGATAATATACCAAGGAAATTCCAACCGGACTTCATCTCACCATAAGCCTTCAACGGGCTGAGCTTCGTCTTACGTCCGATCGCAAGTTCCGATGTAAGCAATGTAAAACCAAATGTAAGCGCTAAAATGATGTAGACAACGAGAAATAATCCGCCGCCGTCCTTTGCTGCCAGATACGGGAATCTCCAAATGTTCCCGAGACCGACTGCACTACCCGCTGCCGCCAGTACAAAACCGACTGTTCCGGCAAACTTGTTGCGCTCTCTTTTTTTCATATCCTTTTCCCCCTATTTCGCCGCCCGTCGGGCGCTCAACTTTGATAAGATAACACGAATCGAAGAAAAATGCAAGACATGATATTTTTTTTCATCTTTGAAAGTAAAAATATTTAAAACAGCTCGTCCGTCAGGTACTTATAAACAGCCTGATTTTTCTTTTGCCAATTGTCACAAACGGATGCCGCCATCTCCTCAAGCGGAACGGCAAGCCGGATGCGGACAAGCTCCTGCCCCTTCTCCTTGGCAACAAGCTCCGCAACATACTCACCGCCTGCCTGTCTGTCATATGTCGCCTGAATCGATACCTCCTCGCGAAGCTCAATCTCATTCTCTTTTAGGTAAGCGTCAACATCTTCCTTGATCGCATCGCTGATCCTGTTCTCAAAAAATGAAAGCGTCTGCCGCCCGTCATCCGTGATGATCAGATGCGTTCTGTTGCGCATCGACTTTGCACTGACAAGCTTTGCGTCCGCAAGCTCCGAGATTGCCTGCTGAAGCGTGATAAAGCTCGTATAGTCGCGCCCTAAGATAAAATCTCCCACCTGCGCTTTGGTAAGCGGAAAATTCACGCGATTCAGCATGTAGAGTACGATCAGTTTATATAGGGTGAGCGGATCATTCTTCATACGGTAGCCCTCTATTTTGCTTCTTTCTTGATCTTGGCCATGTGCTCTCTGATCTTCACTTCATAGCCGTTTCCGGAAGGATTGTAGAACTCTTTGCCGTTTAATTCATACGGCAGATACTGCTGCTTCACATAGTTGTTGGGATGATCGTGCGCGTAGAGATAGCCGATGCCGTGGCCGAGCTTTGCGCTCCCTTTATAATGTGCATCCTGCAGATGTGTAGGGACCGGCAGGTTGCCCGTTTGCTTAACCGTGTCCATTGCCGAAAAAATCGCCTCACATGCTGCATTGCTCTTCGGTGCGGTCGCGATGTACGCTACCGCCTGTGACAGAATGATCTGCGCTTCCGGCATGCCGACGCGCTCAACCGCCATCGCCGCATTGGTCGCCACCACGAGTGCCTGTGGATCCGCATTGCCGACATCTTCCGATGCACAGATCATCATGCGTCTGGCAATGAATGTCACGCTCTCGCCCGCATAGAGCATTTTCGCAAGATAGTAAACTGCCGCATCCGGGTCGGAGCCGCGCATGCTTTTGATAAAAGCAGACACCGTATCGTAGTGGTTGTCACCTGTTTTGTCATATTTTACAACACGCTTCTGAATACACTCCGAAGCGGTCTTTAAGTCAATGTGAATCTTGCCGTCTTCGCTCCGCTCCGTCGTGAGAACACCAAGCTCAACGGCATTCAGGGCGCTTCTGGCATCTCCACCCGATACATCGGCAAGAAAATCCAGCGCATCCTCCTCCAAAACGACATCGTAAGAGCCCATGCCCTTCTCTGTATCCGTCACGGCGCGTTTTAAAAGCGCCTTGATATCGTCCGGCGAAAGCGGCTTTAATTCGAAGATCACGGAACGGGAAAGAAGTGCGCCGTTTACTTCAAAATACGGATTCTCGGTCGTGGCACCGATCAATATAACCGTACCGTCCTCGACGAACGGAAGCAGATAGTCCTGCTGCCCCTTGTTAAAGCGATGGATCTCATCGATAAAAAGAATGGTCTTGCGGTTATAGGCTCCGCGCAGCTGCTTGGCCGCCTCAACCACTTCTTCCATGTCTTTCTTGCCGGCGATCGTCGCGTTGATCTGCTTGAATTCCGCGCTCGTCGTATGCGCGATCACCTTTGCAAGCGTCGTCTTGCCCGTGCCGGGCGGTCCGTAAAAGATCACACTGCTTAACTTATCCGCTTTGATCGCGCGGTATAGCAGCTTATCCGGCCCGATAATATGTTGTTGTCCCACCACCTCTTCCAAGGTCGTGGGACGCAGTCTTGCCGCCAGCGGCGACTCTTTTTTCATGTTATTGCTTCTTGCGTATTCAAAAAGATCCATTGTCGTTACCAGATAGCGTTATACTACTCGAATACTCCGGAAAAATGCTCCTCATAGATCGTCAGGAGCTGATCCGTCTTGATCGCGGGATCACGGAAGATCGTGATCTTGTCAACGAGCGGCTGATTTAAGTTCTTCATCAGGGAGTCGGCAAACACATCGTATTCGCGGCTGAACACCTCCCGGCGTCGTTTTTCCACGATCTTACGCTTGTTGGCATCGGTCTCCTCCCGGTTAAAGGTGTTGAGACACTTGATGATATGGTAGCCGTACACTGTCTCCACGATATCGCTGATCTCATCCGTCCCGAGGTCAAATGCCGCCTTCTCGTATCCCTGCTCCATGTCTCCCAAGCCGAACGAGTAGATACTCTTGTTATCCTCGTTGTAAGCGGAGACCATCGCTTCAAAATCTTCACCGGCGCGGATCTTCTGCAGCACCTTCTCGGCTCTCGCACGAACCTCAGCCTTTTCCGCTTCGGAATAGGGGATCTTCTCCCCATTGGAGTCGAGCGAATATGTCTTAAAGAGGATATGCTCCACCGTGATCGTTCTTGCTTCGTCGTCGCTGATCTCAGGCGTGATATCGCGGATGATAAAGTGGTATACCTTATCTGCAAGCGCATACTCTCTGTAGATCTTCCGTACGACATCCGTGGTCGCGCCAAGCGCCTTTATTTCCGCCTGATCGAGCGTTGCAAAGTAGGCATCCGCCGCCTGACGGGCCAGTTCCTTCTCATGATCGGTCAGCTCAACGCCGTACTGATCGGAGAGAAGCGTCATGACTTTGACCTGTGCGATCTTTGCAAGAACGGTGTCTTTGATATTGCTCTCCAGCTTCTTGCCGGCCAGATCCGTATTCCAGATGCCGTCTCCGAAGATCGCTTCATATTGATTCTGCATGTTTGCAAGATAGATCTGCATCTCCGCCTGTGAGCAGGACGTTGTCTCGATGCGAAAAACTTCGTCATCGTCAAGTCCCGTCGTCAGAACAAGATTCGTCTCATTCTCCGTCTTACAGCCGCCCAAAATCAACATCGCGGCGATGGTAAGGCCAAGAAGCAAAAACCTTGCACCTGTCTTGATCATTCTGTTCATTCTTATCCGAGCGTCTTGATAATACTTCTTGCTACGCTGATGCCGTTTGCGGAAGCCTGCTGCAGACCTCTTGTAACACCTGCGCCGTCGCCGATCGCACGAAGACCTTTGATGGAGGTCTCAAAATCTTTGTTGACAACAACCTTGTTGGAGTAGAACTTAACTTCTACGCCGTAAAGTAGTGTCTCTTCGGATGCAAGACCCGGTGTTACCTTATCAAGTGCCAGGATCATCTCTTCGATATCAACCATGATTCTGTGCGGGAATACGAGGGACAGATCGCCCGGTACCGCATCTTTCAAGGTCGGCATCAGGTTGTTACGGCACAGACGCTCTTCCGTCGTCCTTCTGCCTCTTCTGAAATCACCGAATGTCTGCACGAGTATCTTGCCGCCGCAAAGCATATTGGAAAGCTCTGCGATCTTCTTACCGTATTCGATCGGTGTCTTGAACGGCTTTGTGAAGTTCTTGGAAACAAGGATCGCGAAGTTCGTGTTGTTCGTCTTGTATTCCTGCGCTTTATAAGCATGACCGTTTACAACAGCCAGACCGCCTTCATAGTATTCCGTTGCCACTTCGCCGGAAGGATTCGTACAGAAGGTTCGTACCTTATCGTCAAAAGTAGGCGTGTGGTAGATCAGCTTTGCCTCATACAGGTTCTCGTTGAGCGTCTGCATGATCTCATCTCTGACTTCTACGCGGACACCGACATCAACGGTACCCGGTGTCGTCTCGATCCCGATCTCGGCGCATTTGTCCTTGAACCAGTCTGCGCCCTCACGGCCTACTGCACTGACGATCTCCGTTCCATAGAAAGTATCGCCCTTGTCTGTCTTCACGCCGACAGCACGACCGTCTTCCACAAGGATCTCATTAACCATCGTATTGAACTCGATGCGAACGCCCGCATCCTCTAAATGCTTCTGAAGCTTTGCATAGATCTTGTAGCCTTCTTCCGTACCAAGGTGACGGATCGGACACTCGACAAGCTTTAAGTTGGCATTGATCGCTTTCCTTCTGATCTCACGGATCGCATCTGCTTTGTCGACGCCGTATACATTCTTGTCCGCGCCGAACTCCAGATAGATACTGTCGGATTCACCGATCAGTTTCAAGGTCTCATCATAGCCGAGGATCGCCGGCAGGTTACCGCCGACATCGGGAGACAGGGAAAGCTTTCCGTCCGAAAATGCGCCCGCACCGGCAAAACCGGTCGTGATCGAGCAGGGCTTACAATTCACGCACTGCTTGGTCGTACGCTTGGGACATTGCCTTTTTTCAATGGAACGTCCCTTTTCGATCATCAGAACGTTCAGCGAAGGACGCTGCTTCTTTAATTCATATGCGCAGAAAATGCCGCCGGGGCCTGCGCCGATAATAATCACATCGTATTTATTATTTGCCATATTCCATACCTCTCTTTGTTGATGTTGAAAATCCATCCTCAGTAAGTATACCATAAAAATCCCCCGCTCGGTAACCCGAAAGCGGGGGATCGCATGTTTGGGGAACATGCCGTTTTAAGGAATCGCTTTATGGGGGGAGACGATTCCAGAAAACTACTACATAATCTGCTGAATCCAGCCTTTGGGTGCTTCAATGCGCCCCATCTGGATACCGGTTAAGGTATCGTAGAGCTTCTTAAGGACAGGACCCATATCATCCATGCCGCTCGGCACGCAGATCTCTTTGCCGTGATCTACGATCTTGCCGACCGGAGAGATAACCGCTGCCGTGCCACACAGGCCGACTTCCGCGAAATCCGCAACCTCGTCAAAACGTACGGGGCGCTCGATCGCTTCCATCCCGAGATAGTCCTTCGCAACCGTCATCAGGGATCTTCGTGTGATGGACGGCAGAATGCTGTCGGACTTGGGTGTAACCAGTTTATTGTCGTTTGTGATAAAGATAAAGTTCGCGCCGCCCGTCTCCTCAACATAGGTTCTGGTCGCAGCGTCGAGATACATGTTCTCGTCGTATCCCTGTCTGTGCGCATCCATGATCGCATGAAGGCTCATCGCATAGTTAAGACCCGCTTTGATATGGCCCGTTCCGTGCGGTGCCGCGCGGTCAAAATCTGTCACGCGAATGGTGATCGGCTTCACACCGCCCTTGAAGTAAGGGCCGACAGGTGTAACAAAAATACGGAACTGATATTCATTCGCCGGCTTGACACCGATCACGGCGTCGGAACCGAACATATAAGGTCTGATGTAAAGCGTCGCACCGCTCCCGAACGGCGGTACATAATCCGCATTTGCACGAACGACATCAATTACCGCCTGTACGAAACGCTCCTTCGGAAATACCGGCATCTCAAGGCGTTTGCAGGTATTCTCCATACGCTCGCCGTTTAAGTCCGGACGGAAGCAAACGATCTTACCGTCTTCCGTCGTGTATGCTTTCAAACCTTCAAAACAGGACTGGCAGTACTGTAGTACGCCGGCACACTCGCTGATGACGACATTGGCATCTTCCGTTAGAACGCCGTCGTCCCATGCGCCGTCTTTCCAATTGGAAACGTAACGCTTGTCTGTCTTTACATAGCCAAAACCAAGGCTGCCCCAGTCAAGATCTTTTTTCATAATACTGCCCCTCCTTATTCTGCGAATAATACGATTATGCCCCTTTAATGTGCAAAAGTCAAATGAGCATATTTCATCCTCGTACTGCCATAATGTTGCGAATTGCATCACAGATCCTGCGTGCAAGACGCGGATTGTTCATTGTATAAAGGTGGATACCGTCCACGCCGCTCGTCAGAAGATCGACGATCTGGTTAACCGCATACGCAAGACCCGCGTCAAAAAGTGCTTCCTTATTGTCTTCGTAGCGCGTCAGGATCCTTCTGTGCTTCTCCGGAAGCGTCGCGCCGCAGGTTGTCAGCATACGCTCGATCTGCGCTTTGTTCGTGATCGGCATGATACCTGCCTCGATCGGAACATGAATGTCCGCAACGTCGATATCTTCCAGGAAACGGTAATACTTCGCGTTGTCAAAGAAAAGCTGTGACAGAAGATGCGTTGCGCCGGCTTCGACTTTTTCCTTCAGATGATGGATATCCTTCGCACGGCTCTCCGCCTCTGTGTGCGTCTCAGGATAGCAGGCTCCGAAGATGTGAAAACGATCTCCGGTCTCCTCTCTCACAAAGCGGATCAGATCACTTGCATAGAAGAATTCCTTCTTCGGTGTGATGTCCGGATTGACGTCACCGCGAAGCGCCAGGATGTTCTCGATCCCGTTGTCCGTCAGCTCCTTCATAATGCCGCGGATCTCGTCCTTCGTATAATTTAAGCATGTCAAATGCACGACAGGCTCGATTGCGTATGTATTCTTGATCTTGCTTGCGAGCTCGATCGTCTTGGAGTTTACGGCAGAGCCGCCCGCTCCGAACGTAACGCTGATAAAATCAGGCTTTAGATCCGCCAAGACCTCCAACGTCGCATCGATGTTCTGAAGAGCCGTTCCGTGCTTGGGCGGAAAAATCTCAAAGGACAGGATCTGTCTGTCCAGCTTTGCCAAATAGTCAAGTTTCAATGTTCATTGTCCCCTTCGGTCAAAATCTGTACCGCACCTTATAAAGCGGCAGTCACAAAGATATCATAGACCGCACGGATCGCTCTGTCAAAGTCACAATCCGATACGCCGATGATAATATTCAGCTCGCTGCTGCCCTGATCGATCATTTTGACGTTGACATTCGCATGTGCGAGTGCGGAGAAAATACGCCCTGCCGTACCTCTCGTCGCACGCATGCCGCGTCCCACAACCGCAAGGAGTGCGAGATCAGATTCGATCTCAATGGAGTCCGGCTTTGCCAGACGATGGATCGCGCTGACAACCTTCTGCTCCTTGTCCATGAATTCATCCTGGTGTACGAATACCGTCAGAGTATCGATACCGGAAGGCATATGTTCAAACGAGATATCCTGCTCTTCAAATGCCTGCAGAACCTTGCGGCCGAAACCGATCTCGCTGTTCATCATATCTTTTTCAATGTTGATCGAGCAGAACCCGCGCTTGCCGGCAATACCGGTAATCGTGTATTTCGATTTCTGGCAGGTACTTTCCACAATCCAGGTTCCCTTATCATCGGGCTTATTCGTATTGCGGATGTTGATCGGAATACCTTCTTTACGAACCGGAAAGATCGCGTCCTCATGAAGCACGGTCGCGCCCATGTACGCAAGCTCTCGAAGCTCTCTGTAGGTGATCGTCTCGATGCCTTCCGGCTTATTGACAATGCGGGGATCCGCTACGAGGAAGCCGGATACATCCGTCCAGTTCTCATACACTTCCGCATGGATCGCTTTTGCCACAAGAGAACCCGTGATATCGGAGCCGCCTCTGGAAAAAGTAACCACATTGCCGTTCCTGTCAGCACCGTAAAACCCGGGGATAACCGCATGTTCAAGCGCATTCAGGCGTGCGGACATCTTCTTGTTCGTCTCGATATCGTCAAGCGTACCGTCCTCGTTAAAAACGATCACCTCGGCTGCATCCACAAACGTAAAGCCAAGGTATTCCGCCATGATCTTGCCGTTTAAATACTCGCCGCGGGATGCCGCATAATCACGACCCGCACCCTTTGAAAGGTTTGCGCCGATCTCTTCAAAATCACTATCAAGGCTCATGGAAAGGCCGAGACCCTGAATGATCTCCTTATAACGAAGCTTGATCTGTTTCAGTCTCGCATCGAATTTCTTTCCGTTTGCTGCCTTCTCGTAGCAGTCATACAGCATATCCGTTACTTTTTCATCATCGCTGCTTCGCTTGCCCGGTGCGGAAGGAATTACATAACGCCTGCTATCGTCACTTTTGATGATATTGCCGACTTTGACAAACTGTTCCGCGCTGGCAAGAGAACTGCCACCGAATTTTACCGCTTTTCTCATAATCCTGTTCTTACTCCTCTGATTCTTCCTGGGCCTGTCTGTCTATTCTTCAAAGAGCTTGGCCATCAGCTCATGTCCTTTTGCAACAAAATTTCCGGCTCGGAGTGCATCCGCCTCGAAATAAAGGTACGGATTGTTCACCGGTTTCGTACTGTCATACAGAAGGTACGGCACATCATCACGCGTATGTGTCCGCACTTCGATCGGTGTCGGATGATCCGGCAGGATCATCAATCTGACATCTGTGTCAGCCGCGCGCAAACCGCTCAATAAAGGACCTATGACGTCCTTGTCGATCCGTTCGATCGCTGTCACTTTTTTGGAAACGCTGCCCTGGTGCCCCATCTCGTCGGGTGCCTCGATGTGAATGTATGCAAAATCGTAGCCATCCAGCGTAAGTGCCTTGACAGCTGCGTCAGCTTTACCTCTGTAGTTGGTATCGAGTCCGCCGGTCGCGCCCTCGACAATGATGTTGTCCATCCCGGCGCCGACTGCGATGCCCTTTAAAAGATCAACGGCAGAGATCATAACGCCCTTCTTATGATGGAGCTCTTCAAAGTTCGCAAGAAGCGGCTTTGTGCCCGCGCCCCAGAACCAGCAGCAGTTGGCCGGATGGAGTCCTTTCTTTCTGCGCTCTTCGTTGAGCGGATGATGCTCTAAGATCTCAAAGCTTCTTTGCATCATAAGACGCAGTACTTCATCCTTCGGCAGATACTCGCCGATCACTTTGCCGAGCACATCGTGAGGCGGTGTGAGCGGCACCACAGAGCCATGATCCCAGATCAGGCAGTGGCGGTAACTCGTACCGACATAGAACATGTATGTTTCGTTCTGCATTTCCTTCTTGACCGCTTCCAGCAGAACCGCACAGTCTTCCGTGCTGATCTCATCGGAGGAATGATCGATGATCGTACGCTTCTCGAACGGTATGCCTTCTTCTTCGGAAATCGTCACAATGTTGCAGCGAAGCGCCACATCCGTCTCTTTCATCGGAACGCCGATTGAAAGCGCCTCAAGCGGAGATCTTCCCGAATAAAAAATCTTGGGATCATATCCCATGACCGACAGATTCGCCGTATCGGATCCGGGACTCATTCCATCCGGAATCGTGTGTACCGTACCGATCTCAGACCTTGCGCTGAGCGCATCGATATTGGGTGTTTTCGCATATTCAAGCGGCGTCTTGCCGCCAAGTTCTTCAATCGGGCGATCGGCCATGCCGTCGCCCAATACAACCACATATTTCATCTTTTCATCCTCAATGTATTAATCTTCCAGTCTGATCGCGCTGACCATATTGGTCGATTCTTTGGAAAGTGCCGCAAATTCCTGCTCGGAAAGTTCTCTTGTCACAAGCGCGAATCCCCCGTTGTCTTCCGGAATACGGATCACGTTATCGGCGCCGTATTTTTTCACAAGATCACCGTCTTCGCTGCCCGTAAAGCGAACGAAAAAGCGATGTCTGATCTTGGCACCGGAAAGAAGTGTAAGGCTCTCTTCGCTCCAATCGCAGTCAATGTGTCTGCCCGTTGCAAGAACTGCCTGCACCACATCACCGACAACCGCGCTCGCTGTCGGAAGTTTGCCGGCTCCTCTTCCGTAATACATCGAATCGTCAAGCATCGTGCCGTGCACGTAGACTGCGTTGAATACGTCGTTCACACCGTGAAGCGGATGCTCTGCGGGAATCATAAACGGGGCAACCATCGCAAATACGCCCTCGTCCGTGCGCTTACTCATCGCCAGAAGCTTGATGCTCCTTCCAAGTGCCTTGGCATATGCAAAATCAAGGCCGGTCACCTGCGTGATGCCTTCCGTTCTGATCTCTTCAAAATGAACGGTCTTGCCTGTCATGAGAGACGACAGGATCGCGATCTTGCGGCATGCATCGTGCCCTTCCACGTCCGCTGCAGGGTTCTTCTCCGCATAACCGAGCTCCTGCGCCCTGCGCAGCACGGTGTCAAAATCGGCACCCTCCTGCTCCATCTTGGTCAGAATATAGTTCGTGGTTCCGTTCAGGATACCCTTGATACTCGTAATCTCTTCGCCGCGAAGGCTCTCACAGATCGTGCGGATGATCGGAATACCGCCACCCACGCTCGCTTCAAAGAAGTAGTTGCAATTATTCTCCTTTGCAAGACGCAGCAGCTCGGGTCCCTTCGCCGCCACCAGTTCTTTATTGGAGGTGCAGACGCTCTTACCCTTTTGGATCGCCGCTTTGGAAAAAGAATATGCCGGCTCCACGCCGCCCATCGTCTCGCACACGATATCGACTTCGGGATCGTTTACGATCGTATCGATGTCATGCACCAGCTTTTCCCGGATGGGATCTCCCTCAAATTCACGAAGATCGAGCACATATTTAAGCTCTACATCTACGCCCGTTCTCTTCTTGATGAGCTCTCTGTTATCATGAAGGACAACCGCAACGCCGCTCCCGATATTGCCGTATCCTAAAATCGCCACCTTCATATATGTTTACTCCTTTGCAAGTATTTTTACGTTATGAATGCCTTCGCAGGACTCCATCTGGCGGATCATGTCGGATACATCCAGTGTATCCTCCAAAACCTGCACACTGATGCTGATAGATGCCACGCCACCCACCGGAATACTCTGATGGATCGTCAGGATGTTGGCTTTGTAATCCGCCACCACCTTCAGAATGCGCGACAAAAGACCCGGTTCATCGTCCATCTGCAGCGTCAGCGTGATCGTCGTCCCCTGCAGATTCTCGTGAAACGGGAAAATGTCATCTTTATATTTGTAAAAAGAACTCCGGCTGATCCCGACTTTGTCCACCGCGTCAAGGATCGTCTGCTCTTTGCCGGATTCCACCAGGCGCTTTGCTTCCACGACCTTCAGAAGAACTTCCGGCACCGCTCTTTTTTTCAGTACATAGTATTCGCTCTCTCCACTCATTCTGTTCTCTTCCGTGTCTGTCCTTCGCGTACATCTGTCTGTAACCGAAAGATATTGTAACACACACACAATTGCAAAAACAAGGGGACTTTTTGAACAGAATAAAGCTGAAACATGCTATGGTTTTGGCAATATCTAACAAAGCCCCGGCAAAACCCGTATAGATATGGAAGAAGTGGTCGTTTGTATCCATTACGCATATAAAAGGCCATCCGAAACACTTATCGTGTATCGGATGACCCTTTCCCCAAATGAACGATCCGTTTTTACTGAGCGAGCACGCTGTCGATCAGATGATCGATCGCATACATCGCGCAGCCGTACAAAACAGAGTTGCTTCCCGGCTCCTCCGTTCTGATCTCGACTTTTTCGACGAGCTCCGGTGAGATGCGCTCCGCAAGCACCTTTCTGACATTCTCTTCCAGCGCGTCTTTTGCCCGCGTAAGAACATTCCCCAATACCACCACATCGGGATTGTAGGCATGGATCAGATTGACCACGCCGTACCCTGCATAGCAGCAGGCCTGCGTTACCAGTGAGACCGCAAGCGGATCCATTTTTTCATATTCATTAAAGATGTCAAAATACGTCAGATTCTTGTACTGCGAAAGCCCGCTCTCGGGATGCTCCTCAAAAGCGCGCTTTGCGTCTTCCACCAGTGCTCCGGTCGAGCAGTACCGCTCAAGGCATCC
>JAIKWO010000069.1 GCA_024684675.1 Lachnospiraceae bacterium
ACACGAATCCTTTTTTCTGTCATAACATGATCCTCTGCATAGAATAGAATATTTGTCTCAAAAGACATATAAAAAATTATATCATAAAATAACACGCGTAAACAGAAAAAAAGCCCGATTTCACACAAATTGTGTGAAATCGGACTTTGTCTGTCAATTAAACAGGATATGCGCCGTTTGCAGAGTCTGCAACAGTAACATCCACTTTTTCCTGCTGTGCCTGACGGTACTTAAAGAAGTCCGTAGCAACCTGCGGGAACAGAGCGTAAGACAATACGTCTTCGTCCTGCTGTTTGTACTGTTTCATCTCTGCTTCCAGTGTCGGAAGTTCGGGCTCTGTATGGCCAGTCGCTTCTGCACTACGTGCAGTGGAGCGAGGCTCGCCCGGGATAACCTTATCGATTACTTCCTGGCTCATCGGCTTAACGGTCTGGCCGTAGTTACCGCGAAGCAGGTCCTTGAACTCGCCGGTAGCCATCTTGTATCTCTCGCCCATCAGGACGTTGAAGATTGCCTGTGTACCAACGATCTGAGAAGAAGGTGTAACAAGAGGCGGCTCACCGCAGTCCTTACGAACTCTCGGGATCTCCTCAAGAACATCCTGGTATCTATCTTCAGCGTTCTGCTCTTTGAGCTGGCTAACCATGTTGGAAAGCATACCGCCGGGTACCTGATACTGCAGTGTCTTGATGTTAACGCCAAGAACCTTGGTGGACATCAGGCCGCTTTCAATGCACTCTTCTCTGTAAGGTCTGAAGTAGTCAGCGATCTCAACCAGTTTGTTGATATCAAGACCGGTATCATACTCTGTACCTTTGAAGGTCTCAACCATAACTTCCGTAGCCGGCTGGGATGTACCGAGTGCGAACGGAGAGATCGCACAGTCAATGATATCTACGCCTGCTTCTACAGCCTTTAAGTAGGTCATGGAAGCAACACCGGAAGTGTAATGTGTATGAAGCTGAACAGGAACCTTTGTGCTCTCTTTCAGGGTCTTAACAAGCTCTGCAGCCTTGTAAGGTGTCAGAAGGCCTGCCATATCCTTGATGCAGAGAGAGTCAGCACCCATCTCTTCGATCTTCTTTGCTGTGTCTGCCCAATACTCAAGTGTATAAGCATCACCCAGTGTATAGGAAAGTGCGATCTGGGATTCACCGCGGCCTTCCTGTGCTTTGATCTTGTTTGTTGCATCTACAGCTGCCTGCAGGTTACGGATATCATTCAGGCAGTCAAAGATACGGATCACGTCGATACCGTTTGCGATCGACTTCTCAACGAATGCATATACAACGTCATCAGCGTAAGGTCTGTAACCAAGGATGTTCTGTCCTCTGAAGAGCATCTGAAGCTTTGTATTCTTAAAGCCATCTCTTAATTTACGAAGACGTTCCCACGGATCTTCCTTTAAGAAACGCAGGGAAGCATCGAATGTAGCGCCGCCCCAGCATTCTACCGCATGATAACCAACTTTATCCATTTTATCGATGATGGGGAGCATTACCTCGGTAGGCATTCTCGTTGCAATCAGAGACTGATGCGCATCACGTAAAACGGTTTCCATAATTTTAACCGGTTTTTTTTCAGCCATTTTGCCAATTCCTCCTAATTAGTCTTTAGAAAATTCCGAATACAGCCATGAATGTACCAGCCGCAACAGCTGTACCGATTACACCTGCTACGTTCGGGCCCATCGCATGCATCAAAAGGAAGTTGGTCGGATCTGCTTCCGCACCGACTTTCTGGGACACACGGGCTGCCATAGGTACTGCGGATACGCCTGCGGAACCGATCAACGGATTGATCTTGCCGCCGGAAAGCTTACTCATGATCTTTCCGAGGATAACGCCGGCTGCCGTACCGAATGAGAAAGCAAGAAGACCCAGGATAACGATCTTGATGGTCGCCATGTTCAGGAATGCTTCCGCACTGGTTGTAGCACCAACGGACGTACCGAGCAGAATAACAACGATATACATAAGTGCGTTAGATGCTGTATCTGTCAACTGTCTTACAACGCCGCACTCTCTGAAGAGGTTACCGAGCATCAGCATACCAACAAGGGGAGCTGTTGTAGGAAGGATCAGACATACAACGATCGTAACGATAACAGGGAACAGGATCTTCTCCAGCTTGGAAACCGGACGGAGCTGCTCCATCTTGATTTTACGCTCTTTTTCTGTTGTTAACAGTTTCATGATCGGAGGCTGGATGATCGGAACGAGCGACATATAGGAGTAAGCCGCTACCGCGATCGGGCCGAGGATATCCGTCTGACCGAGCTTGGAAGCAAGGAAGATGGATGTCGGGCCATCGGCACCGCCGATGATGGAAATCGATGCAGCTGCTTTGTCATTAAATCCCATTGCAACAGCACCAAAATAAGCTGTGTAAATACCAAACTGAGCCGCCGCCCCCATCAGGAAACTCTTCGGGTTTGCGATCAGAGGACCGAAGTCAGTCATCGCACCTACGCCCATGAAGATCAGGGAAGGCAGGATCGCCCATTCGTCCAGTTTGTAGAAGTAATAAAGTAAACCGCCAACGCCGTTTGCCGACTGGTCAATATGAAGCATAATATCAGGATAGATATTAACAAGCAACATACCAAAGGAAATCGGGCAAAGCAGCAAGGGCTCAAATTCCTTTGCGATTGCAAGATAAAGGAATGTCAGAGCCACGATAATCATGACGAAATTTCCAACAGTCAAGTTGAAAAATGCCGTCTGATGTACCAGATTGTCTAACGTATTTGTTAAATAAGACATTTTTTCGACCTCCTGTTGTTGTTCGATTTAAGGATCAGACTAGTTCAGTGTAGCGAGAACTGCGCCTGCTTCAACAGCGTCGCCGACAGCAACATCAATGCTTGCTACGGTACCATCCTTAGGAGCAACAACGGGGATCTCCATCTTCATAGCCTCGATCGTGATAACGGTATCACCGGCCTTTACTGCCTGGCCAACGTTTGTATCGATCTTAAATACTTTACCTGCAGCGCCTGCTTCAACCTTGATGCTGCCTGCGCCTGCAGATGTAGCCTTCGCTGCGGGAGCTGCCTTCGGTGCAGCCTTCGGAGCTGCCTTGGGTGCTGCTGCGGGTGCGCCGGATATAGCACCCTCTTCTACTACGACGTCATATGCGTTTCCATTAACGGTAATGGTATAATTTT
>JAIKWO010000075.1 GCA_024684675.1 Lachnospiraceae bacterium
TCTTGTGTTGGCGACATCGACTCTCTCTTCGCGTCTCTCCTCATTATACTTGATATTATCCGATTCGCAGTAAAAATAATGTTCCGGCCTCAGATCGCCTTTTTCCCACTTGGTCTTACTGTAGGTGATACTGATCCGTCCTTCGTCCTTATCGTCTGTCTTCGGATTGTCCTTTGTCTCGTTGAGATTTGCATATATGTGGTCGCTAAGAAGCAGCTCGCCCGTCTCCGGCACGAAGATCGCATAATCCTTATTCGACGTGCCGGTGTGCGTTGCATTGTAATCTGCCATTGCCTGATATGGATTCGGATCACCGTAAAGGCTTAACGTATCAATCTCGTTCAGGTCATCGCCCATCGTCGTCCAGTCGGTCGTGCCCCAGTACCGGAATGTCACAGGCTGGTCGCCGCCCTTGGATGAGACGTCAACATCCGTATCAAGATTGTTATAGGCAAGGCGGATCCTGTGAATCGTCACCGTCGACATATCCTGCTCGGTCAGGTTGCTCGATGTGTAGTTACCGGCATTGACATCCGTCAAGTCCTTACTTTGGATGAATGTAATCTCATCCAGGTAAGATGCATCACGCGCTTCCGTGATCGTATACTGCTTCTCTTCCTGCTCCGGGAATGTCAGCGTCATGCCGGTACGATATCCCGTAAAAACGGATCTGCCCGCATAGTCTGCATTGCCCGCATCATATACGGAATAGCGAAGCTGCTTCAGTGCTGCCACAACAGCGTTCCGGTTCTCTGTGGAGAGATAGGAGTTAACGCCCGTGTTGCACTGCTCGTACATATCTTCCAGCTGATCGTAGATCGTCTTTAAAGAACCTTCCGTTACGTCCAGCCAGCTTTCCGCGTCTTCTGCGTTCTTATCGTTATACTGCGAGATGTCCGCAAGGGAACTGCGAAGGCGCAGCGCACGGATCGCGATAACCGGGTCTTCCGAAGGTCTTGTGATCTTCTTACCGGTCGCCATCTTGGTATTCAGCGTATCTTCGTTTTCCTTGTTGATATTGATGTTATAGAGGGAATTGTTTTGGATTATTTTGTTAGTTATTCTCATGAAGTGTTTCCCCTTTAAAAATAGAGTTTTGTTTACAAAACTCTCGCGCCGAGCACAGATGCTTCAGCATCATCTTCGCTTTGTGCGAGTGCGCATCCCCGATTCTCTTTGCGTTAGCGAAGAGAAACCTGTTTCCTTGCATACTATTTCGGCAGGAAACAGGTTTTTCTTAAGAGCAATATGAATCAATTTTTATACGCCCGTCTGCAGAATCAGACGATCGTACACTTCCGTCAGTGTCTGGATCATCTTGGAGGCCAGCGTGTACGCATTCTGGTACTTCACAAGGCTTACCGCCTCTTCATCGGCATCAACACCGGAAACCGAAAGCCGCTGATTCTCCACACTCTTTCCAATCGTCGTATAGCACTTGGAAAACGTGTCCGCATTCTGCGTATTAAGCGCGATGTCAGACAGGATACACTGCAGGAACTCACCCGCGGATGCGCCTCTGAACGACATCTTCTCTTTGGATTTTTCCAGATCGAGGAGCTGATCCACGATATCATACTTGCTCTCATCGCTGTCGTCGCCGACCTGACCGGATCTTGTCGCCAGGAGGTTCACATCATCGCGGATCGATTTCGAGATATTAAAACTGGATGCCGTCAGCCAGTAATAGGTATCGTCCTTGCAGGAAATCTTATAGGAAATCGGCACTTCCTGCCCATTCACAATCCCCGTCATAGCAGGGTAGCCGTCGAAATGCCACTGCGTATCATCGGTGATCTTGTCCGCAAGAAGGAGCTTCGTCGCCGCATTGCCATAGTTATCGATCGAACCGTCCTGCGTAATGATCCCGTTCACAGCCTGCGCAAAGCAGCGCACCCACTCGTTCATCTGTTCCTGATAGTATGGGATGCCCTGATAGCCGATCTTATTGCCCACGGACGCTTCTTTGCCCTGCAGGCCTGTCAGGCTCACATCCTCGTTACGGTCACTCATAACAAACGTATAGGAGTACACGGTCTTGCCGGTCTTCTGATTGACTTCGCAGTTGAACGTCCACTGATCGAACAGGATCTCGCGGCCGCCCACTTTGATCTTGCCGTTTTCCGGCAGCGTGATCTTGTTTAAATCCGTTAAGTATTCATCGTCAACCGTGATTGTCACGGTACTTCTTGTCTCACCGTTAATCGTCGCCTTGCCGATACCTGTTGCCTTGCCGTGGAAATACTCGCCATTATTGCCGTCTCGAAGATCAATGAGCCCGCGAAGCTTGCCGCCCATCTCGGCATTGGTCAGTGAGAATGTGTTGCCGTTGTCCCACTTTAAGTCATACAGGCCGACCACATCCGACTGGTTCACAGTCTCATACTCTTCACGCGCGATCACGTTGATCGTGTTATAGCTGGAATCGTCAACAAGCGGCTGCCCACCCGCAATTTTGACAATATATCTGGTCGCTCCGGTCTCATGCTCGGGGTTATTTAAGTCAACAACCTTCTGCTCCTCGCACTCCACCGATACGATCTCGGAAAGCTTGTCAATGATCAGCGCACGGCGGTCGCGAAGCTCATTCGCCGTGCCGCCTGACATCTCAATGACATTGATCTGCTGGTTCATCGTCGCAAGCTCGGAGGCATACGAATTGATCTGCGATACATAGGTCTTGATCTCTTCGTTCAGATCCTTCTGCATGTCCTGCAGATTCTTCTGCATCGTATTAAAATACTCGGTCAGGTTGATCGCTTTGCTCAGAAACTGCGTTCTTGTAGCGGATTCGCCTGCCGATTTTTTGATCTCCTGAAGCGAATCAAACATATCCGAGAAAATCGTAGAAAAGCCTTCCACGCTGTCGTTATCCGAGAAATACTTCTCGATCAGCTTCATATAGTACTGCTTCGCATCATACTCACCGAGGTTCGCGCTGTTGTTCCAGTACTTTACATCATAAAATTCATCACGGTAGCGTTCGATCGCAAGCGTCTCAACGCCGGCACCTGCACAGCCGTACTGTGCGAACACGCGGATCGCATCCGATGCCTGCTGTACCGTATGCTGGCGGCTATATCCTTCCGTCTGGGCATTGGAGATATTGTTCGCCGTTGTATTGAGGGAAGCATTCGCTGCCGTTAATCCCAGGTATGCTGTATTGAGTCCGAAAAATGTTGACGGCATATCGCACGCTCCTTTCGTATCGTTTCTGCCACGAGAAGCGGCAGACTATCTTGCAAACGTATTGATGATGTGCTCGATCATTTCGTCGATCACATTGATGTATCTGCTGGATGCATTGTACGCATTCTGGTAACGGATCATGTTGGATAATTCTTCGTCGGAAGATGCACCCACGATCTCTTCTCTTGCATACGCCGTTGCATCGACTGTTTTCTGCTGGCTGTCACAGAAGCTCTTGAAAACCTGCCCTGAGTTCGCGATCTGGCTTACGAGATCGTTGTAGTAACCCATGAAGTTCGCTCTTGTCGCAACGTTCGGGTTTAATGTCAGTGTACTCTCATCGTTCTCACCGCCCTGGAAGAGCTTTGCAAGCTTTGACGCGAGTTCGAAATCATCCGATCCGTCCGGCTTTCTGTAACTGAGTTTCGTCGGGGACTTCTTTAAGTCCGCATTGACATTCAGGTTGTTGACGCTGTAGAGCGTTTCCTTTTTGTCCGCTTCTTCGGGAACGAATTCCCATTTCCGCGTATCATCGTTGTACCGATAGCCATCCGTAACCACTTTCTCGAAGAGCTGGATCGGCTGGTAGGTGGTAACATCGTTTTTCTCAACTGCGTAGCAAAGGTACCCGGTCGTGGTATCCGCTGCTTCTGCCAGTGTCCTGTTGATCTCTGTTGCGATCCCGTGGATGAGCTGGTCGAATTCCGCCTGCACATTCATGATGATCGACTGAGAAATGTTTGTATTGTAGTAATCCGCATCCGCAAGATCCGTGTAGTCCGCCCGATGATCGCCGCGCGCATAGATCAGTGCCTTGATCCCGCCGATGTCGGTGTTCAGCTCCGAAGAGATCGTGCGTGTCGTATCAAATACTTCCGCGCCTGCTATATTGTAATGCTTTATGCCGAAAGAATCGGTTGTGTAGGTCGCATCCATCTGCCAATACGGCGTGTAGAATCCGGTCACATCGTCCTGATACAGTTCGATGTCGTACACGAGATCTTTGGATACAAAATCATGACCCTCAACCTGCACGATCACGT
Organism: Lachnospiraceae bacterium; assembly: GCA_024684675.1. Taxonomy (GTDB): domain Bacteria; phylum Bacillota; class Clostridia; order Lachnospirales; family Lachnospiraceae; genus VSOB01. The sequence continues at coordinate 4,233 of JAIKWO010000075.1, forward strand.
TGCCATAGATGTCTTCCGTGTAGTTGATCGCCGCAAGTTCGCCCATCTCGTCAAGGATCTGGTTGCGTGCATCTTTTAAATCGTTCGCATGCTCTACGTTGCCGGACTCCACCTTCAGGATCGCCACGTTCAGATCGTGAAGCTTATGTGCATATTCATTTAATTGTTCTACCTTGGTCTTGATTTGGAGATTTAAGTTGTCCTGATAATCGGACAGACCGTTGTAGACAGCTTTTGCGCTGTCGAGAAAAGCGTCCGCACGCTGCACTACAAGACCCTGCACTACCGAATCGGTCGGTGTCTTGGCCAGCTCATCGAGCGCCTCTTTAAGATCTCCCAAAGAATCATTGAAGGTCGCGCCATACAGTTCACCGAGTATGGTCTCGACCTCCGTCAGAGCCGTATATGAATTTGCAAAAAAAGCATTTCGTCCGGATTCCTTACGGTAGGTCTTGTCCAGGAAGTAATCCCTGACCTGTCTGGTCTCGACATAGTCAACGCCGAGGCCGTACTGGCGGACATCAGATCCCGTCGCATTGGCGGCAAGCTTCGTGTAGTCCTTGGTGCCCAGTGAGACCTGCTGTCTCGTATAGCCCTTTGTATCCAGATTCGAAATGTTATGTGATGTTGTATTTAATGCATTCTGGCTTGTCTGTAAACCCGACTTGCCAATATGCAGACTTCCCATTAACGGCATAAAATCACCTCAAGATCAGCTCTTTGCGTCAAAGCCACTCCGTCCGGCTCCCAACATAGAACCGGCATTGTAAGCGCCACGATTGTAGTTCGCCGTCTCCGGTGCCTGTTTGGAAGCACGCATTATATTGAGATCGAACTCCACCATTTCCAGTGCAGTTGATAGAAGTTCACGGTTCCGGGAGTTCACTTCATGGAGATGCTTCAGAACATTTTTCAGCCTTCTGTGTGCATCCTCCAGCTCCCGTTGATCCGCAGGGCTCCGGTCCAAGGCGCGGACCAAATCAGCCAGCATGATGGTCTCGGCCTCCCTGCCGATCACTTTACCAATATCGACCATACGCGTCATGCGCTCCTTCTCGAGCTGCGTGACCGTGTCGATCCGTTTTTGTTCTTCGTCCGTGATCTCCTGCAATGTCGCAATATCGCCTTGAACGATCACAGGTGTTTTCCGTTGAGATAGAGACAGCAGCTGCTCGTATTCCTCGCTTTCCTTATTCAATACGGAAACCAATTCTCCGATCAGACTTGCCAAAATCTCTACCTCATTTCATCGTACTTTTCCATAAGCTTTGCTGCAAAGCTCTCGGGTGCAATCGAATAAGTGCCGTTCTGAATCGCACTCTTGATCGGCTCAACCAGCTCTTTACGGATATCAGACGCATTCTTTACTGCCTGTTTTCCTACCTGCAGATCCTTACCTAAGTTAGAAATCTGAAGTTTGTCGGAAAATCCGCCTTTTGCAGTCTTCTCCTGCTTTGCTGTTTTGTTCGCTTGGAAAAGCTGCTGTACCTGAGTATAAGCCTCGATACGCATATGTATTCCTCCTTCCATGGATGATACTATCGCTTTTTCCTATTATTTTTATCGGAAAAAATCAGTAGAACTTTAGGTCTATTTTCAATTTTTTGCGATTTTTTTGCATTGATTTTTGTAATGTCATTTTCCCTTACCTATGATATGATAGTAAAAGCATAAAATAAGGAAAAAGAAGACATGTTACGAGAACTGGAATACCCGTTCAATGCGGAATATATCCTCACCAAAAAGAAAAGCCTGCGCAAGGCGCTTTTATCAGACGGAAGTGCCCGTATCAGTAAAAAGATCGCGATCCTGGGCGGCTTTACAACAGCTGCGATCAAGCAGATTTTAGAGCTTTTTCTCTTAAATCAAGGTATCGAGCCGACCTTCTACGAGAGCGAATACAACCAGTACTATCAGGATGCGGTTTTTGATAATCCGGCGCTTGCTTCCTTTGCACCGGATGTGATCTATGT
>JAIKWO010000042.1 GCA_024684675.1 Lachnospiraceae bacterium
CAGTAACCCGTGATAAATAAGCATTGGAGGATGCAATCGAATGAGAGTAGCAGTAGTCGGAACAGGATATGTAGGCCTGGTTACAGGTACATGCTTTGCCGAGATGGGCAACACCGTATGGTGTATGGATGTTAATGAGAAGAAGATCACAGATTTAAAGAACGGGATCATTCCGATCTATGAGCCCGGCCTTACGGAGATGGTGGAACGTAACCATGCTTCAAAAAGTCTGAACTTTACGACCGATATCGCGGAAGCCCTGAAAGTATCGGATATTGTCTTTATCGCGGTCGGAACACCGATGGGCGAGGACGGTTCGGCGGATCTGCAGTATGTGCTGTCAGTTGCAAAGAGTATCGGTGCGAATATGGACCACCATATGTTCGTGATCGATAAGTCTACTGTACCGGTCGGAACGGCAAAGAAGGTGCGTGCGACGATCCAGGCAGAGCTGGATGCAAGAAAATCCGATCTGACATTTGATGTGATCTCCAATCCGGAATTCTTAAAAGAAGGCAGTGCGATCGCAGACTGTATGAAACCGGACCGTGTTGTAGTCGGTGTTGACAATGAGAAGGCAGAAGCCGCAATGCGCGAGCTTTATAAGCCTTATATGATGAACAGCGAGAACCTGATCATCATGGATATCCTGTCTGCGGAAATGACAAAATATGCAGCAAACTCCATGCTGGCGACCAAGATCTCTTTTATGAATGAGATGTCCAATATCTGCGAGCGTGTCGGTGCTGATATCAACAAAGTACGTCGCGGTATCGGCAGCGATAAGCGTATCGGCTTTTCCTTCATCTATCCCGGATGCGGATACGGCGGAAGCTGCTTCCCGAAAGATGTGCAGGCACTTATTAAAACAGCTGAGAAGTTTGGCTATGAAACGAAGCTCCTGCAGTCTGTTGAAGATGTAAACTATGCGCAGAAGCGTGTGATCGTTAACAAAGTAAAGGCAAAATTCGGTGAAGACTTAAAAGGCAAGACATTTGCCGTTTGGGGTCTTGCTTTCAAACCGGATACGGATGATATGAGGGAATCCTCTGCGATCACGATCATTAATGAACTGACGGCAGCAGGTGCAAAGATCGTAGCGTATGATCCTAAGGCAGAAAGGGAGGCACGTGAGTGCTACTTAAAAGGCAATGAAAGCGTTTCCTATGCAAAGAGCAAATACGAGGCTCTTCCTGAAGCGGACGCGCTGATCCTGATTACAGAGTGGAAAGAGTTCAGAAGCCCGGATTTCTATGAGATCAAGAGACTTTTAAAGAATCCGATCATCTTTGACGGACGTAATCAGTATGATACAAAACGTGTTAAAGAATACGGCATTTCCTATTACCAGATCGGTGTGCGCGGAGAGGAAGAATAGTCCTTGACATTCGTTGAATTCAGCGGTTACACTAATTTTAAACTTGAACTGTGGTGTCTGTTTCAGTATGTGATTAAAGAGAGGTAATCAATATGGCAGGATTTTCGAGAGAAGGTTTAATTCAGGCATTAAACAACGAGTTTAAGAAAAAAGATAACGAAGAATTACCGTCTGCGGAAAGATATGAATCCAGATTTGATAATTCAACTCGTACACTGTATTGCGGTTCCGTTTCATTTAAGATGGATGACATCGAGAGTGCGGAACGTTACTTTGAAGAGACTGCCCAGTTCTTTTTGGGTTCTGCCGGTGAGAATGAAGACCGCGCCAGGAAAGGCGAGTTCTGTAAGATTGCGGCAGAAGCGATCCGCAGGCTCCGCTTTCTGGGAAACCAGACCGTCTGAATACATATGAGAATAAAAAAGCACCCTGCCGGTGATCGATATTCAAATCGGCAAGGTGCTTTTTTGATGTGAAATTTGTGGTTATACTTTAAAGCGGTACCCAACACCCCAGATCGTTTCAATATACTGAGGCTTTGCGGTATCAAATTCAATTTTCTCACGGATCTTCTTGATATGGACCGTAACGGTTGCGATATCGCCTACGGAATCCATATCCCATACTTCGCGGAATAACTCTTCTTTTGTAAAAACGCGATTCGGATGCTCGGCAAGGAATGTCAGAAGGTCAAATTCTTTGGTGGTGAAAGCCTTCTCCTCTCCGTCGATCACGACACGGCGAGCCGTTTTGTCAATGCGGATCCCGCGGATCTCAACAACATCATTCTCCTGTGCCTGTGATCCGACGAGCCTTGTGTATCTGGCCATATGTGCCTTCACGCGCGCTACCAGCTCACTTGGACTGAAGGGCTTTGTGATATAGTCA
>JAIKWO010000043.1 GCA_024684675.1 Lachnospiraceae bacterium
TTTGCAGTCTCTTTGCTGATCGCTGCGCTGAAACGGCTGATGCGCAGGGAATCCTTGCTGCTGGAAGAAGCATCCTGCGAAGCACTGACAGAGCTCCTTGCCGCCTGCGCACTGGCAACCAGTGCCCGAAGATCCGTTTCCGTACTTGCGGAATTGCCTGTCATATAGCGGATATATTTCTTTTCGATCTCTCTTTCATCTGTCTCACTGTTAATATCCAGTTTTGAATTGGAGATACCGAGTGTATTTTGGATATACGATTTTGCATCATCTGCCGACATATTACCGACTCTTGTCGCATTCTCTTTAATGGCCACCAGCTCCTTATAGTACCGGTTCATGTGGTCATAATCTTCCTGCAGATCATCGATCCTGTCTTCCAATTCGTCGTACTGATCCGCTGCAAGGCCGTACTGTTCCTTGGCAAGCTCCGCCGTCTCCTCGGCTGTTTTCAGTGCAAGTTTGGTCTGCGTTACGGCATTAAGAAGTCTCATCTCATCGGTATCCATCGTGCCGACTTTCTCGCGGATCGTTGCTTCCGTATAGAGCATGCCGTACTCCGCCGCACTCTTGGATGCATTGGCGTTATCGACCGCGATCGCCGCATTATCCGCAGCAACTTTTGCCGTCGTCATACCGATCTGCGCCGCACGATCATCCAATGTAAAAAGCAGGTCACCGGCATTCACGGTATCGCCTACTTCGAAAAACGTCCCCGTCACATCGCCGGATGCCTTCGCCGTCACAGTCACGGTATTGTCCGCTTCAACGGTTCCCATAAAGTCACCGTCGAGCTCAATCGTTTCCGATCCAGGCTTGACTGTTTCCACCACAATGGAGGGATCCGGTTCGGCTACTTCTTCCTCTCCGCATCCTGCCAAAAATGTCGACGCACTCATGATCAATGCCATTAGAAGCGCCAGATTTCTGTTCTTCAGTCTCACGCACATAGTATTGTTTCCTCTCCTCTGTTCCTGTATTCAAGTCGTATGCTAACGAGTTTTCGTTAAATTCTCCATTAAGCGCTGCAGCATCTCATACATCTTGGACAATTCATCTTCCGTAAAATCATCAAATACGATTCGCTTCGTCTCATCAAGCTGCTGGCGCATAAGAGCCGTCTGCTCCCTGGCCTCCTCGGAAAGCATGATCAGCTTGGTACGACCGTCGCCACCACTTTTTTTCCGGTTGATAAAACCTTTGGTCTCAAGACGCTTTAAGATCCCGGCCATCGTCGGGTTCGTTACATGAAAAAGTTTCTCAAGATCGCGGGATGTTACATCCGCATGATCTTCAGCTGCACGCATCAGATATAAAAGCACATTGAGCTGTGCCGTTGTCAGATTCATTTTCGCAAGTTCTTTGTCAAACTGCGCGCGCTGCAAATTACCGACAAATCCGATCATTGCAAAGATCCGCATGGCAGGATCGCTCTCCTTGCCAAAACACTTTAGCACATCATCCTTATCGATCGCATCAACGCCGGCCCGAAACATTTTTCCAATATCTAGTTGTGGCATATTCACTTTCCTCACTTATCTTGTATTTTTCGATTAAAATACATAGCACGCTACATATTTTAACGTGTGAAAGCGCTGATGTCAATAAACCTGTCTGATATTTAATAGACTTATAATAATTTGCCTACCGTCCGATCATATCGGAACAACAAAAAACGAACCGCAATCACACTGATTATGGTCCGTTTTACACGCATATGGTACTAAGAAAACTTGTTATGTGGTATGACGCATTTTGATGGAAGTCGGGAGCGTCTTTAAAAGAGTCGCCAAAACAGCCGCCTGCAGCAGGTACAATCCCGCGCACAAAGCAGCCAGGATGATAAAATTCTGCGGCGCATAGATCTGAAAGAGCGCAAACTCACCGGCAAAGCAGATGCAAATCATAATGAGAGATGCAACATGTATGCCCGTAAGGAACCGTCCGAAGACACGGTATGTAAAGACCCCCGTAAGGAGCATGCCGACCGCCGTGCTAAGAAGCGTTGCAAGCGCCGTACCCGTCAATGAACAGCGTATCGTAAGGATCGGACACAGGATCAGTTCGCTCACCACCATCAGAACCGATGATACGATCATCGTACGCCGCGCATCCGCCGCAGACAGGATCATGGAAAAGATCAGCGTCATGCCAAGGCATGTAATGCCAATGACCAGATAAGTCAACGCCGTGCCACCGGCAGCATACTGCGGTTTATAAAACAATGAAAGAACATGCTGTGATGCTGCTGCAATCACAAGCACACCGGGAAATACAAACGCAATCGCAAGCGAAAGCAATTTGCCGATGCGATCACGCGCCTCTTTCAAAGCGCCGCGTGCATATAGCTCTGTTATAACAGGAAGCGCCACCGTATAGATCGCCGTTAAGAGATAATACGGAATCTTGGCAAAATTCACAACACCCGTATAGTATCCGACATCCGCGGCGTTTGCCGCAAAACGCTTTAAGATCAGCGTATCCGCATTCATCATGATACAGGATGCGCCGAACAAAAGCAGGTACCCGCATGTGGACGCTCCATACTCACGATAGGAAATGCACTCGCCGCCGGATCCGCCATGCCCCGAAGCCGTATAGGCCATAATGCCGGAAATCAGCGCAATCGAAACAACCGCAAACAAAAAGCCGTTCTCCGTTCCGAGAACCGGATCCGCGAAAACAAATGCCACAAACGGAATAATGCTGAGCTTTAAGATCGGATAGATCAGCCCTGCGACGGCCTCCTTTAGGAACTTCTGATGTCCGTTCAGGATCCCCAGCATCAAAGAATAGATCCCCGTAAACGGAAGCAGATACGCGATCCTGCGGATATAAGGCGACAACGTTTCATCTCCGAGCGCCGATGCGATCATCCCTGCTCCGAAGAACGTGATCAGAAAGAAAAAAGCCATGAGGAACATCTGAAACACAAAGCCGCGCCGCAAAACACTCTTTTCTTCATACTTTCCGCTCGCAATTGCCTTGGCCATTCCCTGGCGCACGCCGTCCGTAAAGAAAATGTATTCAAAATTCATGATCGTAATGATCGTACCGACCGTTCCGTAGACCTCTTCCGGCAGGAAACGCCCCAGGAAAAAATGGATCGCATAACTGCTTCCCACAAACACGATCTTACTGATCAGGTGAAAAAACACACCGCTATACATAAACACCCCTACATACAGGTTTTTTCGATAAGATCCGCATACTTAGCCGCCTGCGCGCGATAATCGTACGCCCGCGCCGTCTCATAGGAGCCCTTTACGAGCTTTGCTCTGAGCACATCATCCGTAAGGATCCTGTTCAGATTCCGCGCGATCTCATCCACCGCACGCTCTTCCGATAAAAGGCCGTTCTCTTCATGCCTGATCACCTGCACGATCCCGCCCGAGCGGCTCGCCGCAACGGGAAGCCCGGATGCCATTGCTTCCAATATCACAAGACCAAGGCCCTCTTTATCGCCGTCCTTTGCCGTAACGGACGGTGCGGCAAACACATCTGCGGATGCGTAGATCTCTTTTAATTCTTTATGCGTCTTCCCGCCAAGGAAAACGACCTTTGCACGCTTTGCTTTCGCAGCCTGCTTTTCAAGTGCCTCTTTTAGAGGTCCTATCCCGACGATCACAAGGAGTGCATCCACCTGTTCCATTGCTTCGATCAGATAACGTACACCCTTTTTCTCTGCAAGACGACCCACGAACAGCACGACCGGGATGTCCTCTTTTGAAAAAAGATGTTCCTTCCTGTACTGCGGACCGAACCGCTCTGTATCAACGCCCATCGACAAAACGGGTACATCCCGTCCGGGCGCCATATCTTTCAAAAGATCCGCAAGCGGATCGGAGACAGCCGTGATCGCGCGTGCCCTGCGAAGGCAACGCTTCTTTAAAGTCTTCAGAATCCCGCCGTTCATGCTCGTCACATCGCCGCCATGTCCCGTTACGATATAGGGAAGGCGGATGAAGGAATGCACGATCCCCTGCGGGATCAGCCAGTGCGCATGTGCGGCATCAAATTCTTTTCGCATCGAAAAGAGTTTGATCCAGAGCCCGAGAAACAAAAACGGCACGAGCAGGATTCGGATCTTCTTCTCTTTGATGCGCGGTGCGATTGCGCCCGGATAGCAGAGTGTCTCCCATTTGTGAATGGGAAAATAATGATACCGCACTACCTTGACGCCCTCAAGTATCTCTGCATCTTTTGCGCCGGGATCAGCCGGCACAAGAACCGTGATATCAAATCGATCCTGCATGTTTTTGGCAAGATCGAGCACAAAACGCGGTTCAGGATCCCCCTCCCAGCGCGGGAACGTGGATCCTGTCACGAGCAGCTTTTTTTTGTTCATGTTATGTATTCTCCAACAGTTACGTAATTTTGATCAGCCTTCCACGATCAAATAGCGGCCGTCGCCCACATCAAAGACCTCATCCGCAGCAAGGATCTCGTCGCGATCCGCACTCTCCGTGTCGATCCCGGCCTCTTCAAAATATTCCACGACCTCTTCCGGCGATCCGACCACGACTGCCATACAGTCTTCGAGGAACGCCTCCGCATCCTCCGGCGTTGTCGCTACTTTCTCCGGAAACAGCTTAAGCTGATCTCTTAAAAAACAATGAAGTACCGCATCATCATATTCATGCATGTAGTATCCCTCCTTTGCTTCGAAGGCGCCTGTAGAGCCCCGCCACAGGAAGCCCTAAAACCGTGGCATATTCACCTTTGATCTCCTCTATGAAAACGGAAAAATAACCCTGGATCCCGTAAGCGCCCGCTTTGTCCATGGATTCGCCCCTGTCCACATATCCTTCGATCTCATCTTCGGAAAGCGTCATCACCTTCACGTCTGCTTTTTCGGAAAATGTCTCTGTCCGGACGGTTTTGCCGTTTGCCCGCTCGATCAGCGTAACGCCTGTGTATACTTCATGCGTTCTGCCGGAAAGCGAGCGGATCATCTCGATCGCTTCCTCTCTGGAAGCGGGCTTTCCAAGGATCTTTCCGTCTATCGTAACAACCGTATCGCTTCCGATGATCAGACCGTCAGCCGTTTTCTCGGCGATATCTTCCGCCTTCTGAAACGAAAGCTCCTCTACGACCGCATCAGGTGCCGTCTTCGTGATCACTTCTTCCCTGTCACTTGGCATAACTGTAAAGGAAAGTCCCATCAGGTTCAAAAGATCGCGTCTTCGCGGCGATGCACTCGCCAATATGATCTTATCTGTCATCGTATTTCGTTTCCGGCACAAACACGCGTGTTCTTGCCGTATCCTTCCGTATTCGTTCCATGCGCGCAGCTTCACGGGCGCAGGTCTCCTGGCAGTCCAGACGCACCTTGCCGCGGCCGTCGACTTTTTCATAGGTACCGTCCGGCATCAGGATATGCGAGCGAACGGTATCGTTCAATTGACATTCCAGAATCTTGAAGATGCGGGCTCTAAGCTCTTCCTTTTCAACAGGGAAAAGGATCTCAACGCGGCGCTCCAAGTTGCGCGGCATCCAGTCTGCGCTGCCAAGGTATACTTCCGGCATCTCATGATTCTTAAAGTAGAAAATGCGTGCATGCTCAAGGAAATCGCCGATCACGGAGCGCACTTCGATATTCTCCGAAACGCCCGGGATCCCGACCTTCAAAGAGCAAATGCCGCGTACGATAAGCCTGATCTTCACGCCGGCGCTCGATGCTTCGTAAAGCGCCGAAATGATATCGGGATCGCAAAGGGAATTGATCTTGGCGATGATCAGTGCCTCCCGTCCCATCAGTGCATGTTCCTTTTCGCGGCGAATCAGATCAAGGAACTTGTCCTTCAGCCAAAGCGGTGCAAGCGAAAGCCTGTTCCACGCCAGCGGTTCGGAGTATCCGGACAGCATGTTGAAAACGGCAGTCGCATCTTCGCCGATCTCCTCTCTGCATGTAAAAAGTCCGAGATCCGTATAGAGCTTTGCGGTCGCATCGTTATAGTTGCCGGTTCCGAGGTGAACGTAGCGCACGATCCCCTCTTCCTCCCGGCGCACGACAAGCGTGATCTTACAGTGCGTCTTTAAACCGACCAGACCGTAGATTACATGACAACCGGCCTGCTCCAGTTTTTTCGCCCAGACGATGTTATTCTCCTCATCAAATCTGGCTTTTAATTCCACCAGTACGGACACCTGCTTGCCGTTCTCGGCAGCTTCGGCAAGTGCCGCGATGATCGGCGAATTGCCGCTGACGCGGTAGAGCGTCTGCTTGATCGCCAGAACATCCGGATCCTTTGCCGCCCGTTCAATGAATGCCACAACGGGCGCAAAACTCTGGTAAGGATGATGCAGGAGCACATCGCCCTTTTTGATCACATCAAATATGCCCGTCTCTCCGTCAAATTCCGGCGCCATGGCAGGCACGTGAGGCTTCGCTTTTAAGTGATCGAACCCGTCAAGTCCGTACATCTCCATCAGGAAGGTCAGATCGAGCGGTCCCAGGATCCTGTAGATCGCATTCTCTTTGATATCCAGTTCTTTTTTTAATATGGACAAAAGCCTTTCGTCCGCACCGGATTCGACTTCCAGACGGATCGCATGACCCCATTGCCTTTTTTTGACCTGCTTTTCGATCTCTTTTAACAGATCGGATGCATCATCCTCCTCGATCGAAAGGTCGGCGTTGCGCATGATCCGAAACGGATGCGCGCAAACGATATTGTAATTGAGAAACAGTCTGTCGATATTTTTCTCAATGATCTCTTCCAATAAAATGACGCGGCGGATTCCATCCCCTTCGTCTGGGAGCTCCACAATACGGTTCAAAACGCCCGGAACCTGAACCGTTGCAAATTCGTATTCTTTTTTCTTGCCTTTCTTGGTCACGATCGCACCGATATTTAAGGTCTTATTGCGGATCAGCGGAAACGGTCTCGACGAATCCACCGCCATCGGCGTCAATACCGGATACACATTCTCTTTGAAAAAACGGTCGGCAAAGTACGCCTGCTTCTCGGTCAGCTGCTCATGACGCTGCACAATATGAAGACCGTTTTTTTCAAGAAGCGGCAGAAGCGATCGCTGATACGTATTGTACTGCGCACCGACAAATGCATGCGTCTCTTCCGAGAGGCGGGACAGCTGCTCCGCGGGTGTCAGGCCGGCGATATCCGGCTTATCATACTTCACGGATACCATATCCTTCAAGGAAGCAACCCGGATCATAAAGAATTCGTCCAGGTTCGAGGATGTGATACTCAGAAATTTGAGCCGTTCAAAAAGCGGATGATCCTTATCGCGCGCTTCTTCCAGCACACGCTTATTAAACAGGATCCAGCTCAGTTCCCGGTTGGTGTAATATTTCGGATTGTGGAAGTTTTTCTTTTTTCCTTTTCCTGCCATATAACGTCCCCGCTATTTTTGCGATTTCTTTTTCTTGATCAGCGGTGTGATACTGAAGATCTCTTCAAAGAATGCTGCCTTATCGTCAAATGAACCCTTCTCAAGGGTGATATCATCGTCCGTATCGACCGTCAGGTTCAGGACATTTCCGCGAAGGGTTGCGGAAATGTTTTTAAATTTCTCCTTGTGGCTCTTATCAAGTGCAGCCGCAAGCTTCAGGATTGCCGCAAGCTTAGCGATCACAAGGTAACTTGCCGGATCGAGCGAACGCTCCTTGACAAGCTCATCGTAGTAAAAGAACCTGCCGTATGTATAGCGCACAATACTGGCCACGATCATTCGCTCGTTATGCGACAGACCGATGATTTCGGTTGACATAATTATCTCATAGGATGCCTCGCCGACATTCATCAGCGTGATATACTTGCCGCAGTCATGAAGAAATGCGGCAAGCCGAAGGAGCAGCCGCTCACGTTTCTTCAGTCCGTGCTGCTTCTTCATGGCATCAAAGATCGCAACGGAAATGGTCTCAAGCGTCTCTCCGCGCGTCTTGCTTCCCATGTAGCGCTTACTGATATTCTGCGCGCATCCCAGGATATCCTTTTCAAAGTTGTGAACCGGCTGTATGATCCGGTTCTTTTCCGCATACTCGTATGCGATACCGTCTGCCAGAGAGACGCCGGGGATCCAGATATGCTTAGCCCCTGTATCACGCAGGATGTTGCGCACGAGAATCGCGGAGATATGCACAAGAAGCAGGCTCTCCTCCGGCATCTGCAGTCTCTTGGCATGCTCGCTTGCAGGCGTATTGAAAAAATCCTGCATCCCCTCCAAGTATCGACGCGCCTCGATATAGCAATCCGCTCCCTTTCTGCGTCCCGTCAGAAGCGCGCGGGAGATGTATTCATCGATCACGATCAGGTTCTCGATCTTCACATCCTTCAGATACAGCTTTTCAAACGGCTCAAGCTGACTGTCGGCCGATTCGCTGATGATCTCGGCATACGCACTCGGCTTAATGTACATGGCACCGAGCTCTTCGCGAAGGCGCAGGATCCCGAGCCGCAGGTTCTGCGATGTGATCAGGGTATCCTTATCAAATAAGGAAATCTGGATGCTGCCGCCGCCGATATCCACGACCGCGGTCCCTTTTGCCACGAGTTTTCGAAAACGGTCCCCCTTAAATGCGACCGATTTACAGTCTAAAAAGCGCTGCTCGGAATTGCTCAGCACTTCGATCCGGATCCCGGTGCGCATCGCGATCTGGTCAAGAATGATCTTCCTGTTCTTCATCTCACGGATCGCACTTGTTCCGTACGCCACATAGTCCGAGACTTTGTAAGACCGCATGACATCAGCGAACTCCGATAAAACGCGGCAGAGCTCATCCACCTTCTCAACGGAAAGCTTCCCCATCGTATATGTCTCCGTACCCAGTTCGATCCGGTGACGCAGATGATCGATGTCCTTGATCCCCGCTCCCGCGGAAAAGGAAAAGATCTTCATGGAAAGCTCGTATGAGCCGACATCAATCGCGGCAAAAGTCTTAACAGCCATTACCTCTCTCCTTTTTGCCAGGCTTCCTGCAGCTGTCTGCTGCTTCTCATGATCTCTGCAAAAATGGCGCGCATCGGCGCTTTATGCGCATCGCCTTCCGTCATCTCTTCCACTGCGTCCAGCTTCTGCTTCTCACGCTCCGCATCAAGGATCGGCTTACCGGTCCGAAGCTTGTCTTCCGCCACAAAAGCAGAGATCTTCATCCGCTCTTCCAAAAGCGTGACCAGCTGCCTGTCAATCACATCCAGCTTCTCTCTGCAGGTCTTCAGATCCATTTATTTCTATCCTTTCGAAATCCCTTTATTTACCGTTCATTTTAGTACATCTAAAGACGCCATGCAAGCATTCGGGGTTCGTTTGCACCTTTCAAAACAGGCGATTTGGGTCTATAATAGTAAAGTGAGAAAAAGAGGGGGAGACTTCAGAAATGAAGAAGATCATTCAATACATCGTGACCACCGTCATGGTGCTCGGAATTATCGGTGCGATCGTTTATTCCAAATACAGTCAGTACGTACCGGAGAATCCGCCTGACACGATTGGGAACCGTGCAGGAAATCTGTATAACGGCGGTCTTTTTGCAGAAGGATCGGAGTACGTTTTCTTTTCCAATCCGTATGATCACAATGCACTGTACCGTATGCTCCCCGATGAAACGGAAGTAAAAAAGATCTCCAAGTCGCAGGCATTTTCGCTCAATGCGGCAGGCGATCTTGTCTTCTATTATCAGTCACTGGCTGACGCCAACACCGATTTTACAACCGCGCTCTTTAAAACAAGCGGCATCTATAGGGTGGATTCGGACGGTGGACGTACCGATTGCATTAAAAGATGCAACGTGCCGACCATGCAGATGATCGGGAACCGAATCTACTTTCAGGACTATGCAACGGCAACCGGAACACACTTAAAAAGCATCTCAATCTTCGGAAAAGACGAAGTGGATATTGCAGACACAGCAATCAATCCTTCCTGTATGATCGGCACCACAATTTACTATCAGGGAACGGGGCACGATCACTTCCTTCGTACACTGAATGCAGAAACCGGCTTTACTGCGCCGATCTATCCGCATAATTCTTATATGCCGATCAATTACGGTCATTATATCTATTTCATTGACGTGGAGAACGGTTACCACATCAGCCGCTTCAATCTCACCGACAAATCAGTCGAGGAGATCGTACCGGAATACTGCGAACTCTATAATCTGACGGATAACTACATCTACTATCAGACCACCAAAACTGATGCGCCTGCTATTAAACGTATGCCGATCAACGGTGGCGATGCCGAGATCATAAGTCCCGGCGTCTACCAGAACATCAATGTAACGTCCAAGTACGTCTACTTCAACATGTTCGACGAACCGGCTCCCGTTTATAAAGTTCCCGCAAACGGACCGCTCACTGTCGGTACATTCAGCGCAGCTGCCAAGGCGGTCGTGCAAAGCGAGGACTAGTGGAAGGGACCTACTGTCTCCCCTCCAATTCTTCCAGCAAAGCCGCTACACTCTTTTGGTAGATCGGATGGATCCATCCGGGTGCGATCTGCGTCAAAGGTTCAAGTACAAATGTACGATTGTGCATATCAATATGCGGCACGATCAAGTCGTCCGAACGGATCACTTCATCTTCATAAAAGACAATATCGAGATCAAGCGTTCGCGGTCCCCAGTGAACGAGGCGCTCCCGCCCGGCTTTCTGTTCCAGACTCTGAAGGAAATGTAGCAGATCTTCCGGATCATAAAGCGTTTCCAATACGGCTGCGCCGTTTAAAAACGCATCCTGCTCCACGCCGCCATAAGGCTCCGTCTCGATCAGTTCAGACTTTGCTACAATTCTGACATTCTCGTCATCTTCGATCGAAGAAAGCGCATCCTCTATGTATTTCATTTTATCGCCCATATTGGAGCCGTAGGAGATCGCAGCCCTTTTCCATGCACGATGGATCTTTACGGATACCGAGTCAAACGGATACCGGATCGGTGCGCCCGGTTTTTTAAGTTCCAGTGTCACCCCGCAAATCAGTGGGAATCTGCGAAGAAGATATGCCGCGAGCTCCTCTACCGCCGCTTCCAAAAGCTGATATGTATGCTCCGTTAAAAAGGTATAGATCTCACTGCACACGGTTCCGTAATTCACAGATTGTCCAAGGTCGTCCGTTCGCCCTGCCGCTCGCGTATCCATAAACAACGTGGCGTTCACGACAAATGTCTGACCAAGTTTAGTCTCTTCCGGATAGACACCGTGATGAGCAAAGATCACAAGTCCTTCGATCTTAATTTCATCAGTCATGGTATTTCGCATATGTACGCTCCGATTTAACAATACGGCACTTTGCTCAGGCGTTCTTCATCGCCAGTGCAAGCTTTGCCGCCTCATAGTTTTCCTTTACATCATGAACACGGATGATTGAATAACCCGCAAGCACACCCGCCGTTGTCAATGCAACCGTTCCGGCAAGACGCTCCTCGACCGGAATCCCGAGAACATTTCCGATCACGGATTTGCGGGATGCACCAAGAAGCATCGGCAGATTATATGCGCTAAGCGAATCGGGTTTGCAGATTAAATGCAGATTTTGCTCTGTGGTTTTCCCAAAACCGATACCCGGATCCAGAATGATCTTATCGCGGGAAATCCCCGCATCGTCCGCCGCCTTCATCATATCTTCCAATGTGTAGTCAAAATACTGCATGAGCACGCAGGGAATATCATACTTTGCAATCACAGGTCCCATTGTTCCGTCATACATCAGTCCGTAAATATCGTTCATCAGGTCGACGCCAAGCTTAATGCCTTCCTCCGCCGTACGACTGTGATAGGTGTCAAGCGAGATCGGAATATCCATCTCCGACTTGATCGCCTCAATGATCGGAAGGACACGTTCCATTTCTTCTTGTTCCGAAATGGGTTTCGATCCCGGTCGTGTAGACTCCCCGCCGATATCAATTATAGATGCACCTTCATTTAACATTTTCTGCGCTTGTAATAACGCCCGTTCTCTATCGTTGTAACGACCGCCATCAGAAAATGAATCCGGTGTCATATTCAAAATTCCCATAATATAAACGTCATGTATTAAGTCAAATTTCCTGTTGCCGATCTTCACGTTTACTCACCTCTTCGCAGCATCTCATAAAACCGATCCTGCAATCTTTCATCCTCTTTAAACTTTCCAAGGCACTTCACCGTAACGGTCTTGCTGCCGGGCTTATTCACACCGCGCATCGTCATGCACATATGCTCTGCTTCCACAAGAACCATAACGCCTTTAGGTGACAGCTCTGTCATAATTGCATCCGCGATCTCAGCTGTCATCCGTTCCTGTAATTGCGGGCGCTTAGCGAATACTTCCACCGTCCTTGCCAGTTTGCTCAGTCCAACGACACTACCGTCAGGTATATATGCCACATGCGCTTTTCCATAGAACGGAAGCAGGTGATGCTCGCACATGGAATAGAATACGATATCCTTTTCCAGAACAATTCCGTTATCGGGCGCCGTAAAACGTTTGGACAGATGACAGGATGCATCCTGTCCGATCCCGCCGAATATCTCTTCATACATACGCGCGATCCGATCGGGTGTCTCGATCAGCCCTTCTCGACCGGGATCCTCACCGATCCCTTCCAGTATAAGGCGCACGCCTTCTTTAATCTTCTTTTGATCTACCATGTGTATCACTCCCGAAACGATCATGAACCGATGCCCAGTCCTTCACTTCTTTTAAATAAGAAAGAGAACCGCAGGCAAGGATCACATCGTCTTTTGACGCCATCAGATAGGAAAGCTCGACCGCCTCCTGGATACTGTCCGCTGCCGTCACCATCGGCTTGTGCGGGCGCACCAGAAGCGCAAGCTCATATGCGGGAAGCGCACGCGGATTGTGCGGTGGCGTAACAGTCACGACATGCGACGATACACCCGACAGGATCTCTGTAACTTTCTCGCATTCCTTGTCTTTCAACATTCCCATTATAGTGATTATCTTTTTGTTTGTAAAATGAAAGTTCAGAGTCTCTGCAAGCTTAATCGCCGCATCCTCGTTAT
>JAIKWO010000160.1 GCA_024684675.1 Lachnospiraceae bacterium
TCGAAGCGATCTTCTTGTTCTTGAGCTTCTCAACGGATACTTTGAGCTTATCCTTCTTAAGCGCTTTCTTGAAGATATCGCCGATCTCGCCTGCTTTCTTCTCAAGCTCTTCCTGCGCTTTCTTGCTTGTCTTGGACTTGAAGGTATCGGTCAGATCCGCATCGATGCGCATGAACTTGATGCCTTCGTTCTTTGCTTCAAGCTGCGATACGAAAGGCTGGTCGATGTTGTGCGTTAAGATGACCGCATCCATCTTCGCCTGACGGAACATCTGGATGTACTGACCCTGCTGCTTCTCGTCGGTTACGTAGTAGATGGTTTTTTCCTTCTTTTCCTCTTCCTTGCCTTCTTCGTCCCTCGCATCCTCTACGACTTCGGCTTCCACCTTTTCACCGTTCTCATCGGACGCATTCTCTTCCTTGTCATCCGGATCGATCTTGTTAACCTCAAGGCACTCGGGAAGTGTCAGATACTTACCGTCTAAGTTCTTAAAGAGGATATAATCTGTCATCTTCTCGCAGAACTTATCATCCTTTAAGCAGCCGTACTTAATGAACGGGCTGATATCGTCCCAATACTTCTCGTACTCTTCCTTCTCGGTCTTGCACATACCGGAGAGCTTGTCCGCAACCTTCTTGGTGATGTACTCCTCGATCTTCTTGACGAAGCCGTCGTTCTGCAATGCGCTTCTCGATACGTTAAGCGGCAGATCCGGACAGTCGATAACACCTTTTAAGAGCATCAGGAATTCCGGGATGACTTCCTTGATATTGTCTGCAATGAAGACCTGGTTGTTGTACAGCTTGATCGTACCTTCGATCGACTCGTACTCCATGTTGATCTTCGGGAAGTACAGGATACCCTTTAAGTTGAACGGATAATCCATATTCAGGTGGATCCAGAAGAGTGGCTCCTTATAATCAAGGAATACTTTGCGGTAGAACGCAAGGTAGTCTTCCTTCGTGCAGTCGTTCGGATGCTTCGTCCAAAGCGGCTGCGTATCATTCAAAAGCTCCGGACGCTTGATGATCTTGTACTTCTGCTCCTCATCGTCCTTCTCTTTCTTTAATGTCTCCACAACGGTATCGGTCGGAAGCTTCTCGGATTCCGTAACCGTCTGCGTATCCTTTGTATCCTTCTTGGACAGATAGATCTCTGTCGGCATGAAGGAGCAATACTTCTGGATCACGCTTCTTGCTTCATATTCATTACAGAACTTAAGACAATCCTCGTTGACAAACAGGGTGATCTTCGTGCCGACCTGATCGTACGAACCCTCGTCCATCGTAAACTCCGTACCGCCATCGCACTCCCAGTGAACCGGCTTAGCGCCTTCTTGATAGGAAAGAGAATCGATATGCACCTCATCCGCTACCATAAATGCGGAATAGAAGCCCAGACCGAAATGACCGATGATCTGGTCGTCACCCGTCTTATCCTTATACTTCTCAATGAAATCGGTCGCGCCGGAAAAAGCGATGCGGTTGATGTACTCCTCAACCTCCTCTTCCGTCATACCGAGTCCGTTATCGATGAAGGTCAGCGTCTTATCTTCCGGGCTGACGATCACCTCTACCTTTGCTTTATAATCATCCGGCAGACGATACTCACCCATCATATCGAGCTTCTTGAGCTTTGTGATCGCATCACAGCCGTTAGAGATCAGCTCTCTGAAGAAAATATCGTGATCACTGTACAGCCACTTCTTGATAATGGGAAAAATATTATCGCTGTCGATTGATAAACTGCCTTGTCTTGCCATTGTTTGCACTTCCTTTCTATAAATCCGCTTGAAAAGTGGATTCCAATCGTCCTCCGGACGCTTACGCCCTTTTCTCGGACTACGTATATGATTGTAATACGAGAAAATTGGCAAGTCAATAAAAAATTAGCACTCAAACGACATGAGTGCTAATAAAAATTTTATAAACTATAATCGATGGGCGCCCCCTCGCTTTTGATCCTAAACTTGGTGAAGATCTGCTGCATGTAGACCATGCTGCCAATACTCTCCGCTTCTTCCTCCCACGGCTTCATGATCTCCTCGTAGGGAGTATCCTCCATAAGAGACTGTGCCAGCATCCACGCGGAATATAATGCATAATGGATTCCCGCACCCAGAAAGCCATGGATCAGCCCGGCCGCATCCCACTACTGCTCTCTAGCCCTGCGGGATATACCAGCTGTATCCGAACCCGCTCCTATGAAAGTCCAGAATGACATCCCTCCCATAAAGCGGCACCTCGCCTTCCAGGGTCCCACGCACGCTCTGATGCCTGCCCGAAGATCTCATCAAATTGCAGAACTGTACGGCCGGTCATGAGGCCGCCGCATAACTTGTCCTTCTCCTTGACATCCAGCAGTTCCAGCATCAGCACGTCCTTACCGGCCTGCCTTAACAGAAAGCCAAGCGTCGCGCCCGCAAGACCCGCCCCGATGATCAGTGTCTCACAACTGTATTCTCTCATGCTGTTATTTTTTCTCGTACAGACAGAAGGTAAACGGCACGTCGAAATACGTCTGCTCTTCGCTATCCGCAGTCATGACCCATTCCGGGTCCTCGTCAAGATCGGGGAAATGTGCATCCGCCTCATAATTCATATCGATCCTGGTGATATGCGCCTTGTCGCAGTACGGAAGGAGCTGACGGTAGATGCTCTCACCGCCGATGATGTAGATATCCTCCGACGGGTATGCTTTCAGCTCTTCCAGCAGTTCATCCAGGCTGTGCACCACGATGGCATCCTTTACTTTAAAATCCGGATTGCCTGTCAGGATGATATTCGTTCTGTTCTTAAGGGGCTGACCTCCAGGGAACGTCTCAAGCGTCTTACGGCCGAGTACCACGACTTTTCCTGTTGTGGTCTGCCGGAAGAATTTCATATCGCTCGGGATGCTGACAAGGAGCTTGCCCTTGTTGCCGATCGCCCAATTATTGTCTACAGCTGCGATTAAATTCATACGCGATCACCTCTCTATATTGCTCATTCGATGGATCCGCTCTCAGATCACATCTGCATTAACAGCACTTTTCTCTAAATTGCGATCGGGATGTTCTCGATCTGCGGACCTGTCACATAATTTTCCACCTTCACATCGTTACGCGTGAACTGATAGAAATCGTGGATATCCGGATTCAGCCAGAAGGTCGGTGCCGGAAGCGGCTCTCTGCTGATCAGTTCTTTAATAAGCGGTACATGCCTGTCATAGATGTGTGCATCCGCGATCACATGCACGAGCTCACCGACACGCATGTCACATACCTGTGCGAACATATGCACAAGCACGGCGTACTGCACCACATTCCAGTTATTCGCCGCAAGCACATCCTGTGAACGCTGGTTCAAGATCGCATTGAGTGTCAGTTTATCGTCACCCTTCTTCTGCGTCACATTAAAGGTCATACTGTATGCGCACGGATAGAGATTCATCTCATGCAGATCCTGATGCACATAGATATTGGTCATGATCCGGCGGCTGAACGGGTTATTCTTAAGATCGTAAAGCACACGGTCCACCTGGTCCATCATGCCTTCCTTATACTGGTGCTTCACACTCATCTGATAGCCGTAAGCCTTGCCGATCGAACCGTCTTCATCTGCCCACTCATCCCAGATATGGCTATGCAGATCATGCACATTGTTGGACTTTTGCTGCCAGATCCACAGGATCTCATCCGTCGCACTCTTAAGCGCCGTCTTCCGCAGTGTCAGAATCGGAAACTCCTTGGACAGATCATAACGATTGACCACGCCGAACTTCTTGATCGTGTATGCGCTTGTCCCGTCCGGCCAGTGCGGACGCACCTTCTCTCCTTCCGTGCTCGTCCCGCTCTCCAGAATGTCTTTGCACATGTTTATAAAAATATGATCTGCTTGACTCATAATGCATCCTCCTCATAGGCAGTTTAGTACGCGCGTGCGCGTATTCCAATGCTTTCGGGGTCGCTCTCGCTCTTTTCGCTTGCTCGCGTTACATAAGGCGCTACAGGACAGCGCCTAAGTAACGAGTAGCTCAACGCCCCGAAATGCATTGAATATGCCCACGCGCTTCTATAGTGCGTAAGGCATAATTCCTTCACATACTGCAGATGTGTGATCCGAACGATTTAAAGGCATAAACACCTCACCACATACCACGAATAAGAATCTTTACTATTTCGTATCGCTCGATCAATAGCATATCATAAAATGGAGAAGCGTGCACCGATGATCATAAATGTAAAGCAATATCGCGTTTTTTGTCCGCATTTCATAACGTAAAACGAGATTGCGTTTTGCACATACGTTTCGAAGCGTTGAGCTACTCGTTACTTAGGCACCGTATTTTGGTGCCTTATGTAACGTAAGCAAGCGAAAAGAGCGCAAGCGCCTTCGAAATGTATTGCAAAATGCAATCTCGATATTAGAAATGAATCAACTAATCACGATCCCACTTATCGCAAAGCGAGTTGATCTGATCCGCAAACTTCGCAAGATCCTTATTCGCGCCGCCCTCGTTCTTTTGGATGACGCTAAGCAGCCTCTGTCCTGCAGCAAGCAGCCTTGCGAACACATCGCTGACCACTTTGGTGCGCTTCTTGATCGGAACACCGAAAGCCTCATACTCACAGGTGTTGGAGATCAGGTCGAAACGAGTCCCACTGTACGGTGCATACGCGCTGTAGTCGTATTCCGTGTTGAGGCACGTGCGGAACGCATCACAGACACTGTCTTCGCCATGCACGATAAAGACGCGTTGCGGCTTTTTCTCAAACGCATTGATCCAGTTTAGGAGCCCGTTCTTATCCGCATGCCCGGACAACCCGACAAGCTGCCTGATCTCGGCGCGTACTTCAATCGGCTCACCGAAGAGCTTGACCTCGTCCGCCCCATCGATCAGCATACGGCCGAGTGTGCCGTGCGCCTGGTATCCGACAAAGAGGATCGTACATTCCGGGCGCCACAGATTGTGCTTTAAGTGGTGGCGGATACGGCCCGCTTCACACATACCGGATGCCGAAATAATAACCTTCGGCGTATCGTCAAAGTTGATATACTTGGACTCTTCGCTTGTAATCGCAAGGTTCAGACCCGGAAAACGAATCGGGTTAATACCCTTTTTGATGAGTGCCATCGCTTCTTCATCGAAGCAGCTGTATATGTTTTTGTTAAAAACACCTGTTGCATCCACGGCGAGCGGGCTGTCTACGTATACCGGGAAATCCGGGAAATTTTTTACAAGGTTCTCTGCCTTGATCTGGCGCAGGAAGTAGAGCATCTCCTGCGTCCTGCCGACCGCGAAGGCAGGTATAACGACGTTACCGCCCCGGGCAAACGTCTCATTCAGAATCCTGCTAAGCTCACGGATGTAATCCGGTCGCTCCTCGGAGTGAAGGCGGTCGCCATATGTGGATTCCATGACCACGTAGTCCGCTTCCTTGGTTGGCTGCGGATCGCGGATGATCGGCTGATCGATGTTGCCGATATCGCCGGAAAATACGATCTTCTTGGTGACATCCTCTTCTGTCGCCCAGACTTCGATGCTGGCACTGCCCAACAGATGACCGATATCCGTAAAGCGGATCTTAAGGCCTTCCGCAACTTCGATCTCTTCCCCGTATTTACACGGAACAAGGCGCTTGATGGCACCGTCCGCATCTTCCATCGTATAGAGCGGTTCTACGGAATCGATCCGCGAACCACGTTTTGCCTTACGGCTCTTCCACTCTGCTTCCTGCATCTGGATATGTGCGCAGTCACGAAGCATGATGCTGCACAGATCCACGGT
>JAIKWO010000004.1 GCA_024684675.1 Lachnospiraceae bacterium
GGCTATCCGGAGCATTTGAAGGCAGAGGATCTGGCGCTTGAATCCCGCATGATGGCGGTCGCAGATATCTGTGATGCGCTCCTGGCAACGGACCGGCCTTATAAGAAACCAATGCCAAGGGAGAAAGCCTTTGCAATCATGCATGATATGGCTGCGCAAGGGAAACTCGAGGATCGGCTGGTCACTTATCTGGAAGAAGCACTTTCTGCAAAAGACAACCAATGAACCACATTGCCCCTTGGGGGGGGAAGGAGAAATGCAGTGATGAGAATGAAACGAAAAGTACTGATCGTGCTTGCTGCCGCGGCGGCAATGATGCTTCAGGTACTGCCGGTATCGGCAGAGGAGGCGGGGGTACAGGCGCCTTCGCAGGAACCTTTTCTCACGACATATACCGTACAGCAGGGCGATTCTTTAAGCGCGATCGCCGATAAAATGTATGGCGACAGAAGTGCCTGGAAGAAGCTGTATAAGCTGAACAAAGATACGATCCGCGATCCGCACCTGATCTATGCCGGTCAGGTACTGAAATTGAAAGCGTATCGGGATATCGCATTTGATCATACATGGGATTATGCGGGCAATGCAGCAATTACGGACGGTATGGCAAGGCTCTACCGATCCGATGTGAAGCTGCGCAAGAATAAAACGATCTGCATCAATGCAGGGCACGGCACGGAGGGCGGCGCGGATGTAAAAACGTTGTGCCATCCTGACGGAAGCCCCAAGCTTGTGACAGGAACGACTGCCGCGGGCGCTACATATGCAACTGCCATTTCCAAAGGCGTTATGATGGCGACAGGTGAGCCGGAGGCTTCTGCAACGCTTCGTGCGGCATTTTTTGTCAAAGACGAGCTCCTAAAGGCCGGCTATGATGTTCTGATGATCAGGGAATCAGACGATGTGCAGCTTGACAATATCGCGCGCACATTGATCGCCGACCACTATGCCGATGCACATATTGCGCTTCATTACGACTCGACGACCAATGATAAGGGTGTGTTCTTCTGCAGTGTTCCGGACAGTGAGAGCTATAGGAACATGGAGCCGGTCAGCTCATGGTGGCAGCTTCATGATATGCTGGGAAGGTGCCTGATCATGGGTCTTGAGGGAGAAGGGCTTTCCAAGTGGAAAAATGGGGAACTCGAGATGGATCTGACGCAAACGTCTTACTCGACGATCCCTTCCGTTGATCTTGAGATCGGGGATACCGTATCCGATCGTTCCGATGCGGTTCTTTCAAGCGTTGCGCGCGGGATCAGGGCCGGTTTGGACTTGTTCTTTGCATAGAGAGCTCTTGGGGACGGGGTTAGTGGCTCATTTTTTGAGCCACTAACCCCGTCCCCAAGAGCTCAAAACTATGATATGATAGAAATCGGATAACTAATTTTAGTCATAAGAGGAGAAGAAAGAATGGCAAATTGGAAGAATTTGGATACCTATGCGGCATATAAAGAACTGCAGGGTACAAAAGGCACCGTCAAGATTGCAGAGGCGATGGCGGGCGAAGCGGGCGCGGCGCGCGTTCAGAAGTACAGCGCGAAGATGGCGGCTGACATGGCCTTCAACTACGGCGCTAAGGAAGTAGACGATGCAATCCTTGCATCCATGCAGAAGCTTGCGGACGAAGCGGGTCTTACCGAGAAGTTCGAGGAGCTTTATAACGGCGCTGTTATCAACTCGGGCGAGAAGCGTCTGGTGCTGCACCAGCTCACGAGAGGTCAGCTTGGCAAGGATGTTGTTGCGGATGGCATCAATAAGAGAGAGTTTTATGTAAACCAGCAGGATCGGATCGCAGATTTTGCGAAAAGAGTGCATGCCGGGGAGATCGCAAACGGCAAGGGCGAGAAGTTCACGACCGTTGTACAAATCGGTATCGGCGGATCGGATTTAGGTCCCCGCGCAATGTATCTGGCACTTGAAAACTGGGCGAAGAAGAACGGCGCATTCAAGATGGAAGCGAAGTTCATCAGTAACGTTGATCCTGATGACGCGGCAGCTGTGCTGGCATCGATCGACGTAGCGCATTCGCTTTTTATCCTGGTATCAAAATCCGGTACCACATTGGAGACACTGACGAACGAATCCTTCGTTAAGGATGCATTGAAAAAGGCCGGTCTTGATGCATCGAAGCACATGATCGCCGTTACGAGCGAGACATCGCCGCTTGCAAAGAGCAGTGATTACCTTGCGGCATTCTTTATGGATGACTATATCGGCGGCAGGTTTTCTTCCACATCCGCAGTCGGCGGCGCGGTATTATCGCTTGCTTTCGGTCCGGACGTTTTTGCAAGATTTCTTGCAGGCGCGGCGGAAGAAGACAAGCTTTCCAAGAATACGAGCATCTTTGAAAATCCGGCGATGCTTGATGCGCTGATCGGTGTTTACGAGCGCAACGTGCTCGGTTACACGGCGACGGCCGTACTGCCTTATTCGCAGGCGCTTTCGAGATTTCCGGCGCACTTGCAGCAGGCGGACATGGAATCGAATGGCAAGAGCGTCAACCGCTTCGGTGAGCCGGTATCCTATGTGACGGGACCGCTCATCTTCGGTGAGCCGGGAACGAACGGGCAGCACTCTTTTTACCAGCTGCTCCATCAGGGTACGGACATCGTGCCGATCCAGTTTATCGGATTCAAAGAGAGCCAGTGCGGCGTGGATGTTGACATCCAGGGCAGCACGAGCCAGCAGAAGCTGTGCGCGAACGTAGCGGCGCAGATCGTTGCGTTTGCCTGCGGCAAGAAGGATGAGAATGCGAACAAGAACTTCGCGGGCGGCCGTCCTTCCAGCATCATCATCGGTAAGCAGCTGACGCCGGAAGCGCTCGGTGCACTCCTGTCACACTTCGAGAACAAGATCATGTTCCAGGGCTTCTTATGGAACGTGAACAGCTTCGATCAGGAAGGCGTTCAGCTCGGAAAAGTCCTCGCAAAGAAGGTACTCGCACACGAGACCGACGGGGCACTTAGGTGCTACAGCGACCTGCTGAACATTTAAATATACAGAGTCAGGGGTGTTCTTTCGGAGAAAATCCGGAAAACGCCCCGATTTTTTTGTCCGAAAGCGCATAAATGCTTGCAAAAGCGCGATTCTTATGCTAAGATACTCGTGTTGCGTAAAAATCACGTATGTGGGTCCGGCACCGGTGCTTCCATAACGCGGGAAGTGGTGCTGCAATACAAGCATACGGAAGTAAAACCAAACGGAGGATTTACAAATGAGCGTTATTTCAATGAAACAGTTACTCGAAGCAGGTGTTCACTTCGGACACCAGACAAGAAGATGGAACCCTAAGATGGCTCCTTACATCTTCACAGAGCGTAACGGTATCCACATCATCGACCTGCAGAAGTCCGTAGGCAAAGTTGACGAA
>JAIKWO010000045.1 GCA_024684675.1 Lachnospiraceae bacterium
TGTGCCTGCCGAGTGATAATAAGATGACGCCTGCTGAGCAGGACGTGATCATCGAAGTGATCAAACGTGCATTTGCCTGACGCAGGAATTGATAACATATCGCAAATAGTATTGACACTGTTTACGAAGTCTTCATAATAAGCTAAAATGATGAAGTAGCAGGCTGATCGATTCAGCATTTTCTGACAGGGAGAAGACTATGTCCATGTTTGAATCCGGTGAGGATTATATCGAAACCATATATCGCCTGAAAAAGAAGAACGGCGTTGTCTATTCGATCGACGTGGCACGCGAGCTTGGCTATTCCAGAGCGAGTGTCAGCCGTGCGGTCGGTCTACTGAAAGACGACGGCTTTATCACGATGGAGGGACAGAGCAAAGAGCTGAACCTCACGGAAAAGGGCAAAAAGAAAGCGGCAGAGGTCTATGACAGACACAAGACGCTGACCTCCTTCCTGCAGCAGGTCGCAGGTGTATCGCCCAAGGTTGCGGAGACGGATGCGTGCCGGATCGAGCATATCATCAGCCCGTCGACGTTCAAGGGAATCAAAAAATATATGAAAGAAAATCCGTCGGGTTAGTGTTCCGACGGATTTTTTCTTAACTATTGCTTTTCCGCAAAGGCGATCGCTGCCTCGATCAATCCCGTAAACAGCGGATGCGGCATATCGGGTCTGGATTTAAACTCCGGATGCGCCTGTGTTGCTACAAAATACGGATGATCCTGAATCTCAACCATCTCAACAAGCTGGTCGTCCGGTGATACGCCGGAGATTGTCATGCCGTTCTTTGTGAGTACCTCGCGGTACGCATTGTTGACTTCGTAGCGGTGACGGTGACGTTCGCTGATCTCTTTTTTTCCATAGAGCGCATATGCCTTTGTTCCCTCAGACAGAACGCAGGGGTATGCGCCGAGACGAAGCGTACCGCCAATATCGGTCACGCCTTCCTGATCCGGCATAATGTGGATCACGGGATCGGACGTCTCGGGAACGAGCTCGGCGGATGCCGCTTCCTTCAGGCCGCAGACATTCCGTGCGAACTCCACGATAGCAAGCTGCATGCCAAGGCAGATGCCCAGGTACGGGATGCGGTGCGTTCTCGCATAGGATGCTGCAAGGATCTTACCTTCCGTGCCACGGCTTCCGAATCCGCCCGGAACGAGGATACCCTGCACATCATGCAGGTATTCTTCCACCGTATCGGGTGTCAGTGCTTCCGCATCGATCCAACGGATCTTCACCTCCGCACGGTTGGCGATCCCGCCGTGACGAAGCGCTTCCGCAACGCTTAAGTACGCATCATGAAGCGATACATATTTGCCGACAAGACCGATCGTAACAGATTTCTTCGGCGCTTTGAATGCTTCCACCATCTCGGTCCATTTGGTAAGATCCGGCGCGTGGCAGGCAATGTGGAGGCATTCGCATACAGCCCCGGCCAGATTTTCTTTTTCCATCATGAGCGGCACTTCGTAAAGTGACTCCGCATCCAGGTTCTGGAGCACATGCTCCTTTTTTACATTGCAGAAAAGGCCGATCTTCTCACGAAGTCCATCCTCAAGCGGATAATCGGAGCGGCACACCAGGATATCCGGCCAGAGTCCCATGCTCTGCAGAGAGCGTACGCTCATCTGCGTCGGCTTGGTCTTCATCTCGCCGGATGCTTTCAGATAAGGGATCAGTGTGACATGGATCAGAACCGTTCGCTCGCTTCCCATTTCCGCGCGGAACTGTCTGATCGCCTCAAGGAACGGTTGGCTTTCGATATCGCCGACCGTGCCGCCGATCTCGATGATGGAGATCGTCTCTTCGTCGTCCGTTTTTGCTTTGTAGAATTTGTCTTTGATCTCGTTGGTGATATGGGGGATGACCTGTACGGTGCCTCCGCCGTACTCGCCGTGCCGCTCCTTGTTGAGGACAGCTGTATAGCTCTTACCGGTCGTCACATTGGAGTTCCGGTCGAGATTTTCATTGATAAAACGTTCATAGTGCCCGAGGTCCAAGTCGGTCTCCGTTCCGTCTTCGGTCACATATACTTCGCCGTGCTGGATCGGGTTCATGGTCCCGGGAT
>JAIKWO010000047.1 GCA_024684675.1 Lachnospiraceae bacterium
CTCCGCTCCGACTTCGGAACATTTAATAGTGACTTCACATTCTTTTACTTCCGGATCGATCTCAATTCTAACCTTCATCTTGTTCATGGCATTATTATACAGCTATCGCTCGTTGAGAAAAGGGGTTATTCCCAAGAGGTGGAAAATCGGGCGTGACAGGTTGAAAAGCGCAAAATCCCCGGGCCTTCTTTAGAAAATCCGAGGATCGGTATCGCTATTATGTGCCAGGCACCCCGTCCCCCGGCTCACTCTTTACACATCCACTTTCGTGTGCTAAACTTATACAGTACGAATGTATCTAGTCGTAGGAGGAAGCTATGAACAAAAAATTACAGACGGATGCCATGGAGCAACTGTTTGACGGCATCCTGCAGCTTCAAACTAAAGAAGAGTGCTACGCGTTTTTTGAAGATCTGTGCACGATCAATGAACTGATGTCCCTTTCGCAGAGAATGGAAGTGGCAACGATGCTTCGGGAGCATCGCACCTATCTGGATATCGCGGAGAAGACCGGTGCATCCACCGCAACGATCAGCCGTGTGAACCGGGCACTGAATTACGGAACAGACGGCTATGATCTCGTTCTGAACCGCATGCACAAATGATCGTAAACGGATCACCCATAAGCAAACACAAAGCCGAAGGAGAGAACTCCTTCGGCTTTTTAATCGTTCCTTATTGATCTCTTTTCCGATCAACCGAAGACCTGCATCAGCTTTAAGGGATCGATCAGCTTTCCGTTCTCCGTGATCTGATAACCAAAGAGGTCCTTGTCGGAACGAACTTCGAAAAGTGTCTGTCCGAGCGCCACCGTATCGCCCTCTTTTACGACAGGGTTGGACGCCATACGGTAGATCGACTGATAGCCGTTCGTATGATCGATCGTAACCGCGACGCCATATTCCGCATCTTCCTTCACAGACGAAACCGTTCCGTTACCGGAAGCAATGATATGCATGCCTGCAGATGCGGTAAAGACAACGATCGGGTCTTTGCCTGCAAGCTCCTCTTTTGGTGTATTCTCAGAACTTTCAACGATAACCGCCGGGCCGGAAACAGGGAAACCGTGCGGGAGCTGCTGCTCCTCTTCCGCCTTGGCATTCTCAGCTTCATTCTTCGCCTTCTTGGTCAGCGTTGTGCTGACAAGTGAGATTTTGTCCTGAAGCTCTGCATTCTCTGCAGCAAGCTCCTCATTCTCTTTTGTCAGACTGTCCGCCTTGGCAACGGCCGTGGCCGTTTCCGCCTTGGCGCGTTTGTAGCGCACCGTGTGGCAGGCTGCAAGACCGATGCTCGCCCCAACGATCAGGAGGATCAAAAGCATCGCGATGCGGACATATTTTCTCTCAAAGCATACCTGTCGGATCCCTGCTTTCGGAGACTCCGATACGACCACGACGGTATAATTGGTTTTTTCATTATATTCACGTAGGTTCATGTAGGAAATTCCCCCTAAACTTTTCCTATTGTAGCATAATTTGGGCATATTGTACAGTTGTTCAAAGTTTTTCGTAAATTTCTTTACAATATTGTCACATTGTGATATTCTTTAGATGTTGCGAATGCAACGTTTCATTACATTTTTTTTGGAGGTATCTAGAAGATGAACAAAGGTACAGTAAAGTGGTTCAACAACCAGAAGGGTTACGGCTTCATTTCCGACGAGCAGGGCAACGATGTATTCGTTCACTACTCCGGACTGAACATGGAAGGCTTCAAGTCTCTTGAAGAAGGCGCTTCCGTAGAGTATGAAGTTGTTAACGGCGAAAAAGGCCCTCAGGCTGTAAACGTAACAAAATTATAAGCTTGTCTTATAAGGATCAATAATCAGTTTTTCGATGTGCCTTTTCTTATATAAACTTAAGAATCTTCTTTACTTTATATTTTGAATAAGCTATTGTTTTAACGGATTATGAAAAGAGCCGGCCGTTTGGCCGGTTCTTTTTTGGCAGGAGGAATGATTATGAAAAAATGGAAAATGATCCCCGTCATCTTAGGTCTTACACTTTCCCTTTGCGCATGCGGTCAGAATACGGAAGCACCTGCTCCCGCAGCACCGGCAGCAAAAGAAGCTGCCAAGGATGCATCCCCGGCACCCGCTGACGCAAAAGAAGCTTCCACGGATGACGCAAAAAACGACAACGCGGAATCGATCGGTCAGGTTTATTTTTCACCCGGCAGTGACGGAATCAATATGATGCTCGGTTCCACCGTGATGCACGTGTACTTTGAACGTGCGGATGTGATCGGCGCCGGTAAGCTCACGATCATGAATAAGGATACCAAAGCCGTTGCACAGGAGCTCGACTTATCCACCGCAACAGAGGCTGTCTCTGCAGACACGGTTCAGAAACAACTCGGCTGGGATAACGGCACACATCTCTGGATCAATTTGGATCGGCCTCTTGATCGTGGATATGATTATTACATTACCTGCGAAGAAGGCGCATTTGCGACCAAAGACGGTTCGATTCAATCCAAAGCTATCTCCGATCCGACCATGATCGCGTTCGGTATGTGTGATTACGGTATTGAATTGAAGACACCAAACGGTGAACACGTTTATGTCGGCGATCATCTCGACGCAACCGTTTACGTGGAAGGCGAAGCAAAGGAAGCCGTAATCGAAGATTACGACGAGAACCGCGTCAGACTTGGTGATAAAAAGTTTGATTCAACAAAAGAAACCGAGATCAAGATCTACCAGATCGGCGAAGACAGCTTCACCGTATCATTCTATGATAACAACCACGATCTTCTCGGTAAGATCGCAGTTTCCTATGAAGCGGAGATGCCGCCCGAACCCGAAAGTGAAGTGCCTGAACGCACTACGGTCGGGATGTAAATTCAAGCACGCGGTCAAAACTCATGATGCCGCCGAACAGATCGAGCGCACTGCCGATCGTAACGTTCACGCGGCTCTGACCAAGTTTTTTCAGCAGTTCAAGATCCTCGAATGTATGCACACCACCCGCATACGTGACGGGGATCTTTTTTGCGATCCTGGATAAAAGCGCGACAAGATCACCGTCGATCCCGTTCGCCTTTCCTTCCACATCTACGGCATGAACCAGGAACTCGTCGCAATACGAAGAAAGCTCCTCGAGCGTCCTGTTCGTAAGCGCCGTGTCCGTATACTTCTGCCATCTGTCCGTCACAATATAGTAACGATCATCCTTCTTACGGCAGCTTAAATCCAGCACCAGTCTCTCCCGACCGACAGCGCGAAGAAGCTCCGTCAGACGTCCATAATCAATGAGCCCGTCGCGAAATACATAGGATGTCACGATTACATGGCTGGCCCCGGCATTCAGGAACTGTTCTGCATTATTCGGCATGATCCCACCGCCCACCTGCAGCCCACCCGGATAGGCATGAAGTGCCGCAAGTGCTTGGACCCTCGACTCTTCATACTCGTTGGTTCCATACCGGTCCAAGAGAATCACATGACCATTCTTTGCCTTGCGGGCCGCATATAGTCTTGCATAGAACGGCGCATCCTGTTCAGACACAAAATTGCTGACAATCTCATGATTGGCGCCTGTCAAAGTGCTCCCTACAATCTGTTTAACTTTTCCGTTGTGTATATCTATACATGGTCTGAATTCCATCTTCGGATTACTTCACTTTCTCAATCAGTGTACCGTCCTGGTATGCCTGCAGGAGCATCTCCAGATTGCGGATGCTCTCTCTTAATTCTTTACCGATATCCGTATCCGCCACGCGCACGCGGTGCTGCGCAGTCTCCAAGATCATGGATTCCGAAATGATATCGGACTCCTTGATGATCGCCGCCTCTTTGGATTCGAACATTTCATGCTCAACAAGGCGCATGCCTCGTGAGTTGGATACGAGCGTATAGCCCGCTATGCCGGTTTTTTCCTGATATGCTTTGGAAAATCCACCGTCGATGACAAGGAGCTTACCTCCGCATTTGATCGGGGACTCGCCTTTTTTCTGTTCGACGGGCACATGACCGTTCACAATGATGGAACGCTCGTCGGAAAGGCCGAATTCGTTCAGAATCTTGCGCACGATATCGATATTGTCATAAAGCGCATAATATGCATTCTTTTTCTCTTTATGCGTGCTCTTGTCCTCGACAAAATATCGTTCGAACGTGGCCATCTTGTCCTTACCGAATACGGGTGAGTACGGCCCACACCAAATATACCACAGAATGTCGAGACCCTTCTGACGCTCCTCCGGATTGCGGCTGTTGTAATAGCCTTTGCGCGCATAGTGCTCGAGTACATCATAAAGCGCTTTGCCGCTGTATTCCTTTCCGTCCAGTGTCACCTTCTGGAAGTTGCCGTTCTCATCCATCGGCACGCAGCCGTGATACAGAAGGTTCCCGTTAAAGATCTTGTACAGCCCTCCTTTGGAATAAAGGAAGCGGATATGCTCCTGAAGCTTGCCGCAGTGTTTGAAGGCGCTGCAAAGGCGCTCCATCACTTCCTTCTCCTCTTTGGAGAGTGCAAGCGGATCCTTCGGGTCAACCGTCGGGAAATCCGTATCGAGCATCGCATAGTCCTTGCCGCCTATACGCACTGTTTTTTTCTTAAAGTTCACCTTGTCAAGCAGGATACGATCGTCCATGCCATACTCGGGATGGCGCTTTATCAGTTGTGCTTCAAGCTTGAACTGGAGGATTGAGATCGCTTTATGAATGCGCTTGTCGAGTCCCAGATCTGACTTGTTATAGGAATCGTCATAACGGATCCGGAAAGCTTCGATATCCGTGTTGCTGTATACTTTTGTGACAAAATTTGCGAGCGGCACCAGGTTGATGCCATAGCCCTCTTCGATTACATCCAGATTCCCGTAGCGCGCCGCCATGCGGATCACGTTGCAGATGCAGCAAGGTTCACCGGCAGCCGCACCCATCCATACGATATCGTGATTCCCCCACTGCACATCCACAGAATGGTATTTTAAAAGCGTATCCATTACGATATGCGGTCCCGGTCCTCTGTCATAAACATCGCCGACGATGTGCAGATGGTCGATCACAAGCCGTTGGATCAGCTCCCCAAGCGCAATGATAAAACCGGGTGCGCTGCCGATCCGGATGATCGTATGAATGATCTCATTGTAATACGCTTCCTTATCCTGCACCTCCGCCTTTTCGGTGATCAGCTCTTCGATGACATAGGCAAAATCCTTTGGCAGCGCCTTGCGCACTTTGGAACGCGTATATTTGGAAGCCACACGCTTCGTAATCTGCACGAGGCGGTGGAGTGTAATCTTGTACCAGTCTTCAATATTGTCCTCTTCTTTCAGGACAAGTTCCAACTTCTCCTTCGGATAGTAGATCAGCGTAGCAAGACTGCGCTTATCACGATCGGACAATGTATTCCCGAATTCGTCGTTGATCTTATTGCGGACAGAACCGGAGCCGTTCTTGAGCACATGGTCGAACTGCTCGTATTCTCCGTGGATATCCGTGAGAAAATGCTCCGTCCCTTTTGGCAGATTCAGGATCGCCTGCAGATTGATGATCTCCGTTGATGCCGCAGCAATGGTCGGAAACTGAACCGCAAGCGTCTTTAAATACATCAGTTCCATCTCACTGAGCGATTCTTTCAGCTTTTCGTTTTCCATATTATGTATCTCCCCCATTCAACAGAAAAAGCGGCTGAAACC
The DNA here is from genome assembly GCA_024684675.1 of Lachnospiraceae bacterium. Lineage (GTDB taxonomy): Bacteria > Bacillota > Clostridia > Lachnospirales > Lachnospiraceae > VSOB01. Next base: position 5,644 of record JAIKWO010000047.1, read on the forward strand.
CTCAAAAATCAACCGCTTTTTTTCATCATATCATTTTGAAATTGGACGCGCAATCACCTGATCGCACCAATATGTATAATTTGCTATACATTACCCGATCACATCTGCCATCGTAAAGTAGCCGCTCGTCCGACCCTTCATGAACTTGGCAGCTTCCAGCGCGCCTTTTGCAAAAACTTCGCGGGAGTACGCTGTATGAGAAAGCGTCACTACTTCCTGCGTGCCGGCAAAGATCACATCGTGATCACCGACGATCGTTCCGCCGCGCACTGCACTGATTCCGATCTCTTTCTCGGGACGCTTTGCACGTCTTGTGCTTCTGTCATATACATACTCGTATGCGCCGTCAAACTCCTCGTTGATCGAATCCGCAAGCGCAAGTGCCGTACCGCTCGGTGCATCGAGCTTCTGGTTGTGATGCTTCTCGACGATCTCCATGTCAAAACCAGCTGCCGCCAGTGTCTTCGCTGCATCCTTCACAAGCTTCATCAAAAGATTGATCCCGACAGACATGTTGGCAGACTTAAATACCGCCACTTTACCGGAAAATGCCTGCAAACGCGCATTCTGCTCCTCCGAAAGCCCGGTAGAGCAATATACGCAAGGGATGTTTCTTTTTTCGGAATAATCCATCAGCGCATCGATCGCTTTTGCTGTGGAAAAATCAATGATGACATCCGCGTCAACATCACACGCATCAACACTTGTAAACACCGGATATGTATTCTGAATATGATCGGATACATCAATACCCGCTACGATCTCGCATTCGGGATCCTGTGCCGCCATGCTTGTAATGAACTGTCCCATTCGGCCGTTACAGCCGTGCATAATGATCTTTACCATTTTCTCACCTATTTCAGTTTGCAGCCAAACGCCTGCATCTCTTTTTTCAAACGTTCCTGATTAGCGGGCTCCATCGTTGTAAGCGGTCTTCTCATCGGACCTGCCGCAAAGCCCATCAGATTGCATGCCGTCTTAACCGGAATCGGATTGACTTCACAGAACAGCGCATCAATCAGCGGGATCAGCTTCAATTGCAGATCTGCCGCACCCTTTACATCGCCCTTGAAGAACTTCTCGCAAATATCATGTGTCGCCTGCGGTGCTACGTGAGACAGAACGGAGATCACGCCCTTGCCGCCAAGAGACAGAAGCGGAACGATCTGATCGTCATTGCCGGAATAGAGGTCACATTCGTCGCCGCAAAGTGCCATGATCTTCGCAACCTGCGAGATATTGCCGGAAGCTTCCTTTACACCGACGATGTTCTTAACATCATGAATAAGCTTTGCGATCGTTTCAGGCGCAATGTTTACACCGGTACGACCCTGGATATTGTAAAGGATCATCGGTACATTTACTGAATCGGCTACCATCTTAAAGTGCTCGTAGAGACCTTTCTGGGTAGCTTTGTTGTAGTACGGGCTGACAACCAGAATGCCGTCAACGCCTGCCTTCTCCGCTTCCTGCGACAGATAGATCGCAGTCTCCGTGCAGTTAGAGCCGGTACCGCCGATAACGGGAACTCTGTGGTTAACGTACTTCACGCAGTAGCGGATTACGTCAAGATGCTCTTCGTGTGACATGGTGGATGCTTCGCCTGTGGTACCGCATACCACGATCGCATCCGTACCATTCGCGATCTGATAATCAATCAGCTCTTCAAAAGCCTTGTAGTTAATCGAACCGTCTTCATGAAACGGTGTGATGATCGCAACTGCTGCGCCGGTAAAAATAGCCATTTTTTCTTCCTCCTCATGAAACCTGTGTGTTATCCCTTACGCATCGCCGCACGCTTCCGCATGGTCGGATCAAG
>JAIKWO010000067.1 GCA_024684675.1 Lachnospiraceae bacterium
AAGCCGTTTAATGCTTTACGCATGATGTTGATCGCTTCAAGCTCTTCCGGATTTAAGAGAAGATCCTCTCGTCTCGTACCGGACTTCGGAATATCGATCGCAGGGAAAATGCGGCGTTCGGAAAGCTTTCTGTCCAGAACCCTTTCCATGTTGCCGGTTCCCTTAAACTCTTCGTATACGACGTCGTCCATCTTGGAGCCCGTCTCAACAAGCGCCGTAGCCAGGATCGTCAGGCTTCCGCCCTCGCGCATGTTACGCGCCGCACCAAAGAACCGCTTGGGCATATGAAGCGCAGCGGGATCAAGACCACCCGAAAGTGTACGGCCGCTCGGCGGTACGACCAGGTTGTACGCACGTGTCAGACGCGTGATGCTGTCCAAAAGGATCGTAACATCTCTGCCGTGCTCTACGAGTCTCTTCGCACGCTCAATGACCATCTCTGCCACTCTTCTGTGGTGCTCGGGCAGCTCATCGAATGTGGAATAGATGACCTCCGCTTCCGGTCCTTCGATCGCTTCACGAATATCGGTTACTTCCTCGGGACGCTCATCGATCAGCAGGATAATGAGGTGCATTTCGGGGTTATTCTTCTTAATGGACTTCGCTACTTCTTTTAATAATGTTGTCTTACCAGCCTTCGGCGGGGACACGATCATACCACGCTGACCCTTGCCGACCGGACTGATCAGATCCATGACACGCATCGCAACCGTAGCGCCCGGTGTCTCAAGTTTCAATCTCTCGTCCGGGAAGATCGGCGTCATATCCTCAAAGTTGCGTCTCTTCGCCGCCACGTCCGGCAGATAGCCGTTGATCCTTTTGACAAAAAGGAGCGCGCTGAACTTCTCTGTCGGAGACTTTACTTTTGTGCTTCCTTCCAGGATATCGCCCGTCTTAAGCCCGAACCTTCTGATCTGACTCGGTGCCACATATACATCATTCTCACCGGGCAGGAAGTTCTCGCAGCGAATGAAGCCGTATCCATCCGGCATAACTTCCAGGATGCCGCGCGCGCGGATCCCGCTGTCAAGCTCCGCCAGGTTTTCTTCCGGTGCCGCTTTCGTCTCAGCCTTTTGAGGAGCCTCTGCTGTGCCCTTTACAGCTTCCGTTTTCGTCCTGGGCTCTCTCTTAGTCTCAGCCTTCTCCGGTCTTGTCTCCCGACCGGCTGTTGCCTTCTCCTCTGCATCCAATGCCAGCATTGCTTCCACAACGTCAGCTTTCTTCATCGAAGCAGTACCCTTAATGCCTCTTGATCTCGCAATATCCCTAAGATCAGCGACTGCCAATGATTCATATTTTTCTCTCAAATCAGTGTCCTCCGTAATAATCTTTCTGTAATACTAATTTGTACCAATCGGGGAAAATGTGTACGAACGTACATGAAACAACTAACCTGTTGTTTAACTATTGTTATCAATCATTATACACAACTTTCGACAAATGTCACTAGGTTAGTTTTAAAAAGACGTAAAAAAATCGGAACATGATGTTCCGATTTTTACCCTCATAATATCTATTCCGGATCTACCGCGCCATGGATGACCGTATTCTTGCCATAGGCCGTATAGTTATCCACCACGCCGCAGATCGTGAGATCGAAAATGCCGTAATCGTCTGAGAAAAACATGTTGCCGGCACCGCCGTCCGTATTGACGAGCACAATATCACCGACGCCGGAATCGGCACAGTCAAATGCGATCATACGCGGTCCCTGCGGCTGCCTCGTAACCGGATCAAAGTACTCAACCAGCATAAGCTTGTAGCCCTTGTATCCGTCGTCTTTAATTGTAGAAATAACGTTCCCGACTACTTTGGCCAGACGCATAACTGATTGCCTTTCCTAGAGCTCTTCGTTATAGGTATCGATAAATCCGACAATGGATACATCCACCGGCACGTTGCCGCGACGATAGATCCGGGCAGCCTCTTTAGAGCCGATCATATAAATATGATCGCCTAAGCCTGCCTGTCTTGTCTGATCTGCGGCGATGATCAGATCGCCTTCTTTACCGTTCTCGATCTTGCGCACCAAAAGAAAAGGAATACCTTCCAGATTGGCATCCTTTACCGTCGCAGTCACAGAACCCATTACGATACCTGCGTACATTGCGAACCTCTCAAATCGATCTTATTCTTCTCCGCGATCAAGGGTAGGAAGAATGTATTCAACATCAGCATGCGGACGCGGAATTACGTGTACACCAAAGAGCTCACCGACACGCTTTGCAGCAGCAGCGCCTGCATCAACAGCAGCCTTAACAGCACCTACATCGCCGCGAACCATAACGGTTACAAGGCCTGCGCCGACATGTACCTTGCCGATCAGATGTACGTTAGCAGCCTTTACCATTGCATCCGCTGCCTCGATCGAACCGATCAAACCACGTGTTTCCACCATTCCCAATGCTTCCTTCATTACTCTGTCCTCCATTTGTTTCAAGCACCTTTCATTACTGTTATCGCTTCATTTTATTTCTATTTCTAATTCTATCTCTATCCGATCGCCCTGAGCATATCCGGATGCGGAGACGGGATCACGGC
>JAIKWO010000080.1 GCA_024684675.1 Lachnospiraceae bacterium
CGCAGGCGTACGTTTGCGATCATCTCTCACCCCGATGCGGGTAAGACAACACTGACGGAAAAATTTCTGCTTTACGGCGGAGCCATCAATCTGGCAGGCTCCGTTAAAGGCAAGGCTACCGCAAGACATGCGGTTTCTGACTGGATGGAGATCGAGAAGGAAAGAGGTATCTCGGTTACTTCATCCGTTTTGCAGTTTGAATATGACAATTATTGCATCAACATTCTGGATACACCGGGCCATCAGGATTTCTCGGAAGATACGTATCGTACGCTGATGGCGGCTGATTCTGCCGTGATGGTCATCGATGCATCCAAAGGCGTTGAGGCGCAGACACGTAAGCTTTTTAAAGTCTGCGGCATGCGCGGCATTCCGATCTTTACTTTTATCAATAAGCTTGATCGTGATGCCAACGATACATTTGACCTGCTTGATGAGATCGAGAAGGAACTTGGCATTGCAACCTGTCCGATCAATTGGCCGATCGGATGCGGTAAGAATTTCAAAGGTGTATACGATCGAAAGACTGCAAGCGTGATCACCTATGAAGATACGCAGAAGGGTACCAAGGAAGGCGAGACGACAGTCATTCCTCTATCCGATGAGACCAATGCCGTATCGTATATCGGTGATGAGCTGTATGAAAAGCTGACAGGCGAGATCGAGCTTTTGGACGGCGCCTCTGCGGAGTATGACCTTGATGCGATTCGCGCAGGCAAGCTAACACCGGTATTTTTCGGTTCTGCACTTACGAATTTCGGTGTAGAGATTTTCTTAAAATACTTCCTGGAAATGACAACAACGCCGCTTCCCAGAAAGTCTGATCAAGGCATCATCGATCCGGTCAAGAATGATTTCAGTGCGTTCGTTTTCAAGATCCAGGCGAACATGAACAAGGCACACCGTGACAGGATCGCCTTTATGCGTATCTGTTCCGGAAAGTTCGATGCATCCGCTGAAGTGCGTCACGTGCAGGGCGATAAAGTCCTTCGTCTGTCACAGCCGCAGCAGATTATGGCCAGTGAGCGTAAAGTTGTGGACGAAGCGTACGCAGGCGATATCATCGGCGTGTTCGACCCCGGTATTTTCTCGATCGGCGATACGGTCTGTATGCCGAAAGAAAAGTTTGCATATGAAGGGATTCCTACATTTGCACCCGAACATTTTGCACGCGTCCGTCAGGTCGATACGATGAAGCGTAAGCAATTTGTGAAGGGTATCACGCAGATTGCGCAGGAAGGTGCGATCCAGGTCTTTCAGGAATTCAAGACCGGTATGGAAGAGATCATCGTCGGCGTTGTCGGCGTATTGCAGTTTGATGTTCTGAAGTTCCGCCTTGAGAATGAATATAATGTCGAGATCCGTTTGGAACCGCTCCCGTATGAGCACATTCGCTGGATTGAGAATTCGGATATCGATCTCGATCGTTTGACCGGAACTTCCGACATGAAGAAAGTAAAGGATATGAAGGGGAACCCGCTTCTTTTGTTTGTCAACGCCTGGAGCGTCGGCATGACCGTCGAGCGCAACGAAGGCTTGATCTTATCGGAATTCGGAAGGAATTAGATGAAGAGAGCAGTTCTATTATTGACGGCCTGCCTGTTATTTTTAATGGCAGGCTGCTCTGGTCAAGACGTGCGGGATGGCCTTGAACGGGTCGATCTCGACGATCTTAGAAGCAGTATAGATGAAGTGAAAGAAAGCGCGATCCGCGCGGCAGAAGAGATCTCGAAAGACGGCGGGCAGGCAAAGGGTGATCCTAAGGGTACATCTCTTGAAGAGGATGGGCAGGAACCCCCTGTTGCTTCCTCGGAAGAAAAGGACGAGACAGCCCCTGTTTTCGCAGATTCGGAGGTCTCGTACTATGCGTACGGGACGTTGGATGAAAAGCTTCAAAAGGTTTATGACGAAGTCTATACCTGCATCACATCGCATGAAGAGACAAAAGAAGTCTCCACAACCGACGCGGATGAATTGGACACGGCGGTTGAAGCGGTCTTAATGGATCATCCGGAAATTTTTTATACATCCGCTTATTCCCATGAAAGGCGAAAAGAAGGAAACGGGGATTGGCGTCAGTTCTACGCACCTGTATACGACTATGAAAAGGAAGTCGTAAAGGATCGCATGGATCGGATCGACCGCAAGGTTAACGAGATCCTGCAGGGTGCGCCGCGAACCGGTGACGATTATGATGTGATTCGCTATTTCTATGAGCAGATCATTACGCATACCGATTATGTGCCGGATTGTCCGGATAATCAGAATATCTGCTCTGTCTTTCTGGATGGAAAGTCAGTCTGCAGCGGTTACGCAAGAGCTTTTCAGTATCTTTTGCAGCGTGCGGGCATTGAAGCCTGTGAGGTCAGCGGCAATGCCGGAGGCGGTACGCATGCATGGGCGCTCGTAAAGTCTAACGGGGATTACTACTATGTCGATCCGACATGGGGAGACGATTCTTATGCAGGTGTTGCGAGTGTCGCGGGATTTGACGGAACGATCCCGGAGGTCAGCTATTCCTATTTTCTTGTTTCAACGGATGAGATCTCCAAGACGCACAGCTTCAGAACGCCTGTCAAGCTTCCTTCCTGTACAGCGACCAAAGATAACTATTACGTGCGGGAAAACGCGTACTTCACATCGCCCGATGAAGAGAAGCTGCATGCACTTTTTGAAAAAGGATACAGTGAGGGGCGTTCGTTTGTCGAGTTTAAGTGTGGGGACACGGCGACCTACAATTATTTTAAGCAAAAACTGCTGATGGACCAGGGGATTTTCGACTATCTGAAGCCGGACCGCAAGGATGTGGCCTACGGTGAGAATCCAAAGCTTTTCACCCTGACATTCTGGCTGTAGCACTTGCATTTTGCTATGCAAATTTTGGCGGCTTTGATATAATAGAATGGATTATAGAAATCTATGATCTAACGATCATTTCGATTCGAAGGAGAACGATTATGGATATGGATAACGAAAGAAACGGATACGTGATCGAAACCGGTGAGAGCATTGGAGAAGTGAAGATTGCCAACGATGTGGTAGCGATGATCGCAGGGCTTGCGGCGCTGGAGATCGACGGCGTTTATTCAATGAGCGGCAAAGCAAAAGATGCGATCCTTGGTAAAGTCGGTGTCAAGAATCTTGCTTCCGGCGCTAAAGTTTCGGTTGAAAACGGTGTTGTCTCCGTTGAAATGTCGGTTATTCTGAAATACGGTTACAATATTCCGGACACATCCAAACTGATTCAGGAACGTGTGAAATCAGCGATCGAGACAATGACAGGTTTGGCAGTATCCGATGTCAACATTCGTATCGCAGACGTGAATATCGAGAAATAAGAGAGTTTTGAACATGAGTAAGAGAGAACAAAGAGAGCAGCTTTTTAAGCTGCTTTTCCGCGTAGAATTCAATGAAAGAGACGAGATGCCCGAGCAGATCCGCCTGTTCACCGAATCAGGTCTTCTGATCGATGAGAAGGATGTGCCCCTTGCGGAAGAAGAGGCCGCCTTGATTTCCGCTAAATATGACAAGATCATGGCGCGGATCGATCGCATCGATACGCTTCTTTCGGATAAGGCGGAGAAGTGGTCGATCGACCGAATGGGCAAGGTTGAGCTTGCAATTCTGCGTCTTGCCGTATATGAGATCTGCTTTGATCCGTTGATCCCGACCGGCGTCGCGATCAACGAGGCTGTAGAGCTTGCAAAGAAATACGGGCAGGATAATGCGGGATCGTTTGTGAACGGTATCCTTGCTAAATTCGGCGATCAGGAAAAGATCAAAGAGGACGAATAGGAAGAGCGGATGAAGAGCGTTTATTCCGTCACACAGGTGAATTCCTACATCAAAAATATGTTCACGCAGGATTATTTGTTGCAGATGCTGAGCGTTCGCGGCGAAGTAAGCAACTGTAAGTACCATTCCTCTGGACATATTTATTTTACGTTAAAGGACGAAAAGGGTGCGATAGCATGCGTGATGTTTGCGGGCAATCGTGGCGGTCTTTCCTTTTCGATGCAGGAAGGTATGCAGGTTGTTGTGACAGGCACGATCGACGTATACGGACGCGACGGCCGATACCAGCTCTATGCAAAGCAGATCAAGCGGGACGGCGAAGGCGCTCTTTTTGAAAAGTTTGAAGCGTTAAAAAAAGAGCTCGAAGAGTCCGGTATGTTTTCCGTGGCGTATAAGCAGCCGATCCCGCGATTCATTAAGACGATCGGTGTTGTGACGGCTCCGACGGGTGCGGCCGTTCGTGATATCATCACGGTGACCAAAAGGCGGAACCCTTATGTACAGATCATCCTTTATCCGGCAATTGTTCAGGGTGATGCGGCGCCGGAGAGTATCATCCGTGGCATCCGAATGCTGGAATCTTATGGTGTGGATGTGATGATCGTCGGTCGCGGCGGCGGCTCGATCGAAGACCTCTGGGCATTCAATGAACGGAGCGTTGCGGAGGCGATCTTTGACTGCAGTGTACCGATCATCTCGGCCGTCGGACATGAAACGGATACGACGATCGCCGACTACGTGGCGGATCTGCGTGCAGCGACACCGTCCGCGGCAGCGGAGCTTGCCGTGTTTGAATTTGCGCATCTTGCGGATACACTCCGCGAATACAGACTGAAGCTCAATCGCGGTATGATGATGCGGTGTTCCGCATACCGCTTAAAAGCAGATAAGTACAAGGCACTATTAAAAGCAGGCAGTCCGATCGCGCGCGTTCGCAGTAAGCGTATGCAGCTGCTTCAGGTTGAAGATCGACTGCAGTCGGCAATGCGGGCGATCCTTGCGGACAGACGAAGCAGAGTGCAGGTTTATGCAGGGCTTTTGAAAGGATTGTCTCCGCTCGATAAGTTAAATCAAGGCTTTTCGTTTGTGACGGATACTTCAGGTAAGCCGATCACAGACGTTGAACGCATCAATACAGGCGATGACCTCACGATCCACGTAAAGAACGGGATCCTGAAGGCGACCGTTACGAAGAAGGAGAGGGCGAATCGATGAAAGACGGACTGACATTGGAAGAAGCATTTGACCGGCTTGATGATATCGTGAAGCAGCTCGAATCGGAGAATATCTCTTTAGAAGATGCGTTTCGTGATTACAAAGAAGGAATGGATGTATTAAAATTCTGCAGCGAGTCGATCGATACGGTTGAAAAGAATGTGCTGCAGCTGAATGAAGAGGGTGAGACAGATGTCTTTTAAGGATACGCTTGAAGAGAAGGTCGCATATGCGGAGTCGGTAATTAAGTCATATCTGCCCGAAGAGACGGGATTCCAGAAGACCGTTCTTGAAGCGATGAACTATTCTGTTCTTGGCGGCGGCAAAAGGCTCAGACCTCTGTTTATGAGCGAGACCTACAGGATGTTTGGCGGGAACGGTCAAGAGATTGAACCGTTCATGGCAGCAATGGAGATGATGCATACATACTCTTTGGTGCATGATGATTTGCCGGCAATGGACAATGACGACTACAGGCGCGGTCGCAAGACAACGCATGTTGTCTATGGCGAGGCGATGGGCATCCTGGCGGGTGATGCACTTTTGAATTACGCATTTGAGACGGCTGCCAAAGCCTTTCCGCTTGCAAAGAATTCGCATCTTGCCGCTCGCGCGATCGAAGTATTTGCTCGTAAAGGCGGAATCTACGGCATGATCGGGGGTCAGGTCGCAGATGTTGAGGCGGAGAAGACGCCCGGCAGCGAGATGACGGAAGAGCTGCTCCTTTTTATCCATGAACATAAGACGGCGGCACTTATTCAGAGTGCGATGATGGTCGGTGCCATTCTTGCCGGCGCATCCGATGAAGATGTGAAGAAGATTGAGCAGATCGGATACAAGATTGGTATTGCGTTCCAGATTCAGGACGACATTCTGGATGTGACGGGCACGATGGATGAGCTGGGTAAACCGATCGGTTCCGATGAGAAGAACGGCAAGAAGACCTATGTTACGTTCAAAGGTCTTGACGGCGCCATGGCAGATCAGAAACGTCTCTCAAGTGAAGCGATCGAAGCGCTTGCCTCGTTTGCAAATCGCAATCCGTTCTTGGAAGAGCTTGTCGATTCGCTGGTGAACAGACACAAATAGAAAGAAGAGAATGCATGCTTCTTGATAAGATTGAAAAAGCAAATGATATAAAGAAGATTGCGCCCGCCGATTATCCGCGGCTCGCATCCGAGATCCGTGATTTCCTGATCAAAAAGATCAGCGTAACGGGCGGACATTTGGGGTCGAATCTTGGTGCTGTGGAGTTGACGATGGCACTTCACTTAAGTCTCGACCTTCCCAAAGACAAGATTATCTGGGACGTGGGGCACCAATCCTACACGCATAAGCTTCTGACCGGCCGCAAGGAGGGCTTTGAAAACCTCCGTAAATACGGCGGCATGAGCGGTTTTCCAAAGAGAAAAGAAAGCGACTGCGACGCATTCGACACCGGACATTCATCGACTTCCATCTCCGCTGGCCTCGGCATGGTAAAGGCGCGTGACCTTCGCGGAACGGACGAGCATGTCGTATCCGTCATCGGTGACGGTTCCATGACGGGCGGTATGGCATACGAAGCGCTTAATAATGCAGCCAGACTGACAACGAATTTTATCATCGTTTTAAACGATAACAATATGTCAATCTCGGAAAATGTCGGCGGCATGTCGAACTACTTAAACGAGATCAGGACAGCAACGGGGTATCTTGACTTAAAAGCAGGCGTCCATCATGCACTTCGCAGCATTCCGCGCGGCGACAGTATCGCACGCAAGATCAAGAAAGCGAAGAGCAGTGTGAAGAATCTTGTTGTGCCCGGTATGTATTTTGAGGATATGGGTATCACGTACTTAGGACCCGTTGACGGGCATGATGTTGCCGCAATGGTCAAAGTGTTCGGTGAAGCGATGCGCTGCAAGAATGCGGTTGTTGTACACGTTTTGACACACAAGGGCAAGGGCTTTCTGCCTGCGGAACGTCACCCGGCGCGTTTTCACGGTACATCACCTTTTGATATTGAGACGGGGCTTCCGTCTACGCAGAAGACGAAAGCGGATTATACCGATATTTTTTCCACTGTCATGACCAAGCTTGGCGCCCGGGATGAAAAGATCGTTGCGATCACGGCGGCAATGCTTGAGGGTGCGGGCCTGAAGCGTTTTCGCAATCTGTATCCCAATCGATTTTTTGATGTCGGGATCGCAGAACAGCATGCAGTCACGTTTGCGGCGGGACTTGCGGCAGGCGGCATGAAGCCGATTTTTGCGGTATATTCGTCGTTTTTGCAACGCGCATACGATCAGATCGTACATGATGTGTGTCTGCAGAATCTTCCGGTTGTATTTGCAATCGACAGAGCAGGTCTTGTCGGCGCGGACGGTGAGACGCATCAGGGTATTTTTGACCTGTCGTATTTATCGTCGATTCCCAATATGACGCTGATGGCACCCAAGAATAAATGGGAGCTTTCCGATATGCTGAAGTTTGCCGTAGATCTCGGTACGCCGGTGGCGGTCCGTTATCCGCGCGGCACGGCATATGACGGGCTCAAAGAATTCCGCGCACCGATCCGCTTAGGGAAGAGTGAGATCCTGTATGAAGAAGAGGATATTGCGCTGATCGCTGTCGGCAGCATGGTTCGCACTGCAGAGGGCGTACGCCATCGGTTAAAAGAACTCGGCTATTCGTGCAGCCTTGTGAATGCACGCTTTGTGAAGCCGTTTGATACAGATATGATCCGCGAGATTGCCAAGGATCACCGTCTTCTTGTTACATTGGAAGAGAACGTCGAAAGCGGCGGTTTTGGCGAGCATGTACGCACATTTGTCGATACGCTTGATCCGCGGCCCGAGCTTCTTACGATCGCACTTCCCGATGTGTATGTTGAGCACGGCAATTTAAATCTCCTCTATCAGGAGGTCGGAATCGACGAGGAGTCCGTTTTTAAGCGTATCGTAACGGCATACGCACCGCTTGGCAGATAAGGGTGAATGATGACTGTCACCGTTTCCTGCATGCAACAAATGAACGATTATCGGAGAACCAAATATGAAGGAGAGATTGGACGTACTCCTTGTTAAGCAAGGGCTTGCCACTTCTCGCGAGAAAGCCAAGGCGATCATCATGTCGGGTGATGTCTTCGTGGACGGGCAGCGGGAAGATAAGGCGGGCGCTATGTTCGCCCCCGAAAAGGTGAAGATCGAAGTTAAGGGTAAACCCTTAAAATATGTGAGCCGCGGAGGCTTGAAACTGGAGAAGGCGATGACGCATTTTGACATCGCGCTGACCGATACCGTTTGCATGGATATCGGCGCATCGACAGGCGGCTTTACCGACTGCATGCTTCAAAACGGCGCTTCCAAGGTTTATGCGGTCGATGTCGGGCATGGACAGCTTGATTGGAAACTTCGCAACGATCCGCGTGTCGTCTGCATGGAGAAGACCAATTTCCGATATATGGTACGGGACGACATCGAAGACGATCTTGATTTTGCGTCCGTTGATGTTTCGTTTATCTCCCTTGAAAAAATACTGCCCCCCGCGCATGCGCTTTTAAAGCCGGACGGACAGATGGTATGCCTCATCAAACCGCAGTTTGAGGCAGGTCGTGAAAAAGTCGGCAAGAAAGGGGTCGTCAGAGACCCGGCCGTACATCTTGAAGTCGTGGAGCGTATTTTGTCATTTGCATCCGCAAACGGCTTCCGTGTTTTAAATCTTTCGTTTTCTCCGATCAAAGGACCGGAAGGAAATATTGAATACCTGGTGCATTTACAGAAAACAGATATCGGCACAGAAGACGCATCGGCTGTTACACCCGAGACAATTCGGGATACGGTGCGCTTGGCACACGAGGCATTGGATAGAGAATGAAACACTTTTTTGTCATCACGAATCCTGATAAGGATCCGGATCTGAAGGCAACCCACAAAGTGGAGGCTTTCCTTTCATCGCATGGTGCTTCCTATGTTACGCTCGTCAGAGAACGCAAACATGACGAAGAACCGTCTTATACAGACATCGATGCACTTCCGCAGGATACGGAGTGCATTCTTGTGCTCGGCGGCGACGGCACGCTTTTGGAAGCGGCCAGGGATACGGCGGGCAGCAAGATTCCGCTTATCGGGATCAATCTCGGCAACCTGGGCTTCCTTACGGAAGTTGAGGTCTCTAATCTGGAGAGTGCGCTTTTGCAGCTCCTCCGGGATCAATATCATCTGGAAGATCGAATGATGGAAAAAGGGCAGATCATTCGCGACGGCAAAGTCGTTGACGAATCTTTTGCGCTGAACGATATTGTGATCACCAGAAGCGGTTCCATGCAGATTCTGCATTTTCACATATATGTAAATGGGCAATTCTTAAAAACATACAGTGCAGACGGCGTGATCGTATCGACACCGACCGGATCGACGGGCTACAACATGTCAGCGGGTGGCCCCATCGTAGAGCCGGTTGCGAACCTGATGGTCATCACACCGATCTGTCCGCATACGTTTTATTCACGCAGCATCGTTCTGTCAGCGGACGATTGCATCGAAGTGGAGATTGCCAAGGACAGGGACCCGAACAAGCAGATCGAAGCAAATTTTGACGGCGGGCACAGTGTGCCGCTTGTAGTAGGCGATCGGATCCGCATCACCAAGAGTGAGATCACGACAGGCCTTCTAAAGCTCAGTTCCGTCAGCTTTCTGCAAGTGTTGCATAAGAAGATAAGTGAGTGAACCATATGAAACGTAAGAGGCAAAACAAAATCTTGGAGCTGATCGAGCGATACGAGATCGGTACGCAGGAAGAACTGGCGCAGCGCCTATCAGATGCGGGCTTTGCCGTGACGCAGGCGACGGTGTCCAGGGATATCCGGGAAATGAAACTTTCAAAAGTCCCCGCAAACGGAGGCGGTCAGAAGTACATCTACATTCACAGAGAGGATGCTTATCTGGGCGATAAGTATTCGCGCGTCTTAAAAGAAGGCTTTTCCTCCATGGGAATGGGTAGCAGCATTCTGGTCGTTAAGACCGTATCCGGCATGGCGATGGCGGTTGCGGCATCGCTTGATGCCCTTCATATGGACGAGATCGTCGGTACGATCGCCGGAGACGACACGATCATGATGGCGATCCGCACACCGGATGACGCGGAGACAGTCATGCATAAAATTGAGGAAATGATAGGTTATGTTAACTAATCTTTATGTCAAAAATCTCGCGCTGATCGAAGAGGTTGACGTGGATTTTGAGCCGGGATTGAACATCCTGACGGGCGAGACCGGAGCCGGCAAATCGATCATCATCGGATCGATCGGACTGGCGCTCGGTGCAAAAGCGGACTTAGGGATGATCCGGCAGGGGGCGGACAGCGGTTTGATCCGTCTGGCTTTTTCGGTTTCCGAGTCCGACAGAAAGAGACTGTCGGAGTTATTGGAAGAAGACATTGATGATGATACGGTTGTGATCAGCAGGAAACTGTCGCAGGGCAAGAGCACAGCGAAAGTCAACGGACTTACCGTATCGGCAAGACAGTTAAAAGAGATCGCGGGTATTCTTTTTGACCTTTACGGTCAACGAGAACACCAGGATCTCATCAGCAAGAAGAATCATCTGGACCTATTGGATGATTATGCGGGGGAGCCGCTTTTTTCTCTGAAAAAAGAGATCGCCGAAGCGTATACAGCCTACCGCAGTGCCAGCAAGGCCTATACGGAAGAGAACAAAGACGAATCCGTTCAAAACAAAGAGATCGAACTTGCGGAGTTTGAATACCGCGAGATAGAGGAAGCTTCCTTAAAACCGGGCGAAGATGAGGAGCTCGAACGTATCTTCCATAAGATGGAGAACGTGCAGAAGATCGCGGAGTCTGTATCCCGCGCTCTTGCGGCGCTTTCGTCGGATGATGACGGCTGTGCGCTTTCTTTGATCGGCGCGGCAACGCGAGAAGTGAAGGCTGCGCAAAGCTTCGACGAAGCACTTGCGTCTCATGTAGAGAATCTGCTTTCCGCAGAGGATCTTTTACATGATGCCGCCAGAGGATTATCCGACTATCTGGATGCGGCGGAATTTGACGAAGCGCTCTATAACGAGACGAAAGAGCGCCTGAACCTTGTCAATAAGTTAAAATCCAAGTACGGCGATTCGATCGAGGCTGTGCTTGCATACATGGACGAGCTAGCGGATAAGCTGGAGCGATGGAAAGACCATGATGCGTATGTGCTTCGCCTGGAAAAGGAACTTGAAAAAAGGAAGGCAGCGCTTACAGCACTTTGCAGGAAGGCGCATGAGATTCGGACAGATGCGGCAAAGCATTTCGAGGCGGTTATGAAAGAGACGCTTCTTTCGCTTAGCTTTCTGGATGCATCGTTTGAAGTACGGATTACATCCGGGGAGGATCTGTTTTCCCAAAGCGGTTATGATGACGCAGAGTTCTGGATTTCCGCCAATCCCGGCGAGCTGCTGCGTCCGCTTCAAAATGTGGCGAGCGGCGGCGAACTCTCCCGTATCATGTTGGCATTTAAGACGGTTATGGCAGGTAAGGAAGATCTTGATACAATGATCTTTGATGAGATTGATGCCGGCATCAGCGGGATTGCCGCGTGGCAGGTATCCGAAAAGCTCGGTGCGCTCTCAAAGGCGCATCAGATCATCTGTATCACGCACCTTGCGCAGATCGCTGCGATGGCGGATGCACATTACGGGATCGTGAAAGAAGCATCGGACGGACGGACGCATACAAAGATTACGCGCCTTTCGGAAGAAGAGGGCATTTGGGAACTCGCTAGACTTTTGGGAAGCGGAAGCCTTTCGGATGCTGCGATCGAAAATGCAAAGGAAATGCGCCGAAACGCAAAAGAGCGAGTATAATAAACATATAGATCTACAGATCTTATCATAAAGGGGTGATTTTCATGGATACTGAGAGAATCTTACAGGAGCTCGACAGATTGTTCGCCACCTATCAGATCGATAAAGTGGAGGCGTTTCTGGAGAACAGGATCAATGAAGCGGTGCTTTTGGGTGACGATGGCGCTGAGATTACCCTGCTGAACGAAATGATCGGCTATCTGCGCGATGCAGGGAAGTATGAGAAGTGCGTATCGTACTGCGAACGGCTTGCGGCGAAGCTGGATAGCACGGATCTCCAGGGAACCGTGCCGTATGCGACTTCACTGGTCAATAT
>JAIKWO010000118.1 GCA_024684675.1 Lachnospiraceae bacterium
TGTGGAACTTATAGAAAAATTCCAGCCAATCGGCTACAACACGAGCCACCTCGTTACCGACCGAACGGATCTTTTCAAAATCATTGGGGAAAATAAGTGCCCTCTCCGTTATATCCAGTCCTGCCATATAAAGCGGAATGCCGGAGCGAAGCACTGTATCGGCAGCTTCCGGATCGACTAGGATATTGAATTCAGCAGCAGCTGTCCAGTTGCCCGACTGAATGCCGCCACCCATAAAGGAGATCACTCGGATCTTAGGTTTTAATTCAGGGTGTGCCAAAAGCAAAGCCGCCACATTGGTCATCGGGCCAGTCGGAATGATCGCGACCGGCTCATCCGATTCGCGAAGGACCTTAGCCATCAATTCGACAGGTGAAAGAGCCGAAAGCTCCATGCAAGGTTCCGGTAACGACGGACCGTCCAAACCACTCTGACCATGAATATTACCGGCTGTCCGAGGTGCACATAAAAGCGGCATCGATCGTCCCTTTGCTATGGGCGCATCGATCCCGAGAAGTGTACATACGCGCATCGCGTTATACGTTGTCTTTTCGATCGTCTGGTTTCCCGCGACCGTTGTAATACCTTTAATCTCTATAAAAGGGCACGCTTTAGCGAGAACCCAGGCCATGGCATCGTCATGGCCCGGGTCACCGTCTAAGAGCACCGGAATTCTTTTTTCCATAAAAGCTCCTCTATGCTGCTTTCATTTTACGTCTTTTTGCTTCCTTGTTTCGCTTAGCGATCGCAAAGATCACGAGACCGATAATGGTAACAAGGTAAGGGATCGGGGATGCCAGGTTGGAATCAACGCCGATCGAGGAGAACTTAATACCAAGTGCCTGTGCGAAACCAAACAGGATCGCAGCAAACATACTGCCAAGCGGTTCACCGCTACCCATTGCCTGTGCGGCAAGTGCGATAAAGCCTCGTCCCGCAACCATATCCTGAGACCATCCCATCGCATAGGACATCGACATAAATGCGCCGCCGAATCCCGCCATCAGGCCGGATAATGCGATCGCAATATAACGCATCTTCATCACGCTTACACCAACAGACGAAGCGGCATTCGGATTTTCTCCGACGGAACGAAGGTTTAGACCGATCGGCATCTTATAAAGCATAACCCAAGTAAGAAATACAAAAAGGAATGCAACATAAGTCAGGATGGAATGCCCCGAAACAACCGATCCGATCACAGGAATGTCTTTTACCAGCGGAATATTCCAAACAGGGATCTGATGCGCTTTCGTGATCAGGGATGTCGTGGAAGCCATCGATTTTCCTTCCGACAGCTGCGTAAGAACTTTTACAAGGAACAGCGTACCGCCGGAACCGATCATATTGATCGCGATACCGACAAGGATAATATCTGTCTTTAAATTAAAAGCAAACAGGCCCATGAGCAAAGATACCAAAACGCCCACAACAAGCGCTACCAAAAGACCGACGATCCAGGATCCGGACCAGTAAGTGGTAAGCGATCCGAATAAAGCGGAGATCATCATGGTACCGTCAAGACCGATATTGGAAATGCCCGCCTTTTCAACAATAACAGCACCGAGTGTTGCAAACAGGATCGGGGAAGTGATTCGAATGATCGAATAGAAGAACCCCGTTGTCATGATCGAGGATAATAATGTACTCATTATCTTTCACCTTCCTTTCCTGCTTTGTTCATTGCTTCGATCTCAGCTTTTGCAGCCTTAACAACCTGTTTCTGACGATAACCTGCAAGGAACTGCTCCGCTGCAAAGAAAACAAATACAACGCCCTGAATAATATCGATCAGCTGCGCGGGAACGTTGCAATACGTTGCCATCAGGTTACAGCCTTTATCCAGGTATGCCATAAAGAACGCTGCAAACAGGACCATGATCGGATTGTTACCGGCAATGCAGGCAACCGTAATACCGGTCCAGCCGTATCCGGGAAGTGCTTTCCACTGATAGTTGGTGTAGCGTCCAAGCATTTCGATACCGCCGCCAAGGCCTGCCAGCAAACCGCCAATCACCTGCGATAAAACGATGATCAATCCTACTTTGATGCCGGAATACGTTGCAAAATCCTGGTTGATACCGATCATGCGGATCGCGTAACCCCAACGTGTGCGGTAGATAAAGATCGATGTGAGCACGATAAAGACAAGAGCGATCACAAAGCCCCAGGAAAGCTTTGAGCCGTTATCCACAAGCGGCGGCATGATCGCCGTCGGTAAAAAGTCATAACTCATGACCTGTCCTTTGCTCTTATCAGCAAGGCTCGTATTCATCAAATAGTTGATGATATACATGATGATACTGTTCAGCATCAGGGAGCATACCATCTCGGAAACACCGAGTTTTGCTTTCAAAACTGCCGGTATCAGCATCATGATACCTACGGAAACAGATGCTACGATCAGTGCAACAACAAGATGAAGTCCCGTCGGTAAAGGCAGATACACTGCAACCATGGATGCCATAAATGCACCGAGCATGATACCGCCTTCGCCGCCGAGGTTGAACTGGTTGGCCGCAAACATAACGCAGGCAGCCAGTGACGTGAAAATGATCGGGATCATTGCGGCAAGGATATCTGTGAAGTTCTTTGCAGCAAACCCTTTCTTTCCCCACAACGGACGAACCAGCATGTTAAGCATCGCATCTCCTGTAGAGGAAAGCTTTGCACCGATCGTAGCGCCGTCTGCACTGATAAATACAAGAACCGCAGCAACAAGAAGGGCAATCAGGATCGCTACGAAGCCACGTAAGATACTGAATCTGAGCTGTGCTTTCTTACTCATGACATACCCTCCTTATCTCTTCATCAGATTGTTTCTTTAAACCAAGCATATACTCACCCATCAGTTCATCTGTCAAAACGGATGTGTCTTCAAAATATGCTGCGATCTTTCCGCCATACATAACGATCAGGCTGTCGGAAAGTTCCATTACTTCGTTTAAGTCAGCGGATACAAGAAGAACCGCAATGCCGGATCTGGAAAGCTCAACAAGCTTTTTACGAATGAATTCGGTTGCACCGACATCAATACCACGTGTAGGCTGATCGGCAATGATCAGTTCCGGATCGTTTGAAAATTCTCTAGCTACTACAACCTTCTGGATGTTACCGCCGGAAAGCATGCCAACCTTCTGCTGCGCTGATTTACAGAGAACTTTGTAATCAAGTACCAGTTCTTCAGACATCTCATGGATCTTATTCATATCAAAAAGCATCCCTTTGTTGAGGTCCTTGCTGTCACAGCGATCGGAAAGAAGATTTTCTTCAATGGATGCATTGGCAGCGATCCCGTAGATCATGCGGTCTTCCGGCACAAGCGAGACGTGCTTGTCGCGTATCTTCTTCTGGTTTAACCCGACAATGCTCTCGCCGTTCACCGTGATCGTACCACTGTTCGGCTTTGCAAAACTAAAGAGCAGGTCGACAAGTTCTTTCTGACCGTTTCCTTCTACGCCGGCTATTCCAAGGATCTCGCCCCGGCGAACATCAAATGAAAGATTGTCAACCATCTTTTTATCCCATTCGTTGACAAATGTCAGATCACGTACTTTTAAAACGGACTCTGTAGGCTGCGCCTTTTCTTTCTGAACCTGCAATACAACATCGCGCCCAACCATCATTCTGGAGATCTGCTGAGGCGTAACATCTTTTGTATTATGCGTCCCAAGGAACTTACCGCCTCGCAGAATAGACAGACGGTCCGTGATCTCCATGATCTCATTCAGCTTATGAGAGATAAAGATAATCGTATATCCCTGATTCTTCAGATTGATCAATTCCTTGAAAAGTTCGGTTGTTTCCTGTGTGGTCAGAACCGCAGTAGGCTCATCGAGGATGAGAATCTTTGCTCCACGGACAAGTGCCTTCAAGATCTCAACCTTCTGCTTCATGCCGACCGGGATATCCATCACTTTTGCATCAGGATCAACTTCAAGATTAAATCGTTCGGAGTATTCTTTGGTAATGCGAACAGCTTCCGAATAATTGATCAGCATGCCGCTTTTCTTTGGCACCATGCCAAGGACCATATTTTCAGCAACGGTCAAACTTGGAACAAGCATAAAATGTTGATGCACCATACCGATACCGTGTGCAATGGCAACATTCGGCGAAGTCAGTTTAACTTTTTCACCGTTAACGAAAATATCACCGCTTGTAGGCTGTTCAAGGCCAAACAGCATCTTCATTAGTGTCGATTTACCGGCACCGTTCTCCCCCATCAGCGCATGGATCTCGCCCTTTTTCACGCAAAAGTCAACATCCTGGTTCGCGGCCACGCCATTGGGATAAACTTTAGAGATCTTACGCATCTCAATGACATATTCTTGATTCAGATCTGCCATAACTACCCCCTGTAGTGAAATGTATATAACGTAAAAAGCACACCGCACCAAAGCGATGCAGTGTGCTCTTTTATCCTATAGGATCAGATCACGGTTTAACGGAATCACGTAAGGATTCAGCTTTACCTGTTGTATCGCCGATCGCGGAGTCAACAACGATGGAACCGTCCATGATTGCTTTCTGAGCTGCTTCAACTTTCGCTTTTGTGTCAGCAGATGCATATTTAGCATAGTTCTTATCTGTAACAATGCCTACACCGCCGTCAGCAATACCAAGTGTAACTTCTTTGCCGAAATGATCGTTGCCTGCATCCATTTCATTGATGAACCAGATCAGGGAATTACCAACGTTCTTCAGGCCGGATGTCAATGTGATCGCTGCAAGATCAGCAGAGAATGTAGCTTCCTGGTCAGAGTCAACACCGATAAACCAGCAGTTGCCCTTCTCAAGCGCTGCTTCTGCGGCACCGTTGCCGGCATTACCTGCAACACCCCAGATGATATCACACTTGTTATCATCGATCATGGATGTACCGAACTCTTTAGCGATCGCAGTATCTACATAATCATTTGTGTAACGTGTATCTACTTTAATATCTTTATTAACTGCCTGAGCACCTTCAATGAAACCGATCAGGAAGTCATTGATTACCGGGCTGTCAACGCCGCCTACAAAGCCGAGTACAGGATCAGCGTTCATGTTCTGAACGGATGTATCGGTTGTCATGCAAGCTGCGAATGTACCTACAAGGTAGCCAAGGTCGTTCTGCTTGTATGTGATGTTACATACGTTTGCGTTCTCGCCTACATATGTATTGTCATCATAGATAACAAACTTCTGATCGGGATACTTTGTAGCAACCTCTTTCAGATTGTCAGGCATCTGGTATGTACCGCAGACGATCAGATCATACTCACCGGATTCAGCAACTTCGTAAAGAGTGCTGAGCCACTTCGGCTGATCTTCATCAGTTCCGCCCATCTCGATGGTGGTCAGAGTGATACGGCCTTCGTCACGAAGCTTCTCCAAACCTGCTTCTGCAGAGTCAAAGAAGGACTTGTCACCAAGGTTACCGTTAACCAGGTTGCAAACATTGTAAACAGTACCGGAGCTTTCACCGGTGGATGCTTCAGCTGCATCAGTATTCTCAGCAGCGGGAGCTTCTGCGGCAGGAGCAGCATCATTGGATGCAGCCGGTGCAGCATTGCCACAAGCAACAAGGCTGAGTGTTGTTGCAGCAACTAACATAACCGCAATAATCTTCTTCATATCATTTCCTCCAAAATGAATTTGATCTAAGGTGCCACCACGACACCCATCAAAATTATAACTTTGCATTCATGTTCTGTCAATTGCAGACGCAAAAAACGATGTAACGAAACGTTAAGAAAAATTGTATAAAAGTTCATGCAGCGGACGTCTTTTTTTCTTTCGAGTGAGCTCTACAAGACCAAGCGGTGTCATGTCAATAACGCTTGCCGTGACAGGATCTTTATTCACAAGTTCGCGCAGCGTTTCAAGCAGGATCCTCTCATGCTCCTTATCATTCATATTGATAAAATCGACCAGGATCATTCCGGAAAGATTGCGCAGGATCATCTGCGATGCGATCTCTTTTGCCGCTTCCAGGTTGATCTTATAATATGCGCTTTCCCGGTCTTTTCCCATATCGCTTTTTCCCGAATTCACATCAATCACCGTGAGTGCTTCGGTATTCTCGATTACAAGATAACCGCCGGAAGAAAGGAAAACCATTTTACCTCTAAGCAGATCCAGATGCTTATTCATGCTGTAAAGGTTCCAGAGCGA
>JAIKWO010000083.1 GCA_024684675.1 Lachnospiraceae bacterium
CGATTTGCAAATGTCTGAAGCGGCACGCCCGCGCGCTTGCAAACATCACGAAACATCGCTTCCGATTCGCCGTTCGTCGTGTATTTTTCGGCCGCATTGTATTTCAAAACGATCCCGCCGTTTAGATACGGGCGATTCGTCTGGTCTGCGTATTCGGGATGATTGGGATGCACTGCATGCGCATTGTCGGCGGAGATCATAAAGCCATTTGCAACTGCCGCAAGATACTGTGCACTCGTAACACCGAGAGATTCATTGATGCGTGTGAGCGTGTCCGTCAACATTGTTGAGTCCGCACCCTGTCCTGTAAGGCTCCCGACTTCTTCGTTATGGAAGATACAACACATCGAAAGCATTTCCGACGGCTTTTTTGCCTCCAGAAATCCCTGCAGCGTTGCATAAACGCACTGTCTGTCATCCAGACCGCACGCCGAAATGAACTCATCATGCGCACCCCAGCGTCTGCCTTTTTCTCTGCAATAGACAAAAAGGTCACTCCCTAAAATATCGTCCTTTTGAACACCTGCTGCCGTTGCAACAAGTTTTTGGAGTGTCCCGTCCTTCTTTTCACCGGAAAAAAGCGGGATCGTATCTATATGTGCGTCCGGCGCAAAGTTTTCGTTGATCTTCCGATTCATGTGAATCGCAACAGACGGGATCATGAGAAGATCGCGATCAATGTTTACAAGCTTTGTAACCGGTCTGCCCTGCTCAATCGTCACAATCCGTCCTGCGATCGAAAGCGGTCTGTCGAACCATGTATACATGAGCATGCCGCCGTATTTTTCAGTGTTCAGGCGTACATAATGCTCATCAACCGACATCTCCGGATCCGCTTTCAGCTTAAATCCCGGTATATCACTATGAGATGCGACAATACGGATCGCCGTATAGTCATTCTTCGGAACGCGCCATGCAATCAGCGATGCATCACCGCGCTTCACATAATATGAACCGCCCTTTTTGATCGTCCAGGGCTGCCCTTCATGCAACTCCTCAAAACCTTCCAGCATAGCTTCCGCATTTGCGATCGTATGATAGACGGACGGTGATCCGTCGATAAAATCCAGCAGCGCTGCTGTAACATCTTTTTTCATATAAGAAGCTCTCCTCGAACGCACGCCTACTCAACGGACGCGCGGCATTTGATCCGATATACTTTCTTCAACGACTCCGCCAACCGATCTGCGATCTCCGGCGTTTCCTCCGCCCTGGCGATGATTGTCGGATAAGCATCGACAAAATGCTCCGGCAGATAGATCATGTCAGCGCCGTTTTTCCACGCCTCTATGCAGGCATCGGCCAGCGCATCTCCCTCGCCCGAAAGCTGTGCGGTCACCGGTCCATCCTCCGGCTCTCCATTTAATAAGCTCGGCAATGTCACAATGCGAAACCCAACAGATGTCTCGTCTTCAAAATGCTCGGCAAATTCCACGTTGATACCGACTGTGGAGAGATCCCCCTGCAGCTTGTCGCTCTCCCCATCCATAGCAAAGAAAAGCGGGTACTTGCTGTTGCTGATCGTCTCGGTCAACATAGAAGAAAACTGATCTTCTGTCAAAACATTCTCCGGATGATAGACGATCCCTCCGACCGCCATATCCGCCAGCGCCTTTTTGGTGCCGTTGCCTGCCTTTGTGACCTTTGCAACGCCTGTAAGACCTTCCGGAGTCGTGATCAAAAGGCCTGCAATCCGGTCCTCTTCACTCATCGCCTCAATGCAGGCATCGACCATATCTTCCAGCTGGTCAGAGGCAGTATATGTCTCGATCGCGGTATCGGTCTCACCTGAATCATCCGTTTCCGATGCTGTCTCGGTTGTCTCACCGGATAATGCAGCTTCCTCTTTTGCCGTCTTCAAATATTTTTGCGAAAGGTGTCTGCCCGCAAAAAAAACACCCACGATCAGCACGATCAATAGCCCGCTCAGAAGTACAAATGAAAGGATCTGGTTCCGGATCCTCCGTTTTTTGCGTAGTTCTCTCGGAGATAATCTCGGCTTATCCTGTTCCTTTCTCGCCATGCTGTTGTCCTGCCTTTCCGGATGTCTCAAATTCTCTGTTGTCATTATATCACAGAGCCAATGCACATGAAAGGAGCGTGTACCAAATTACCATACACGCTCCTTTCAAACCTCAATATCCAATGGTCTGTACCTCCAACTCTATTCGAATGGTTCCACGATTCTTGTACCTACTGTACCTCCGGCTGAAATACTTCTCCTTAGCCGCTCATAACATGTACTGATTCGAATGTGTTCATGAAGTGTCAACTACTGTTTCCGGTGGTCCGTACCTCCTTTACTTAGGATGTCTCGTCATTACCTTTCTTCTTGTTTTGATCCTCAACTTCCTTTCATCTATAATAAATACACTGCTTGTATGGTCTTATTATAACATGCCATATAAATTTGTCAACACATTTTTAGATTTTTATTCAAGTATTTACAAATTGTATCAATCGTATGTATTATTATCAGTTTATTATGATAAATATAGTTTATTCGGAAAACACTTTAAAATGGATACTTTTTGATCAGTAGCAATAGTTCGCACGCATTCCACCAACATGACCCTAAAAAAAAGAAGCCTGAAAACATCACTGTCTTCAGGCTTGTGAAAGCAGGGGAAGAGAGGATCGAACTCCCGTTAACGGTTTTGGAGACCGCCGCACTACCACTGTACTATTCCCCTATGTATCGGCGATCGGAAAACCGCCGAAAATTATTATAGCATACCACTATAACCGTGGCAAGCACATTTTCTCACGTAAATACTGCCCCGTTTTCTATGAGACCGCCGGCCGGATTTGCTTATGAAAAAAGAACCCGGATCGCCTCATCGACAGACGATACGCCTTTGACCGTAATCCCCTTCACAAGCGCATGATGCTCCTTCAAGGCATCGGCCGTCGTCCTGGGCATGATGCATGTCGTAAAGCCGAGCTTAGCCGACTCCGCAAGGCGCTGCTCACCCATGGATACGCTTCGTACTTCGCCGGACAAGCCGATCTCTCCGAACAGGATCGTTTTCTCATCGATCGGTTTATTCTTAAAGCTTGATACGATCGCCATCGCAATGCCAAGATCAAGTGCAGGCTCCAGAATACGGATGCCGCCGGCGATATTCACATACGCATCACAGGAGGAAAGCTCCGAAAGCGACTTGCCGATCCGCTTCTCCAAAACAGCCATCAGAAGGTTCACGCGGTTGTAGTCCGTGCCCATCGCCTGGCGCCTCGGAAGTCCGAAATTGCTCCTGCAGACAAGCGCCTGAATCTCCAAAAGGATCGGCCTTGTGCCTTCCATGGAGCAGACAACGACAGAACCGCTCGCATTCTCCGGACGGCCGCTCAGCATGAACTCAGACGCATTCGGCACTTCCGCAAGACCATTCTGGCGCATCTCAAAGACACCGATCTCATTCGTGGAGCCGAAGCGGTTCTTCACACCGCGCAGGATCCGATAGGACGCGTGGCGGTCGCCTTCAAAATAGAGAACCGTATCCACCATATGCTCCAAGACACGCGGTCCCGCAACGGTTCCTTCTTTCGTTACATGTCCCACGATAAAAACAGGAATCGCAAGCGTCTTGGCAAGCCGCAGAAGAATCCCGGTCGCTTCCCGCACCTGCGAAACGCTGCCGGGCGCGGATGCTACATCATCATGGTACATCGTCTGGATCGAGTCAATGACCACAAGCTCCGGCTTATGCTTTGTAATGGTCGCTTCGATGAGAGCAAGATCTGTCTCACAGTATAAAAGCAACTGATCTGTAAAGTCACCGATCCGAAGCGCACGAAGCTTGATCTGTTTCAGCGACTCCTCACCGGAGATATAGAGGACTTTGCGCCCTTCATTCGCCAGATTACGACACATCTGCAGAAGGAGTGTCGACTTGCCGATACCCGGATCGCCGCCCACGAGGACAAGCGAACCCGGCACGATACCGCCTCCAAGTACGCGATCCAACTCACCGATGCCGGTTCCAAAACGCTCTTCATCATTCAATTCAATAGAAGATAAAGAAGAAGGCTCCTCTGATTTGGAAGCCTTCCCTGTAATCCCTTTGGATGATCCACCGGTGTGACGCGTGATGGGCTCCTCTACGAAGCTGTTCCACTCGCGGCAGGCAGGGCACTGCCCCATCCACTTGGCGGATTCATATCCGCACTTCTGACAGAAGAATACGGAACTTGTTTTACTTTTTGCCATTTGTAAACCTATTTGCGGATCTCTACCTTCACTTCACCGGCATCAGCCAGTTCTACGCTCAGATTGAGCTTGCCGCCGAGATTCGTTTTCATCTTTCCGATGTTTTTCCCGCCGATCGTAACCTCATATTCGGTATCGTCCTGCAGACCGACCGTGATCTGCGCATCGCCCGCACCTTCCACAACAAACGACACGCCGTCTTCGGTCTCATGAAAGCCGATCACACTGGTGCCGGGAACGGATTCATAAGAAAAAGCGCCGTTCTTCTCAAGCTTTGTCATGGTGCTGAACGTTTTAACCTTATACAGGTCTCCACCGTGTTCAAAGTCTTCTTTTTTGGCTTTTTCAGCCAATACGTGGTTGCCGAAACTGATGCTGCCGTCTTTTTCCGATCTGATCAGTTCTTTTACTACTGCCATGGTATGTGTCCTCCTATCGACAGATGGTAGATTTACGAGCTGGTTTTTTGCTTTTTGGTAGAAAATACAACCTGCCCTTTGCGAACGCCCGCCGTCACATGATCCCCGGCGACGATCCTTTTTGCCAAAAGTTCTTCCGAAAGGGCATCTTCGATCACATTCTGGATCGCACGCTTCATCGGACGCGCACCCATCTTATAATCCGCATACTTATCAATGATGTAAGCCTTCAGACCCGGCGTCATGGTGAGCGTGATATTCATTTGGTCGCTGCATCGTTTGGAAAGATTCTTAGCAAGCAGTGTAACGATATCTTCCATATTCTTACGATCAAGCGGATGGAATACCATCATCTCATCGATACGGTTTAAGAACTCGGGTTTAAAGAGTTTCTTGACCTCCTCAAGTACGCCGCTCTTCATGACTTCGTAGTCATGCGCTGCGCTACGGTCTGCGGCAAAGCCAAGGCTCTTAGGCGCAATAATACGCTGTGCCCCTGCATTAGAAGTCATGATCAGAACCGTATTTTTAAAGCTGACTTTTCGACCCTTCGAGTCAGTGATATGACCGTCGTCCAAAACCTGCAAAAGGACGTTAAACACGTCCGGATGCGCCTTCTCCACTTCGTCAAACAGTACAACCGAATACGGGTTCCGGCGGATCTTTTCACAGAGTTGACCACCTTCGTCAAAACCGACATAGCCCGGAGGCGAACCGATCATCTTGGCAACCGAATGCTGCTCCATGTACTCTGACATATCAATGCGGATCAAGGCATCTTCGGAACCGAACATCGCTTCCGCAAGAGCCTTGGAAAGCTCTGTCTTTCCGACACCGGTCGGTCCCAGGAACAGGAATGACCCAATCGGTCGATGAGGATCCTGCAAGCCCACGCGTCCCCTTCTGATGGCACGTGCAAGCGCTTTAACCGCCTCTTCCTGCCCGATCACACGTTTATGCAATACATCTTCCAGTTTCAGAAGACGCTCGCTCTCTTTTTCCGTTAATTTCTTCAGCGGGATGCGTGTCCATACGGATACGACTTCCGCAATCTCATTCTCACCGACCGCCAGCATATTCTCGGCAAGCTTCTTCTCATGATCTGCCTGCGCTCTTTCAAGCTTTTTGATCAACTTATCCTGCTCGCGGCGAAGCTCTCCGGCCTGTGCATACGCTTCAATCTTGATCGAGCGTTCGATCTGCAGATCCATCTTCTTGATCTGCTCCTGCATTTCCAGAATCTTCTCCGGCTTGTGCATGCCTCTCAGGCGAATCGCCGCCGATGCTTCATCAATCAGATCGATCGCCTTGTCGGGCAAATTCCGATCGTTGATATAACGCGCAGACAGACGCACAGCTGCGCTGACTGCTTCATCCGTGATCTTTACCTTGTGATGCTCTTCATATTTGCTACGGATACCGGTCAGAATGCGGATCGCCTCCTCTTCACCCGGCTCTTCCACTGTAACCTGCTGGAATCGTCTTTCCAGCGCAGCATCTTTTTCGATATACTTTCGATATTCGGTGATCGTTGTAGCACCGATCAGCTGGATCTCACCACGCGCAAGTGACGGTTTCAGAATGTTCGATGCATCAATCGCACCTTCCGCTCCGCCTGCTCCGATAATCGTATGGAGTTCATCAAGGAACAGGATTACATGACCGTCCGCAATCACTTCCTTCACAACACGCTTAATACGCTCTTCAAATTCACCGCGGTATTTGCTGCCCGCTACCATCCCGGACAGATCCAGGATCAGAACGCGCTTATCTTTGACCGTATCCGGCACATCGCCGGCTGCGATCTTCATTGCAAGCCCTTCAACAACAGCTGTCTTACCGACACCGGGCTCACCCACCAGACACGGGTTATTCTTCATACGGCGGGACAAAATCTGAATCACACGAAGGATCTCATCTTCCCTTCCGATTACGGGATCGAGCTTCCCTTCTGCCGCAAGTTTCGTCAGATCCTTGCTGTATTGATCGAGCGTCTCTGTCGGAGAGCCCTTGTCTTTTTTCTTTTTCTTGCGACCCAGATCCTCTTTATAAAGATTCGGATCCTGACCGATCGCCTGCAACACATCCGCATACAACTTAACAGTCTGCACGCCGATCGTGTTAAGAAGCCTTGCACCGGCATTCTCACCTTCTTTGATCAATGCCAGGAGAATGTGCTCCGTACCGATCTCCTCATCGTGAAAACGCGCTGCCAAAGCCTTGGCCTCGCCGAGAACTTTCTCTGCACGCGGCGTGTATCCGTCGCGTTCTTTTACGGGGAGAAAATTCCCCGGTGCGATCAACTCGCGAATCAAAGATTCAACGCGCTGCTCATCCACCTTATAATCCTGCAGCATATGCGCAGCCACACCGGTCTCTTCGCGCAAAAGTCCGAGGAGAATATGCTCCGTGCCTATATAATTCTGTTTCAGTTCTTTTGCGGCGCCTTTCGCAAGCTGTAGCGCTTTCTCGGCTTTCTTGGTATATTTTGCCATTATCTTCTCTTCTTTTTGGGTCTTTCATCCATATCGAGGAATTCAAATTCAAAGTCATCATCATCGATGAACTCGTCATCATTTACATCTTCGTCTTCGTCATCCTCATCATCTTCTTCGTCGTCCTCGTCATCATTGTAACGGGAGAGGAAATTTTTGGGACTGAACGATCTTTTGCCTTTCTTTACAGGCTTTCTGCCGCGATGCGGACGCTCATCTTCTTCATCGTCGTCATCATCGTCATCTTCTTCGTCGTCATCTTCGTCATCATCGTCGTCTTCTTCGTCGTCTTCGTCATCATCCTCGTCATCATCCTCGTCATAAACCTCTTTATAACGATGCAATTTAACGGCGAGAACGATGCATACGATAAGCAGAATGAGAACCGCCGCCGCAAGAGCAATCAGGACGATCTTGTTCTTTCCGGAAAGGAGTGATAATCCTGCAGACTGCTCTGTCTCTTCGCCGTCGTCTGTAGGACGCAGGTTGTTGATCTTCTCAAACTGATTATCGGATAAGGAATACAGATACCAACCATCACTGCCATCCTCTTCCTTTGTATACAATACGTAATAGTTACCGGATTCCCAGGAAGCAAGCGTCGCTTCATCGATCGTCATGTCTTCCATATCTGTGCCTGCAGGAAGGACTCTGCTGGAGATCACGTTACTGATTACGGCGCCGTCACCTGCCGGTGCTTCGTCCTCTTTAACTTCTTCTCCTTCTTCACCCTCTTCGCCTTCTTCGCCTTCTTCACCTTCTTCGGCGTCGGCCTCTTCATTCTCTGCGGGTGCCTCTTCCGCGTCCTCTTTTACAAGATCTTCTCTGATAAAACCGGTCTTTCCGCCAAGGGAGATCTGATACCATATCTTTCCGTCTGCGCCAACCGCTTCTCCGGAGACCTCCAGAACATCACCTTTTTTTGCCTTACCGATCGCCGCATCTGTCGAAGCAGGACCTTTGCGAACATTTACGCTATCGCCGACAACTTGGACTTTTGCAATATTACTGCTCGTAACCGTTGCAGCCGTTTCGGTCGGCTCCGGCTTACTCTCGGCAGGCTTTACTTCTGCCGGTTTAGACTCCGCAGGCTTGGCTTCCGATGCTGCAGCGTTTCCTTTTGTCGCAAAATCGGAACGGATAAAACCAACCTGTCCGTTGATCACGATCTGATACCATGTCTTGCCATCATCACCGACCACTTCGGTTCCGAGATCAAATTTGTCGCCTGTCGTCACGGTACCAACAAGAGAGCCGGATGCGCTTGCCTTGTCGCGGACATTAACGTTGGAAGATTTCACCGTCAACGTCTCAGCATTTACATCCAGCCTGGATACCATGATCAATCCACTGAAAGCGATCGTAAATACCGCCGCCTTCATGATCCGTTTCATCACGTTATGCATTGTTTTCATAAGAGTTCTGTAGTCCTTTCAGTAATGTCATTATGTCTTTATTTAGAACGTATAAAACGTTTTTCACCATCTTCGAGCGGCTGCGTCTTTGCAACACCCATATAATCATGTCCCGAACGTGTGGCGCGTTCTTTCTCTTCGATCGCTCTGTGATATGCGATCTCACATTGCTTGCAGAACCGTCCGCTCCTGATATTGGTCCCGCATTGTTCGCATTTCAAAAAACTGGGGGAACTGCTTGAGATCTCAAGCTTGTTCTCACGAAGCATCTGTCTGATGCTAAACTGACTTACGCCGGTCATTGCCGAAACATCAGAAGACCGTGCTCCCGGATGCGCCTCGATAAAATTCCGCACCTTCCCGTAATCATCGTACATGACGTGCTTACAGTCCTCGCAATGATATTCGCCGACGCCCTTAAAGATCATAACGCCGCCGCATTTCTCACATCTTCTCGGAATGTTATAATCACTCTCGCCAAATATACTTTTTATTGCGTCCAAATCAAAACCTCCAAAACACCTTTTATATCAATGATATTATAGCACACCGAGAACCAATAATTCTACTGCTACTATTGTCCCAATCGTGCATTTACAGGCACTTTGAAAGTGGAATATTTAGCTCCTCCGCGCCTTCGATCACAAATCTTCCGTCCCGGATGATCGGGATCAGCGTACCATCCGCGCGAACGCCGGTCAGCTCGCCGAGCTCATCGTACGGAACCGTAATATCGGTATGGCAGTTAAAATATGCCTTGGATTCATCCGTCTTTCGCAGGATCGAGCAGGCATTATCCCTTGCCACGATCTCTTTTCCGTCCGGATTATAAACGGCAATATCCTCCGCATGCGAATAGCAGGTATCGCCCACCGCAAAATGAGGCCCTGTTTTTTCCGCGATCAGGATCGGTAGTCTGTCAGCGATGCCAAAATGCTTTGCCATCGCATAAGCCGTCGTATTCGTACCGATCGCAAACTCACCCATCGGAAGCCTCTCATGTGAAAAGAGCACGTTATCACGGACATATTTCTTTCCGTCCTCCGGATCATCAAAATTTGCACACGAATACATAACCGTCATCCCATCCTGAAACGTGATGCAAAGATCCTTGTATTCAAGTCCCTCCAAAAAGACATCCGTCACATGAAGCATTCCGTTTGTCCCTGCCAGAACAGGAGATGTAAAAATCTCGCCCACCGGAATGTTAACGTCCGCCACGCAGTTCTCAAACACCGTTTCTTTCGAAGGATCCGTGAGCGGGTGTAAAGCCACCGTCAGGTCCGTTCGGTTCTTCCCGCAGCCTTTGATCCGCACAGAAACCGCCTCATCAAGCGCATCGATCATAAGCTGCTGCATATTTCGATAACGCATGTAATCAAGCGTATTGACGCGGATCGTCTCCTCAAAGATCGCTTCAAAATCCGGACCGATCGCGGGCATCGGAAACGCAATGATCGTAAAGCTCCGCTCCTCGCCTTTGATGTACGTGTTGATGATACTGCCTGCTTTGGATGCATATGCAACGGTCAGCTTCTGCTGCTCTTCAGACAGCGCCGCGGTCTCCTTTTTCGCGATCGGAGAAAAGTTTGCTTCCCCAAACGTCTCCATGCACGCAGGACCGCCGTGTACCGCCGCAAGCTCTTTGTGTGCTTCGTACGCGGCTTGGAGCGCCTCCAGGCGCAGACCGTTATAGTGCTTATCCAAAAACAGTGCACGATCATCCTTGTGATCGTATGTAAACTGGCGATTCGGATCCGCCCCCATGTAGCCGATGCGTACTTTTCCCTTATGGAAAATACTCATGCTCGCGCGGTAGATCACCGGCTTTAAACCAAGGCGTTCAAAATTGCGCACCGCCCTTTCGACCACGCGCTCAAATCCGATATGATAACGAATATTGACGGTATCTTTCTTGGAAAGATCGCGCCCCGTCACTTCAAATCCGATCCGGTAGCCTTCCGTGAATGTGTCCGCCATCTTTCGGATCGTCTCTTCGGGAAGCGTCCCCAGAAAGCTTGCCATTTTCTCCTCTTCTTCTGTCACATATTCACCGTAGCGATAAAGATAACGAAGATCCGACAAGTCACTCTCTGTCACGATCTGCAATGCGAAATCCTCAGAAGGGTCAAGCTGCTGCTTCACGCGCAGCATCGATTCATCATGCTGATAGTCACACAAAAACGCGTAAATGATACGTCTGATCGCCTCGTCGTCAACTTGCTTTTCTTCTTCCAGATCACAAAGAACGCTTTGATAGATTTCCAGAAAAAGCTCCGCGCGGATCAGCAATTCTTCGATCCGTCCTTCAAAAACCGACTCCGTCTGGCTGTGCAGCTCCGCAAAAATAAAAGAAAGAAGCCTACCCTGCTTCTCTCCGAATTGCGATACGGAAAAAGAAGGATTCGCAAAGCTCGTCTCGTATGCCTCCGGCAGAAGATCGGCATAAAGCGATCTGTTCCGGTCACGAAGCACATCGAGCGGGCAGGATGCAAAATCCTCTTCCCGTATAGCATCATATGTTTCAAACAATAGCTTTAAATAGGCCGCTCCGGACCAAAAGAAGTCCCCCAGCGCACCCGAAAGAAACGGGGCAGATGCGATCTCTTCGATCCTCCCCCGTGCAAGCGTAAGTCTTTCCTGTATCATAATCCATAAACTCCTGCGATCAATAATAAGACGATCCCGATGACCATCAGGGCATTCAGCGCGATCCCCATGTAAGCAAACAGATAGAACTTGTCCTTCTCGAGTCGACCGCGAATGCCAAGCACAAATCCGGCGATGGAATACCCCATTGCCAAAAGGACGGAAAAACCGTATTTGAGCGGCGCACGCCCCCCTGCTTTGGCCGTGTAATAGATCGTCAAAAAAACAGAAAACAAAGAAATCATGCCGAGAACGGCCGACATGATTCCTTTCTGTGAATGCGCTTTATTCGTAAAAATGAAACCTTTATTCTTCAGCATAAATCGCTCCGGGATCAGATCTCGTCAAAATACTCCTGTAATACTTCCAGCAGTTCCAGGATCTTGATCGGTTTACCGAGGTGGCCGTTAATGCCGACCTCTTTGGAGAGCATGCGATCCGCATCGGATGTGTTGGCCGTTACCGCGATGATCGGCACATTCGCCTTGTCAGAATCATCCAACGCACGGATTGCCGCCGTGGCTTCGAAGCCATCCATATTGGGCATCTGCAGATCCATCAAAACCGCATCGTAATATCCGGCGGGATGTTCACGAACCTTGTCGACCGCAATCTTCCCATCGTCCGCGATCTCCACATGGATACCTGCCCGTTCCAAAACAAGCTGTTCCATCTTCTGGTTGACTTTATTATCCTCGGCAAGCAACACACGACGATCGACAAAAGAGTAATCGTCCGCAACCAGGCTCTTCTTGGGAAGCGCCGCAGCTGCTTCGATCGCGTCATCGGAAATTCCTTCCTTAATGGCTGCACTGACCGTATGGATCGTATGGTTCAGGGAATGCTTTGTTGCAAGGATTTCTTCATTCTCATCAAATTCGGAAGAAGCCTGCGTCTGCGACGATGGATCCTTAGAAGTCTCTTGCGTCTTCGCATTCTCATCGCCAAGACGAAAAGCAAGATTGACGATCACATCCGTGCCTTCGCCCTGCGTGCTGTTGACTGTAATCGTACCGCCCATCATTTCGATCATTCGCTTTGTAGCGGACAGACCAAGACCCGTTCCTTCCACGCCACTCATGGTCGTATTCTTTTCACGGGAGAACGGCTCAAACAAATGCGGCATAAAAGAATCGGAAATACCGATTCCGTTATCACTGATCGTAAACCGCACACCGGTCATATGCTCTCTGTCCGACTCCGTCTCCTCGACAAGGAAATGGATCTTCCCGCCCTTCTCCGTATATTTGATCGCATTGGATACAAGGTTGTACAGAATCTTGCGAAGGAAATTCGCATCAAAGTACAACTCTTTATGTGTCATCTTAAATTCCGTTGTAAATGCAATATCGGCTTTTCTGGCCTGCTCTTCGGCGGACAAAAGATCGCGGGCGATCGTTTTTTCAAGATCACCGAGTGTCTCCTGTAAGAGGATCTCATTGCTTTCAAGCCGTGCGGTATCAAGCACGCCGTCAAGCATCTCCATCAGGTTGTTGCCGGCTTCTTCAATATATTTTAAGCTCTCGTCAGCCGACTCGCCGTTCGCCATCTGTCTTTGCGCAAGATTTGCAAAGCCAAGGATCGCGTTCATCGGCGTACGGATATCATGAGACATATTGAAGAGGAATTTTTGCTTAACTTCATTGGAACGATTCTGCTCACGCACACGCTTTTCAAGCTGTTCCAGACGCTCGTGTTCTTCGATCAAATGCTGCTTTAAGATCGCAACATAAACGCAAAGTGCACAGATGACCGCAAGAAGCACAAGCAGAATGATCATTGAGATCGGGATGCTGCCACCGGCAGTCATGATCCCTTCAGACATGCCAAACTCCTTGTCCCCAAACAACATACTACACCCTCCTAATGCATTTATGCTATCACAAAGCAGACGACTTATCAATTGAAAATCCTGTCGGCAATGCTGCTGCCGGCAGGATCTTTCTCAATAAAAATCAACTATATATCCCCGTTCACAAGGCGCAGAACATCCGCCTTTTTCGGGATCTTGAAAAATGCTTTATATCCGGATCCGCCAACTTCCATTCCCTCGCAGGATTCCTGCACCGTTTCGATCGGATCGCCGTCTTCTTCCTCCGCTCGCATCACGAATACGGCACTCTCCCCGTCACCGCAGCCGGCATCAATGAGCGTAAAGTCAACACGGAGCTTCCCCCGTACGATCGAGAGGTCATCGATTCTTGCAGCCTCTCCGCGCAATCCGGTCATATATCCATAGTGACGAACGGAATAACCGTCGATCTTCTCGCGCCAGTAATTGACACAATAAACGGACAGGTACTTGGGCAATCTGGTAAAACCTTCAAGCCAAAGCTTTATGACTGTCGATCCCGTATTCCCTGCGGAAACTTCCAAAACAACAGTATCGCCGCTCTGGCTGATCTGCTCGATCGAACAGATATCTTCGTCTTCCGTCTTCCATTTCAGCTTGTAGCCCTTGTCGAAATTCCAACCGGAAACAGTCAGTTCAATTTTTGCGGTCGGATCCTCACTGCTGACCTTGACTTCATCGGTCGATAGCTCAATAGTGGGGAGATCGGATGCAAATACGGTCATCCCGCATAGAAACGCCATTCCAAGGGCAGCCGCTAAAGCGGATAATATACGTTTTTTCATGATAAAACCTTTCGATCTAGAGCGTCATCAGCGAACGATCCGCATATTTCTTGATGTTGGACGCATTCACGTATTTCTTGTAAGAATCGCCGTTGACCACAACAAGCGTCGGTGCCTGCATCACGCCATAGCGGGAAGCCAGCTCCAGATTCTCTTCCGCATCGATCAGAATATATTCTTCGTCTTTTAAGTACTCTTTTGCAAGCTTGCAGTTCGGGCAGGTCTTGGTGGTAAACAGATAGCGCACATCCTGCGCATCTTCCACGTTGACTTCAACATCCGCTTCGTAATTGGAAAGCGTAACGACTTTGGTCATCGGGCGCTTCAAGTCAGACTCGGCGATGTTGTACTCGGTTCTGTTCGCGTATTCCTGAAGCTTACCGTCGTTCCAGTTCTGAACCGGTCTGTAGTAGCCTGTGATACGGCTGTACACTTCCGTCTTGGCATGACAGTGCGGGCATTCCTTTACTTCGCCCTGCAGATAACCGTGCTCCTTGCAGATCGAGTATGTCGGCGAAAGCGTGTAATATGGCAGCTTGTAATTCTGTGCGATCGTGCGCACGAGGTTTGCCGCTGCTTTCCAATCGGGAAGCTTTTCACCGAGGAATGCATGGAATACGGTACCGGATGTATAAAGTGTCTGCAACTCATCCTGAATGTCAAGCGCATCGAAGATGTCGGTCGTATAATCAACAGGCAGATGCGACGAGTTCGTATAGTACGGTGTATCTCCGGGATGTCCCGCCGTCTTGATCGCCGGCCATCTCTTTTTGTCGTGCTTTGCAAGACGGTATGTGGTGCTCTCCGCCGGTGTCGCCTCCAGGTTGTAAAGGTCACCGTACATCTCCTGATAATCGGAAAGTCTGCTACGCATATGATTCAGGACTTCCTTGGAGAACTCCTGCGTGCGCTTATCCGTTAAGTCCGCACGGAGCCAGTTCGCATTGAGACCGACTTCGTTCATACCGATCAAGCCGATTGTGGAAAAATGGTTATCGAACTTGCCAAGATATCTCTTGGTGTACGGATAAAGACCTTCTTCCAACAGCTTGGAGATGACGCCTCTCTTGATCTTTAAGCTTCTGGCCGCAATGTCCATCATCTTGTTCAGACGTTTGTAGAAGTCGTCCTTGTTGCTGGACAGATATGCGATCCTCGGCATATTAATCGTAACAACGCCTACGCTGCCCGTGCTCTCGCCGGAGCCGAAGAAACCGCCGGTTTTCTTACGAAGCTCTCTTAAGTCCAGACGAAGCCTGCAGCACATGGAACGTACATCGGACGGCTCCATGTCGGAGTTGATATAGTTGGAAAAATACGGTGTGCCGTATTTGGATGTCATTTCGAAAAGAAGACGATTGTTCTCATTATCGGACCAGTCAAAATCACGCGTGATGGAGTAAGTCGGGATCGGATACTGGAATCCTCGTCCGTTCGCATCACCCTCGATCATGGTCTCAATGAACGCCTTGTTGACCATGTCCATCTCGGCTTTGCAGTCACCGTAGGTGAAATCCATCTCTTTGCCACCGACGATCGCCGGAAGCGCTGCAAGGTCGTTCGGAACTGTCCAGTCAAGTGTGATATTGGAGAACGGCGCCTGCGTACCCCAACGGCTGGGTGTATTCACGCCGTAAATAAATGCTTCGATACATTTCTTTACTTCAGGATAGTCTAACTTATCCACCTTAACGAAAGGTGCGAGATAGGTATCAAATGAGGAAAATGCCTGCGCACCGGCCCACTCGTTCTGCATAATGCCGAGGAAGTTGACCATCTGGTTGCAAAGAACGGATAAGTGCTTTGCAGGTGCGGATGTGATCTTGCCGGGGATACCGCCAAGGCCTTCCTTGATCAGCTGCTTTAAAGACCAGCCTGCGCAATAGCCTGTCAGCATGGACAGGTCATGAATATGAATGTCGGCGTTGCGGTGTGCCTGTGCGATCTCTTCATCATAGATCTCGGACAGCCAGTAATTGGCTGTAACGGCACCGGAGTTGGAAAGGATCAGACCGCCAACAGAATAGGTAACGGTAGAGTTCTCCTTTACGCGCCAGTCTTCAACCTTAACATAGTTGTTGACAACGTCCTTGTAATCCAGGATCGTGGACTTCATGGCACGCATTTTTTCTCTTTGCTTACGATAA
Source organism: Lachnospiraceae bacterium (assembly GCA_024684675.1). GTDB lineage: Bacteria > Bacillota > Clostridia > Lachnospirales > Lachnospiraceae > VSOB01. Next base: position 15,976 of record JAIKWO010000083.1, read on the forward strand.
AGGATAAAAGCCTTCGCAGCTTCCGCATAGCCGGCCTGTTCAAGGATCGCCTCTACGCTATCCTGAATATCCTCCACATGGATCTTGTCTTCCTTGACTTTCTTCTGGAAATCGGCAGTCACACGAAGTGCAAGCAGATCAATGATATCATTGTTGTACTGCACGTCGGTAGCATTGAACGCTTTCATGATGGCATCGTTGATCTTGGTCAGTGTAAAATCCGCAAGCCCGCCATCTCTCTTGATTACCTGGAACATAGAACTCATACTCTCCCTTCCGCGTAAACGTCGCTAGATTTATTGTAGCATTCCCCTATGTAAAAGTCAACGCAAAAACACTACATATAGTGTCATCCTAAAAAGGTGTACATAATATGTAGTGTTCGCAATTGTGCATATTTTTTGTGGTTTTCTGTTATTTTACCGTGTCTTCAAAAACTTCCACTCGCGCTCCGCTTTTTCATCATCCGGATAATGACCACGGTATTCTTCCATCAAAGACGCCGCTTTTTTAAAGTCTCCGAGATATTCATACGCCACGATCTCATTGAATTTCAGGTTCTGAAGGCAGGGTTCCTTTTCCGCTTCCATGCCGACCTGGAAGGCCAACAGTGCGTTCTCATAATCCTGCATTTTCAGGCGACATACGCCGAGCTGATTATAGATCTCCCCGCTGTCACCGTATTTCTCGATATAGTCCATGTAGACGGTCGATGCGTAATTATAGTCGCCAAGCGCCTCATACGTACGTCCGAGAAAAAGTGCCGGCTCCGCACTTTCACTGTCACGCGCCCTCTCAAGACAATTCTTGGCTGTCTCGTAATCTTCCAGATAATACGCATAACGCCCACGGTCGTAATCGGTCATTTTCTCACTGTCCCGGTCAAGCGCTTCCTTCAGATAGTTGCCGCCTTCATCCGTGTAGCCGAACGCATCAAGACATCTAAATATAGAAAGAAGGCAGTCGTAATCCGACGGATCAAGCGATATGACGTTGTTAAAATCAACTGTTGCAAGCTCGTAGTTGCCTTGCTCGAGTGCAAGCCTTCCCCGCAGAAAAAACGCGTCTTTGTCTTCGGGGCGGGCTGCGATGATGCCATTGAGCAATGCGATCGCATCTTCCATGCGCCCGTCTTTGTAATATGCGTACGCAAGATAGTAATCTGTATCAAAACTAAGGTCCGTCAGCCGGCCACCGGCATTTGCAAGTGCGGTTTCAAAACTTGCTACCGCATTATCATAATCCGCAAGACCTAAATACGCGATCCCCTTGCCGCGGCCTGCTTCAAGTCCGTCCTCTCCTGCCTCGATCGCTTCATCAAAGCAGGCGACCGCAGTCCGGTAATCCAATTGTCGATTGGCTTCCATTCCCTTGTCCGTCAGTTCGTGCGAGGCAAGCATCCCGCAGCCCGCAAAAACAAGCGCGGATACCGACGAAAGGAAGACAGCCGGAATTCGTTTATTCATGAAACCTCCGACGGTTTTGTTTTATTTCAGTCCGGAAAAATCCAATGTGGCAAAATAGTCATCCACCGTCTCTGCACGACGGATCTGCTGTACGCTTCCGTCTTCGTGAAGCAAAAGCTCGGCGCTTCTTAATTTGCCATTATAATTATACCCCATGGAAAAACCGTGTGCACCTGTATCGTGGATAAACAGATAGTCACCCATGTCAATCTTCGGAAGCGATCTGTCGATAGCAAATTTGTCGTTGTTTTCGCAAAGACCACCCGTCACATCGTATACATGATCACGCGCTTTGCCTTCTTTGCCGAGTACGGTGATGTGGTGATATGCACCGTACATAGCGGGACGCATCAGGTTTGCCGCACAGGCATCCACGCCGATGTACTCCTTATAGATGTGCTTCTCGTGGATCGCTTTTGTGATAAGCGCACCGTACGGTCCCATCATATAGCGGCCAAGCTCGGTATAAATTGCGAGATCGTCCATGCCTTCCGGAACGAGGATCTCCTCATATGCTTTCCGAACGCCCTCACCGATCGCCATGATATCTGTCTTTCTGTCTTCAGGCTTGTAAGGAATGCCGACACCGCCGGAGAGATTCACGAACGCAATATGCACATCGCACTCTCTCTTTAATTCAACCGCAAGCTTGAACAGGATGCGGGACAGTTTCGGATAGTATTCGTCCGCGATCGTGTTGCTTGCAAGGAACGCATGAATGCCGAAATGCTTTACGCCCTTTTTCTTCATATAATTGAATGCGTCCTTCATCTGATCCTTGGTCATGCCGTATTTTGCATCACGCGGCGTATCCATGATCTGGTTGTGGATCGCAAAATTTCCGCCCGGATTGAAACGACAACACATCGTATCGTGAAAAGGTGCGATTTTATCATAAAAATCAAGCAGCGTGATATCATCGAAATTGATGATCGCGTCAAGATCGGATGCATACTTGAAGTCTTCTTCCGGTGTCACATTCGAAGAGAACATGATGTCATGCCCTTTGTAACCGACTTTGTCGGAAAGCGCAAGTTCCGTGTAGGAAGAGCAGTCCACACCGATCCCCTCTTCCTTTAGGATCTTCAGAAGGTACGGATTGGGTGTTGCCTTTACGGCAAAGTATTCGTGAAAGCCCTTGTTCCAGGCAAACGCCTTCTTTAACAGCCGCGCATTCTCACGAAAGCCTTTTTCGTCGTAGATGTGAAAAGGTGTCGGATACGTTTTAACGATCTCCTCAACCTGCTTAAGGGTCACAAAAGGTTTCTTCTCCATAATAATTCTCCTCTTTAAAGCATTAATAACTCCGCTATGATTCTATCGCAGTCATAAGGGGCATGTCAACGCGGCCACGCTAAAAAAGCATGCGTTTTCCCGTTTCCATGATCTGCCTGTTTGCTTCCGCAACTTCTGCCTCAAATTCGCGGGAGGAGATCAGAAACGCTCCGCTTCCGCGAATGATGATCTGCTCAAGCCCATCGCTTGTCACAACCGTCACATGACAGTCCGAAGCCTTCTCGTGCGCAAACTTCTCAATATACCGGTCCGCCGTTTCGGCTGTTTTGGTATAGACGATCTTGATATTGTGAAAAGAGAGCACTTCCTCCGCATGGTTCTGCAGCCGGTATGCATCGAACACAAGAATGAGCTCGCATCCCTTGATCGCCTGATAGTTGCAAAGAATATCGGCCAGTTTGTCACGCGCGCTGTCAATGTTGACATCTGCCAGGTCTTTTAGTTCCTTCCATGCAAAGATCACATTATAGCCGTCAACAAGCAGATAGGATTTCTGCTGCTTTGCAGGCTTTGTGATGTACGGCTCGCCATCTTTTCCATTCGAAAAATAGTTCGTCGTCTTTGCTTGTGTTATGGTTTCGGACTTCTTATGCGCAAAGCCCGGACGTGTCCGCCCCACATTGGCATGTGAAGTCTTCCGGATGATCGAATCGATCTCTTCCGTTCCGATTGACCGATCCGGCCTGCTGCTTCCGCCGCGGCGCATTCCCGTCAGATTTATGTCCGTTTCCGTATCTTGCTCTTCTTCCGAAAGATCGCGAAGCGGTAGGTGCATGTACTCTTCCACGCGATCCCAGTTAACATAAAATCCGGATCCGTGTGCACAGAAAATCGACCCGACCGGATTATCCGTATCCGCTTCCGGATCGTAACCGATCGCTTCCACAACTTTCTCTGCATCATGGCAAGGCTCATAGCCATCGAATATGACCGTCATCGTGCCCTGACCTCCGGTATATGCTGCCAACTCTTTAGGATATTCGTTCAATGTCGCCACCGGGCCGCGACCGCTAAGTATCATCCGGTCGCCTTCCTGCATCGGCGGATCACTCTTTGCATAGAGGCGGTCAAAATCGGACATCACACGCCCGATCGAATCGGCCGGCACCTCAATGCGAAAAGAAAACCAGGGTTCCAAAAGCAGATTCTCCGCTTTCATAAGCCCCTGTCTGACCGCACGGTAGACAGCCTGCCTGAAGTCACCGCCCTCTGTATGCTTTAAATGCGCACGGCCAGAGGTGAGCGTGATCTCCATATCCGTGATCGGTGCGCCGATCAAAACCCCCACATGTTCCTTTTCTTTCAGATTGGTCAGAATGAGGCGCTGCCAGTTTCTGTCCAGCTCGTCTTCACTGACATCCGTGTCGAATACGATCCCGCTGCCGCGCGGAAGCGGTCGCATGAGAAGATGCACCTCTGCATAATGGCGAAGCGGCTCGTAGTGGCCGACGCCCTCCGTCACATCCAGAATCGTCTCCTTGTAGGCAATGCGTCCCGCGCCAAATGTGACAGATATGTCATATCGCTCTTTGATCAGATGCTTCAGGACATCCGTCTGCACTTCACCCATCAGCTTCAGCATGATCGAATGTGACTTCTCGTCCCAGACCATATGGAGTTCACAGAACTCTTCTTCAAGCGGTTTCAGCTTCGGATACCACTGCATCGCATCCTGCCCGTCCGGCAGGATCAGTTCATAGGTAATGACCGGCTCGAGGATTGGCACGGTACTGCCCGTTTCGTTTCCGAGTCCCTGCCCGCTGTATGTTCCGTCAGGACCCGTCACCGCAACAACCATACCCTTTTCCGCTTTTGCGATCGGAACAAAGCGATCGCCGTTGTAGAGACGGATGCCGTCAATTTTTTCAACCAGATCTTCTCCCGTCTCGATCGATTGCTTCACGCAAAGCGATCCGGACGTAATCTTCATGTACGTCAGACGCTCGCCCTTTACACCTTTTCCGACTTTGAAAACGCGTGCGCCGAATGCTTCCGTCCCGTCATCCTCCGAAAGCCCTTCCGTATAGCGCGTCAGGCCGGCCAGCAGATTCCGGATCCCCTCCTGACGCAGCGCCGATCCAAAGTAGCAGGGAAAGATCTTACGCGCTCTGACAAGACGGATCAGTGTCTCCTCCGACAGTCTCTCTGTATCAATAAATTCGTCAAGTGCCGCATCATCGCTCATTGCCGCCTGCTCATAAAATGCAGCATCCGGCGCTTCGTCCGCTTCCGGAAATGCCACGCACCCTGCCGACAGCTTTTCCTGCAGCTGCTTAAGCAGCTCTTCCGGTGACATTCGCTTTTGATCCATTTTGTTGATAAAAAGAAAGACCGGTACCTTGTATTTTTCCAAAAGGCTCCAAAGCGTTGTTGTATGACTCTGCACGCCGTCTGCTCCGCTGATTACAAGGATCGCGCAGTCAAGTACCCGGAGCGTACGCTCCATCTCCGCCGAAAAGTCAACATGTCCCGGCGTATCCAAAAGTGTTGCTTCATACCCGGAAGACAAAGGGAGCGCGGCCTGCTTCGCAAAGATCGTAATGCCGCGCTCTTTTTCCAGGGCATAGGTATCCAAAAAGGCGTTGCCGTTGTCGACGCGGCCCGCCTCCCGTAGCTGTCCTGTCTCGTATAATAAACTTTCCGATAAAGTCGTCTTGCCGCTGTCTACGTGCGCGACAAGTCCGATCACAATCCGTCTCATGGTGTCTCTGTCCCTGCGCTTTTCGAATCTGCGTGTTCTGTACTTGCATTGGTCGCCTCAGCATCGACCCCGCCCGCGGCTTCCGGATCGATGTCATCCGGATCCGCTACCGCTTCCGCCACATCCGCGATCAAGGTAGTGGGCGCTATGCTTACGGTTTCCGTCGGTACCGCCTCTGCCGGTCCTTCAGGCAAAGTCATTTCCACCTTCTTCTCTGCCTCGTCGGCCGTTTTATCCGGCTCCGGTTCGGGCTCGGGAGGAAGCTCGACATCCTGCCCTGTTACCGCCTTCATAATGTATTGGAAGAGTCGCCTGTTCGTATCCACGTCATAGTGAAGCGTATCTTCGGGCGATAAGTATCCATAACCTGTTCCAAGAAGATACCCGAACGTATCAATATAGTGAATCCCCGGAATACTGCTCATCCGGTTGTTGAAAAACTGGATCGCATTATTGAACCGTATGTACTGCGGCGTTATCATATTGCCGCGCATCGTCACGCTCGTTACATAAAACGTTGTTGTCGGGTTACTTGCGACCAGCGATTTATAGTACGAGGTGTACCAGTTCATCAGCTGCATGCGCTCGTAGCTGTTTCGAAGCGGCGAGATATCATTGATGCCGATCACGAAGATGACCGTCTTGCCCGCAAGAGAAGATGAGATAGCCGGGATCGCTTCATTCGCAAGACAGTCAGCGCCACGCCCGGGCATCGTCACCCAGGAGACACCTTTATAACCGGTATCCGTCATCATAAATGCCGCACGGGAATCACCGACAAAAATGATATTGCTGTCATTGTCCTCATATACCTGCAGTCCGTTCCCGTTATCGAAGGAAACACGGTCTCCTTCCCGAACCATCACAGGGCACTCATCCGGGATCGTCCATCCGGTCTTTGAGGTAAAACCGGTCAACCATGCAAATGACATCACTGTCACAATCAGTAAAAATGCTTTTTTCATAATACCCTTACTCATCTTTTAACGAAAGACCAAAATAATCCGACTCTCATTAAAATCGGCTCCTCCTCAGAGGAGCCATATATAGTATGCGGATCAGCAAATATGGCTTCTCCGCTAGTTTAGGAAAGCACCTGCGTGGCAAGTGCGTGTTGAGGTATTGTACATAAGCAATGACCTCCTTCCTAAATAATGTTTTATTATTATAGCAAGTTTTGGGGCGTCATGCAAAGTTGTCATTATGAGCCATTAACCCCGTCCCCGAGAGGTCATTTTAGTCACGGAAGATAGAGGCGAAGCTGCCGCGTCCCGAGATCGGTTCGCCGGCCTCCACAAGATGGCGGACGTCACCGATGAACTGTGTACGGAAGCCGACCGCATCACCCTTTTTGACCCATCTGTTCTCGACAAGGGACAGTACACTCTCGTTATTTAAAACGGTCACGCCGGTCGGTGCGATGAACATGCCCTCCACGAGCGGTACGAAGGAAATGCCGAGCAGGTACCCCAGCATGACAAAGCTGATCGCCATATGGCACACCAAAACGACCGTCTTTTCGTATGTCTCACGCTCCGGATGGACAGGCCAGGATGCCATGATCGCAGCCGCTTCTTCCGGCGTCTGCGTGATCTCGCGGTGGACGCACCCTTTTTTCAAAATGTCAAGTGCGCGGGGATCGGGATCGCCGTAGCGATAATAATTGCCTTCACGGAGCACGCCGTGCGCAGCAAGAATGGACTCCAGGCCGTCCGCGGTCTCCTTCAGACACGCCGTCGCGCCGATATTGCCTTCCGGCGGTGTCATGATCGAAGACTCCGTCCAGTGATCCTTATCGTAAAGAAGCGGATCCTTGGTCCACAGCGTCGGGAGAAAATCCCATGAAAGGGCTTTGTTGGATGCCACCTCAGGCTTTACGCTTGCGCGAAACTCTTCAAGCCAGGGAAGCACAACCGCCTTCATGCCGAGTGCTTCTTCGATCGGCGCCGCCGTATCGCGTGCGCGCTGCAGGGGGGATACGTAAATCTCATCGATCTGTCCGACCCACTTTTTTGCACGCTCGCCCACGATCGCGGCTTCTCTTTTTCCTTTTTCCGTAAGCAGTCCCGTCTTATAATCGGGATCTGCATGTCTTACCAGTATGATTCGCATGATTAGTCTTCCGCTTTCTTTTTGTCAGCGATCTCCTTACCTATCATCTCGATGAATGCATCTACGGTGCTTGCACCGAGGTCACCCTTTTCGCGGCTTCTGACAGTGATCGCCTTGCTCTCTGCTTCCTTCTCGCCAAGAACGAGCATGTACGGTACTTTCTGAAGCTGTGCTTCACGGATCTTGTAACCGATCTTCTCATCACGGGTATCGATCTCAACACGGATGCCGGCTGCTTTCAGAGACTCATATACGCCAAGTGCATAATCTCTGGACTTGTCGGATACCGGAAGGACTTTGACCTGAACCGGAGCAAGCCATGTCGGGAACTTGCCTGCAAAGTGCTCGATCAGGATACCGATGAAACGCTCAATGGAACCGAAGCATACGCGGTGGATCATGATCGGCTGGTGCTTCTCGCCGTCCTCGCCCACATACTCTGCGTGGAAACGCTGCGGAAGCTGGAAGTCAAGCTGAATGGTACCGCACTGCCATGTGCGTCCGATGGAATCCTCCAGATGGAAGTCGATCTTCGGACCGTAGAATGCGCCGTCGCCTTCGTTCACAACATAAGGCATGTTGATGGAATCAAGCGCATCTTTAAGACCCTGTGTTGCGATCTCCCAATCCTCGTCGGAGCCCATGCTGTTCTCCGGTCTGGTGGACAGCTCAACATGATATTTAAAGCCAAAGAGGCTGTATACTTCATCGATCAGTTTGATGACGCCCTTGATCTCGGACGGGATCTGCTCTCTTGTCATGAAGATGTGCGCATCATCCTGGTTGAAGCAGCGTACACGCATGAGGCCATGGAGCTGACCGGACTTCTCATGACGATGAACAAGACCGATCTCTGCCATACGAAGCGGCAGATCACGATAAGAGCGGGGCTCTGATTTGTAAACGAGCATACCACCCGGGCAGTTCATCGGCTTTACCGCAAAGTCCACATCGTCAATCACGGTTGTGTACATATTTTCTTTATAATGATCCCAGTGACCGGATGTCTCCCAAAGCTGGCGGTTGAGCATGATCGGTGTGGAAATCTCAACATATCCTTCACGGGTATGGATCTGTCTCCAGTACTCGAGAAGTGTATTCTTCAGCACCATACCGCTCGGCAGGAAGAACGGAAAGCCCGGACCTTCATCGGTTAACATAAATAGCTTCATCTCTTTGCCGAGTTTTCTGTGGTCACGCTTTTTTGCCTCTTCCATCATGGTCAGGTACGCTTCCAGTTCTTCTTTGGAAAGGAACGCTGTACCGTAGATTCTGGTCAGCATCTTGTTCTTCTCGGATCCTCTCCAGTAAGCACCCGCCACGGAGAGAAGCTTAAATGCCTTGATACCCTTTGTATAAAGAATATGCGGGCCTGCGCAGAGGTCAACGAAATCGCCCTGCTGATAGAAGCTGATGGATGCATCTTCCGGAAGGTCCTGAATGAGCTCAACCTTATAAGGCTCTTCTCTCTCTTCCATGAACTTGATCGCCTCATCACGCGGCTTGGTAAAAGTCTCCAGCTTCAGGTTCTCTTTGATAATCTTCTTCATCTCTGCTTCAAGCTTTTCAAGATCCGCCTCGGAGAAGCCGCCTTCTCTGTCAAAATCATAGTAAAATCCCGTATCGATCGAAGGGCCGATCGCCAGCTTGGTCTCCGGGTACAGGCGCTTTACAGCCTGCGCCAGTACATGGGAGCATGTGTGTCTGACAACGCGAACCTCGTCTTCTTCGATCTCAACAACTTGTCCGTCACTCAATAATTGTTTCATTTCTGTCATCCTTTCTTCATAAGAGAAAATGTTTCCTGCGACAGAATACAAAAAAGCACCCATGTCGCAGTTACTGCAACATAAGGGTGCTGGTCACACGGTTCCACCTTATTTTTCACTCTTGATCCCTTAACGCGGGAATACGTCGCTTCTTTTCATCCCAATCAGTCTACTCCGAAGCGCTGCTCAGAAGTGGTCTTCGCGAACCGTCTCACATGGGAGCTTGCACCGTCCTCCCTCGCTTTAATGGGGACATGTTCGTTACTGTCTTCGTCAATGCCGTTTTAACTCTAATCATCATAGCCGCTTTTTTGCAAAAAGGCAAGTGGGCATTCGATGGAATTCCCGCTTTTTATAAAATTTTCACATCTGTGATCTTCCATCCGCATCAATAACTTCTGATCCGATCCCCGGAATCATCGGAAGTTTTATCGATCTTTTTGATGATCACATCGTAGCTTACATTCGCGTTCACATTAACGGTCACGCGGTCGCCGACTTTATGCCCCATCAGCGCTTTGCCCAGAGGGGATTCGATGCTGATCAGGTGATGGAGGCTGTCGCCGCGCACGGAGGTGACGATGCGATAGTCTTCGGTCTCGCCCTCGTCAACGAAAAAGACGGACACAGTGTTGTTCATGCCAACTTCGTCATCTTTGGAGGAGTCGTCGATGACCTGCGCGGTGCGAAGCATGCGATCCAGGTATCGGATCCGGCTCTCGTTTTTATTCTTCTCGCGCTTTGCCGCATGATATTCGAAATTCTCGGAGAGGTCGCCGTGCGCCCTTGTCTCCTTCACGTCTTCCAAAAGCTGCGGCCGAAGCGTCAGCTTTCTGTATTCGATCTCTTCTTCGATCTTCTTAATATCGGACTTTGTCAATTTATCGTACATTTTCTTTCCCCTTGTATCGGATGAACAGATAGGCTGCGAGCGCGATCACGCTACAGATCGCAAAGATCAGCGGCTCCTGTTCCTTCTTTATGACACTCCCGTCATATGTTAGCATAAACACCGACATATTCGCCAGTGCATGCGCCATGACCGGCATTGCAAAGTGCTGCGTTTTCTCATACAAATAGACGATCATGAGACCGAGCAGAAATCCGTAGAGGCCCTGTAAGATGTTCCCATGGTATGCGCCGAACAGGAATGAGGAGACGACCATCGAGACCGGCAATGAGAAAAATTTGCGCATGCGCCCGTAAATGAGTCCGCGGAACAGAATCTCCTCCGTAATCGGTGAGATCACACCGTACAGGATAAGACCGAGCGTCAAGGACACGCTGTACTGCGACTCTGCCACTTCCCTGTATCCTGAATCGGATGCCGCAAGTTTAAAAAGATCAAACAGCACATTGAGCCCTATGGAAAGCGAGACAGCCCAGATGACCGCCGCGATCACGTTAGGCAGTTTCTGCGCTCTGGTCGGGATCTTCTCCTGCAAAAAACGCGGCAGTAAGAAAAGCGATCCTGCCAGCATGGACGCTGACTGGATGATATTGAGTGCGCTCGAACTGTTCTCACGAAGCGTATCGGCAAATGCCAGATCCGTCTGCAGAATCTTGTCCATCACAATAACGAGCAGCATGTAGAAAACGTTGTAGCCGACATAATACACAATCAGCGGCAGAAGGATATGCCCCGTCTTGCGAAAAGGTGATATTGCCTCATCTGCCTGTTTTTTTTTAGCTTCGGACTTCCCGGTCAGCAGGTAATCACGGAGCTTTTGAACATCCGATGCGATATAGTCGGCGCCGGCTTCTGCCAGCTCATCATCGACCGCATAACCGTACGATACGCAGACAGCCGCCAGGTGATGCGCCCTTGCGCCCTCAACATCGAATTTGCGATCCCCGACCATGGCACAGTTTTTCTCATTCAAATCCGTGCTGCCGGTGCCGGAGAGTCGACGCAGTGCTTCCTCCACGACCGCTTCCTTCTCTGTACGGGATTGATCCATCGAAGCACCCGTTACAACATCAAAATATTTGATCAGGTCAAAGTGCTCCAAAATCTTGATTACAAGAGGCTCCGGCTTGCTGGATGCAATGCCGAGCACCATCCCGGCGTCCTTTAAAGCCCTCAGCATCTCGGGGATCCCCGGATAGACCTTGTTCTCGTACATGCCCATCGGGATAAAACGCTTGCGATAATCCCCGATCGCTGTCATCGCCTGCTCTTCCGTCATATGATAAAAGTCCATAAAGCTGCCCTTTAAAGGCGGCCCGATGAACGGTGTCAGCTTGTCGATATCCGGTTCTTCGATCCCCTGCATATGCAGAGCAAACTGTACACTCTTGCAGATCCCTTCTTTAGGATCCGTCAGTGTACCGTCCAGATCAAACAGTGCATACTGAAACATGTTTTCCTCTTTTCTATAGTAAGTAGACCGATGCCGGCAGGATATAACGAAGGAAACGCACGGCAGGTACAATAGATGACAGATCTGTCAGTATAGGCAACAGCAAAAGATGCGCCGCCAAAAATGCAACAAGCTTGGATCCGAGATCCTGACGCATCAGTCTGCGACCGATCAGTTCAATCCAAATACAAGCATAGACCACAAACAGGAATAAATGCAATCCCTCACGCAGAATCAACTCGCACATGCCCAGAGTTGTAAGGAAAATAAGACCGCTGACAGCCGGCACCAGGATCCCCGTGATCTCGGACGAAATCCTGTAAACACGCGCTTCTCTGGGCGGCAAGGCTCCGAGCAGTCCGCGCCTTGCATTCTGCTCATCCGATACGGTCGCCTGCAGCATCATAAGGAACAGGCAGGTGTAGAAGATCCCCCAGAGAGTATTTCGCCGGTCAGCGTCATCCGCATTGGCATCCCCCGACATCGCAGCATCCCCATTTGAACTATCTTTTTTGGATGCAATGACCGTATCTACCAAAATCTCCTCGGGTGTAAAAAGCTTGTCGCCCGCAAGGTACTCTTCATTCTTTGAAAGGATACGCGCAAGACGGGAAGGATCGGCTTCCGCAAAAATCTCGCTCTCCTTCGCGCCGATGATCACGGCGGAATACTCTCGGAAGATTGCCGCAAAGACTGCTTCCTTCAGCACTTCCGTTCCGACGGAAAAAGGCGTTTCGATGCAAGTTACGCCGTGGCGCAGATTACG
>JAIKWO010000024.1 GCA_024684675.1 Lachnospiraceae bacterium
ACAGGAACTGGAACGAATTTCCGGTTTAACCTCTGAACAGGCAAAAGAGTATTTATTAAAGACTGTTGAAGAAGAAGTCAAGCACGAGACTGCAGTAATGGTAAAAGAGCTGGAAAATCGTGCAAAAGAAGAAGCGGACAAAAAGGCGAAGGAGTACGTCGTTACCGCTATTCAGAAGTGTGCGGCAGATCATGTCGCAGAAGCAACGATTTCTGTTGTTCAGCTTCCCAATGATGAGATGAAAGGTAGGATCATCGGTCGTGAAGGACGTAATATCCGTACCCTCGAGACCATGACCGGTGTCGATCTGATCATTGATGATACGCCTGAAGCTGTTATTTTATCCAGCTTCGATCCGATCAGAAGAGAAGTCGCAAGAATCGCGTTGGAGAAATTGATTGTGGACGGACGTATTCATCCGGCCAGAATCGAAGAAATGGTTGAAAAAGCACAAAAAGAAGTTGATCAGATGATCAAAGAGGAAGGCGAGGCTGCCACACTTGAAGTCGGCGTTCACGGCATTCATCCCGAACTCGTTAAGCTTCTTGGTAAGATGAGATTCCGTACAAGTTACGGGCAGAATGCATTGAAGCATTCCATCGAAGTAGCACAGCTTTGTGGGCTGCTTGCCGCAGAACTCGGACTCGATGTCAGAATGGCTAAGAGAGCCGGTCTGCTTCATGATATCGGTAAGTCCGTCGATCATGAGATGGAAGGATCACATATCCAGCTTGGCGCAGATCTTTGTCGCAAGTACAAAGAGAATGCCATCGTGATCAACAGCGTGGAATCTCACCACGGTGATGTAGAGCCGCAGACTTTGATCGCTTGTCTCGTACAGGCTGCAGATACGATTTCCGCAGCAAGACCGGGCGCAAGACGCGAGACTGTTGAGACCTACACAACCAGATTAAAACAGTTAGAAGATATTACAAACAGCTTTAATGGAGTCGACAAATCTTTTGCTATTCAGGCAGGTAGAGAAGTTCGTGTAATGGTAGTTCCGGATAAGGTATCGGATGCGGAGATGGTTATCCTTGCTCGCGATATCTCCAAGAAGATCCAGGATGAAATGGAATACCCAGGTCAGATCAAGGTAAATGTGATCAGAGAATCCAGAGTTACCGATTACGCCAAATAACAGTTCCGAGATTGAAATGAATGGAAATGAAACCCCAAAGGCTTATGCCTTTGGGGCTTTTACGTTAAAAAAAGATGGCTTTTTCGCAAAAAGGATATTATAATGATTATACAGTCGTTTTTGATTAGAAGAAGGGAGCGGTAAAATGCTTATTCTGATGGGGGGATTATTGATCATCATTGCAGCGGTCGTGGTTACCGCAGCAGTTACTTCCGTGGTATCCGCGGTGGCGGCAGAGGAAGAGATCGAATCATAAAAGAGTTTTAATGGAGGAAGCGAAAGCTTCCTCTTTTTTTGTTGCACAAGACCGTCAGAAAAGTATACAACTTGGATAAGTGCTTTGCCGGAATCGAAAATTTTTTTGTCAGATTGCATCTTGAGAAAAAATGTTCCATACGGTACAATATCAGCGTATGAATCATTGTATACAATAATCCAATCGAAGATTTGAGGGAAATTGCATGAAATCTTATCAGGAAATGAGCAAAGAAGAACTTCTTGCCTGCAAAGCGGAGCTCGAAGCAGCGTACAAAGAGATTCAGGATCGCGATTTGTCGCTGAATATGGCAAGAGGCAAGCCGTCATCCGCACAGCTTGATACAGGCGTCGGCCTTTTGGATGCGCTTACAAGCAAAGACAATCTGTTTTCGGAAGAAGGAACCGATTGCCGCAACTACGGCGTGCTGGACGGTATTGTTGAGGCCAAGCGTCTGATGGCTGCTATAATGGATGTTAAGGATCCTGAAAATGTGATCATTTATGGCAACGGCTCTCTTTCCATCATGTATGATACGGTTTCCCGTTCTTATACACATGGCGTTGCGGGATGCACACCCTGGTGCAAGCTTGATCAGGTCAAATGGCTCTGCCCGGTTCCGGGATATGACCGCCATTTTGCGATCACAGAGCATTTCGGGATTGAGATGATCAATATTCCCATGCTTCCGACCGGTCCTGATATGGACATGGTGGAGGATCTTGTCTCCAAGGATCCTTCGATCAAAGGAATCTGGTGCGTTCCGAAGTATTCCAATCCGCAGGGAATTACCTATTCGGATGAGACGGTGAAGAGATTTGCACGTTTAAAGCCTGCAGCAAAGGATTTCAGAATCTATTGGGATAATGCTTATGTGATCCATGATCTATATGAAGATGACAAGGATTCTCTTTTGGATATCATCGGTGAATGTGAGAAGGCCGGAAACCCGGATCTTGTCTTTGAGTTTGCGTCCCTTTCGAAAGTGAGCCTCGCAGGCGCAGGTATCGCGGCGCTTGCCTGCTCAAAAGCGAATCGCGAAGAGACGCTTCGTACGATGACGATCCAAACGATTGGATATGACAAGCTCAATATGCTGCGTCATGTTCGCTACTTTAAAAATCTTGACGGCGTGAAGGCGCGTATGCGTGAACATGCATCGAGCATGCGCCCGAAGTTCGAAGCGCTGCTTCATCTGTTTGATACAGAGCTTTCCGGACGCGGCGCCGGCTCCTGGATTGCACCGAAGGGAGGCTACTTTATTACATATGAAGCCCCTGAAGGTTGCGCGAAGGCGATCGTACAGCTGTGCAAGGAAGCCGGGATCGTTCTGACCAAGGCCGGAGCGCCTTTCCCCTACGGCAAAGATCCGCGTGACAGCGTGATCCGCGTGGCACCTTCTTTCCCCTCTGCGGAAGAGCTTGCCGTTGCCGGTGAAGTCTTCGTTGTCTGTGTGAAGCTGGCTACCGTTAAAAAGCTTCTTGGTGAGGCAGTATAGGTTTCACTTCAGGGTAAACGGCATTACCACAGAAAGTTGTCATAATCAAGCATTATTTTTATTCATTATGTAAATTTATATTGATCAAAAGACCCCTTTAACAAGATGTTGTACTCTTGAAAAAGGGGTTTTTCGATATTTGGTGTTTTTATAAAAAGTGCCGAATTTTCGGGACAAAATGAGGGTAAAATGCCATTTGCTTTTCCAAAAGAACATGCTTATAATGCTTTTTAGACGGCTTACATAACTGACTATGTTATGTTGGTCTTTTGAAGAAGGGAAGCTTTATGGAGCACGTTTTGGATGCGTTTATCGCATATTTGCATACAGTCAAAAAGACATCCGATAATACCGAGATGTCTTATCGTCGTGATCTGCGCAAATGGATTACGTTTATGCAATCGCGCGGTATTTCGGATGTTTCCCGTGTTCGTGAAGAGGACATGCAGGCTTACCTTGTGTATCTTTCCGAGAATCATTTTGCCGCTGCGACTATTTCCCGCAACATCGCATCCTTAAAGGCGTTGTATCAGTATCTTATTGACGAAGGGATCGTATCGCAGAATGTTGCATCCTGCATGAAAGCACCCAAGATCGAAAAAAGAGTGCCCGGCATCCTTTCGATGAAGGAAGTCGTTACGCTCCTTGATCAGCCGTCCGGCGATTCCACAAAAGAGGTTCGCGACAAGGCAATGCTTGAGCTTTTATATGCGACCGGTATTCGCGTGACGGAGCTGATCAGTCTGACAATGACTGATGTGAATCTGCAGATGGGTTTCATTATCTGTAAAGATCTTCATAAAGAGCGTTTTGTGCCGTTCGGCGATGCCGCAAAGGCTGCGCTGATGCGGTATCTTGAGAAGGCAAGGGGAGAAATGGTTGATAACGAAAGCGAGAATACGCTGTTCGTGAACTGTTCGGGTGTTCCCATGAGCCGTCAGGGGTTCTGGAAGCTGATCAAGTATTATGCGAAGAAGGCCGGGATCCAGACGGACATCACGCCGCATACATTGCGCCACTCCTTTGCTGCGCACCTTGTGGAGAATGGCGCGGATCTTCGATCGGTGCAGGAGATGCTTGGTCACTCCGATATTTCCACCACGCAGATTTATGCGAATATGAACCATAACAGAATCCGCGAGGTATACGCCAAAGCGCACCCACGCGGATGATAGAAGCGGTAGCCTATTGAAGGAACGGAAGCGATCAGATCCGGTGATATTCCGGCAGGCGGTTTTCGTATGTGACGTAGTACTTGAAGCCGCAGCCTGAGAGGAGCGAAGCGATCGTACCGAAATCGGCCGCAACATCTTCTGGCTTATGGGCATCGGAACCGATCGTAATCAGTTCGCCGCCAAGATCGTGGTATTTTTGAATAATGTCTTTGCAAGGATTGGGTTGTTTCAGACCGTGCCGCAGGCCGGCGCTGTTGACTTCCAGTCCTTTTTCATTTTCTATAAGAAATTCCAGAATGGGATCGATCACGTCTTTATACTTTTCATAAGAATAGTTTTGATCTTTCGATGCGCCGTAACGGACGACATAATCCAAGTGACCGAGCGAGTCAAAATTTGTAAACTTTCTGATATTTGCAAGCGTTACCTCAAAGTAGCGGCGGTAGAGTGCTTCGTCGCCTAAATCGGCAAAGTTTTCTCTGTAATACGGATCTTTTCCGTCAACAAGATGGAGGGATCCGATCACGTAGTCAAAATCGAATTCTCTTACATATTGCAGATATGGCCGCATGGCATCCGGAGACAGACCGAGCTCTACGCCGAAAAGGATCTTGATGCGGTCTTTGTACTGATCCCGAAGATGTAGCAGTTCATAGAGATAGGAATCTGTGTTCAGATCCCATTTACCTGCCGGATTCTCGTCAGAGACCGGATAACCATAGTCATAGTGTTCGGTAAAACAGATTTCTTTAAGGCCGGCTTTTATGCCGGCTTCGACCATCGATTCCATGGGAGCCGAACTGTCAGCGGAGTGATGGGAGTGGGTGTGCAGATCTGCTGTGATTGGCATGACTTTTCTCCTTATTAATGGAAAATGACGCGGCAAAGGCCGCATGCGTGCTTTCATTATATGGTGTTTTAGGCAAAATGCAAAGAAAAACGGGCACTTTGTTCACATTTTTTTCAAGATTTTGACTTGATATTATGCGACAGATTAGGTATTATATTAGTGCTGACAAAATTTTGACAATCCTGTTGAATTTTGCCGGATTGCCTAACAAAAGATATAATTCAATATTCTAGGAGGAATGAAACATGGCAGTTAAAGTAGCAATCAATGGTTTTGGTCGTATCGGCCGTCTTGCTTTCAGACAGATGTTTGATGCAGAAGGATACGAAGTAGTAGCAATCAACGATTTAACAT
>JAIKWO010000090.1 GCA_024684675.1 Lachnospiraceae bacterium
CTGGGGCTACAATATCAAAAAAAATGAGCCGGTATCGCAGGTCTATGGCTTTGATGTCTTTGTTGTGCGTTTTGCCTTTTCTTCAGTGGAGACGCTGCATGACAAGAAGCAGGTGCAGAACGCCAAGAAGCTCATGGCGCATCTTCGCACCGAGATGGAAGAGGGGCATGCGTATTATAACGTGCGGATCCCGGCCAATATCATGGATGTCTACAAGTGCATGAATGACGAGCTGAAACGTGGCTTCTTCTGCGGCGGCACGGTCGAGTACTACATCGACGGGCATCCTTATGAGATCCCGTACCATGAAGGCCTTCGGATCTTCTATCCGGACAATGCATACCTGCAGGCGAATCGCGACATTCTGCTCGATATCACGTACCAGTCCTTTAAGACATACCAGGGGCAGTATCATATATCTCCGGTCCTTTGCAAGCAGGCGAGCGTGATCTACAACAACTGGATCGAATGGCATTTTGACCACTTTGAAGAGGGACGTGTCCTTGTCACCGAGTACCACGGCGAGCCGGTCGGCATCATGACGACGACTGAGACCAAGTATGCGGTGGAGGCGACACTTTCCGGTATCTCAACGAAGTACCGTAAGCTCGGCGCCTACAGTTCCATGATCGGAACGCTTGTGAACCGCGCCTACGAGCACGGCAAGACCTTCACGACCAGCACGCAGCTCGATAACTACGTGGTCCAGAAGACCTGGATCGGGATGGGCGCACGGCCTTACTTCACGTACTATAATGTGCACTATGATTTCAGGTAATTTACGAGCTCTATTGATGGGGTGTGAGTGCGGTTGAGAAGGGCTTGATGATTAATGGTGGTATCAGGAACTGATGAATTACGAGCGCAACTGCGAAAGGCCTGACGATTAGTGACGGTATCTGCCAAGGAACTTGATGAGAAACGAGACTAATCGTTATGATGTTGCGTGAATTAGGCTGGAAGGTCAACTTCCGTAACAGGTACTCCGAGCCGCCGGTGCTTAGCGAGTGCAGAGCATAGCGATAGCACGAGTTTAGCATCCGTTGCGAAAGCTCGGCGTAGCGGGAGCGTGCCTGTGAGGAAGTATGCCCTCCACAGCCGCTTTTAGGAAATGAACATATGCGAATTCTCATGATCGGCGCAGGTCGGGATGTGCGGGGCGGTGTCTCTTCGGTAGTGAACAGCTACTACGAGGCGGGCCTTGCAGACAAAGTCGACCTGACATATCTTCCCACGATGGAAGACGGATCAAAACTGCATAAACTGATCGTGGCCGCGAAGGCATACGCACGCTTTGGTTCCCTTTTGAAAAAATGTGATATCCTTCATGTACACATGTCTGTGGACGCAAGCTTCTACCGCAAGGCTGCCTTCATCAGACGGGCGCATAAGGCCGGCAAAAAGATCGTGATCCACATGCACGGAAGCACATTTGATTCGTTCTATCTGGAGCGATGCAATGAGAAGCAGAAGGCGAACGTGCGTGAGATCTTTAATATGGCGGATCGTGTGATCGCACTGTCGCAGGACTGGAAGAAGTTCATCGACGAAGAGATTTATGGAATACGAAGCGACAGATCAGCTGACATAGGTGTAACGCAGAGTACGGAAAGCAAAAGTCGCGTGATCGTGATCTACAACTCCGTCAACATCCCGGCTCCCTACGAAAAGGACTATACGAACCGCAACATGCTCTTCCTTGGCCTTCTTGGCCACAGAAAAGGTACTTACGACCTCATCGAGGTACTGCCTGCACTTCTTAACAAGTACCCCGATGTGCACATGTACTTTGGCGGTGATGGTGAACGGCAGCAGGCTGAGGCGCTGTGCCGTGAGAAGGGCATTTCTGACCGCGTCACTTTCCTTGGATGGGTGCGCGGCGCAGACAAGGAGAAGTACCTGAAAGACTGCAGCATCTACGTGCTTCCAACTTATCATGAAGGCATGCCGATGTCCGTGCTGGAAGCGATGGCCTATGGCCTTGTAGTCGATTCCACGTATGTGGGCGGCATCCCGCATATCATCAGGGATGGCGAGAACGGCCTTCTGCAGGAAGCAGGAGACACAGACGCACTTTCCGCTAACCTTGACAGACTTCTTGCGGACGCGGATCTTCGAAAGACACTTGGAACGAAGGCGGCAGCGTTCATTCGGCAGGATTTTGATATTGCCAAGAATCTGGAAAAACTCTTTTCTTTGTATAACGAATTGATATGATAAAGCACTTTGCATGCTGCAGGGTGCTTTTTGTAAAAGTGAGGTATTAACTAATGGCTAGAAAGAGTGAAGTATCTATAACATCATCAGCAGCTGAATACTTAACATATATTGCGTCAACAGGGGATAATTCCGAAAGCTTTGAGATGCGTTATGAGGATGAGAATATTTGGCTGACGCAAAAGATGATGGCTACGTTGTATCAGGTTACAACGGCGACGATTAATCAACATATAAAGAAAATTTATGAAGATGGCGAGTTGCTTGAAGATGCAACTATTAAGAATTTCTTAATAGTTCAACATGAGGGTAACAGAAATGTAAACCGTGAGGTTATGCATTATAACTTGCAAATGATCATTGCAGTCGGTTTTAAGGTAAATAATGATAGAGCGGTTCGCTTTCGTAAATGGGCAGGGCAGATTGTAAAGGACTACACAATTCAGGGCTGGACGATGGATACAGAACGCCTGAAGAAGGGGCATAAGTTCACGGACGAATTCTTTGACAGGCAGCTCCAGCAAATCAGGGAAATCAGGCTTTCTGAAAGAAAGTTTTACCAGAAGATTACTGATATTTATGCAACTGCTTTTGATTATGATAAAGATGCAAAAACGACAAAACTGTTTTTCAAGACAGTCCAGAATAAAATGCATTATGCCGTTCACAGACATACAGCATCAGAATTGATCGTTGAGAGGGCTGACGCCGAAAAGGAGCATATGGGCTTAACAACATGGGAAAATGCTCCGCATGGGAAAATACTAAAGGCTGATGTGACGATTGCAAAAAACTATTTATCTGATGAAGAGATGAATTATTTGGAGCGAATTGTGTCACTTTATTTAGACTACGCAGAACTTCAAGCTGAAAGGCATATTCCTATGAGCATGGAAGATTGGGCCAATAGGCTTGATGGATTCTTGGAATTCAATGGAAATGAGATATTAATCGGCCCTGGGAAGATCAGCGCTGAAGAGGCAAAACTTCATGCGGAAACAGAGTATGAAAAGTATAGGATTGTGCAGGATCGACTGTTCCAAAGTGACTTTGACAGATTTTTAGAATTGGAAAATGAGGTACAGGCAATCGATTGAAAACTTAATATTTTTCCGACCGAAAGTCTATTATTCTTCCGATTCAAAATTGAATTTTCTTCCGATTTGTTGTCTGAAAGACTGATTAGAATCGCTTGTTCTAAAGTTCGTTCATAAAATTGTAATGGAAGGCGAAAAGTTCGTTCATAAAAATGTGTAATGATGCAAAAAGATCGTTCATAAAAGTGTAACGCAGGAACTGCAGATGGACTACTCAAAAGACGAATTCACCCAACTTCAAAGAAGAGTCACCGAACTGGAGCACGAAAACCGGCTTTTAAAAGAACGCCTTGAAGAAGCCGGTATTTCGTATGCGGATATTGCTTCTGATCACGCTACGGAGTTGAACGAGGCATATGATCCGGATCAGGGAGCGAGGATCCGGAGATTTGAAGTAACGGATAAGGTCGCATATTCCTTCTTTATGATGTTCTGCCGTGGGCGTAAGGATGTGTATGATCTTCGGTATACAAATCCGAAAACCGGAAGAGTGGGGTATTACACGCAATGTTCTAATTTTTGGAAGCAGGGATGCCATAAGAAGGCCAAAGACAAGGTGCGGTGCAAAGACTGCGAACTGCGTGCGTACAAACCTTTAAGCGTTTCGACGATTAAAGCACATCTTCAAGGCGATGATCCAAACGGAAATGATGTGGTTGCGACCTATCCGATGCTTATAGAGCCGGAGAATACAGTAGATTATGGATATTTACGACCTAATCAACGAATTAAACTCCATAAAAGAAGAACATTATTGGGATAATCTTCCATATTCATTCAATCAGTCGAATCGTGCCAGATTGAAGGATGAATTTGATATCGAAGTATTTGACCTTGCCAAGAAGGCTTATGAGATTACTATCCTCTACACATCTGATCGAAATGGTCAGGATCCGAAAAGCGAATATCGGAAGTATGGTGACGAGGGAATCGTTCCGTTTACAGATTCAGAATTGGAGTTGTTGGATGATTTAGACTGGTCAAGGTTACCGCATAGTTTTAAAGCGCACATTTTTGATACGATCTGGCTATGCAATCGTAGATATGAGGCGGCAGAAACCGCAGCAGAAGAGTACTATGTGTTATATCGCGAATGCTTTGATGAAGTGAACTGGGTACAATGTGTTGATTACATTGGTAGAGCGATCGAACTTGTTGCTCAAATAAGATTTACCGACAAAAAAGAAGCCTATTTGGCTGAAGTATATAATGATATTGTTAGATTAAACGGGGATGATCCATCTTTCTTATCAATTTCTTTGATTGAGTTAATAATTGATCAGAATTATTGTTGTGATTTTAATACTCTTATTACCCTGTTAGACAGGTTGATTTTGAAAAATGAAAAAAGCATACGCACTGCGCACATTGCTGAACAGGCCTATTACGCAAAAGCCGGTCTGTATAGGCAATTAAAGGATTATCAAGCCGAGAATAATGCATATGTCCAATATGCAGATTCTCTTATGGTGGAGATGGAGAAGCTTTTAAAAGCTCCCGATAAGGAAAGTGCGGTTAATTATCGGAATTGCTTTAGGGCAGAGAATGATATTAAGAAAGCTATCGAATTGTTTCAAAACTATGGTGCTTCAGAAAAAGCAGTAGACGCACAAAAACGGCTAATTGAGATTCAAAAAACTGTGATCAAGCACATGCCGATGCATGAAGTAAAATTTGATGTGTCTGAGGTCTATAAGAAATTTAGAGCCGAGTATGAAAATCATAATATCCATGAACTGATTTGGGACGTGATTTTTGCATTTGGATTTCAAAATAAAAAGCAAATATGCGAAGACGTCAAAAAGGATTCTTCGAGAATAGCATCATTGTTTCCGATGCAGATTATGGGTTCCGAAGGACAGACTGAGTTCTGCCTTCCAAGTCTGAATTTGGATGATGAGAACAATATTCTTTTGCATATGTATTATAAAGCTAGGGAATATGAAACAATACAGGGGCAGACGGTTGGGATTTGGTTTATTCAATTCTTTCGAAAACTGGATTTGCAATTGAAAGACTTGAATTTTATTTTCGAGAATAATCCGATTATACCCAAAGGACAAGAAAAGGATGTTCAAAGAGGGGTATATTATGGACTGACCGGTCATATGTCAGATGCCTTAGATAAATTAGCACCTAAGATGGAAAGCATTATCAGATACATTGCTGAGATGTGTGGTGATCTAATAATGTACTATGATTCAAAAGAAGGCGCCCAGAAAAGTAAAGTCTTAAGCCAGGTGTTTTTAGGAGAAAATCTTAATGAGTGCGTGGAAGAAAACATTCTCTTTACTTTTGACGGATTACTCCAGCAGAAGGCAGGATCAAATATTAGAAATAGAATCGGCCATGGATTAAACACCGAAGCTGAATGCTCTACGGGGGATTGCATTTACTTCGTGATGATAGTTTTGAGATTCTGTGCGTTGTTCTGTGAGAGTTTTGGAGACAAGATACAAAAGCATAGGCGTGACAGGACTAGGCAGAAGAAGCATGCATGAACAGCAAGAAAATGGTATAATACCTTCAGTTTCTTCGATATCTCGATGCCATTACGGCACATTACACAAAGGGAGAATCAATACTTATGAAAGTTGTACTATTAGCAGGTGGTCTTGGAACCAGGATTTCCGAAGAATCCGAGTTCCGGCCGAAGCCAATGCTGGAGATCGGCGGAATGCCGATCATATGGCATATTATGAAGGAATACTCATATTATGGATTCAATGAGTTTGTGATCTGTGCCGGCTATAAGCAGCACATCATTAAGGAATGGTTCCGTGACTATTTCATTTACACGTCGGACATCACATTTGATCTTACAGATGAGTATAAAATGACTGTCCATGACAAGCATTCGGAGCCTTGGAAAGTAACCGTGGTTGATACCGGACTGTCGACCATGACAGGCGGCAGAATCAAGCGTATCCAGAAATACATTGGAAATGAGCCGTTTATGATGACTTATGGCGACGGTGTGTGCGACGTCAACATTTCCGAACTGCTTAAATTCCATCAGTCGCATGGAAAGATCGCGACGCTTACGTCTGTGATTCTGGAGCAATCAAAGGGTGTTCTGGATATCAAGGCTGATGGTTCAGTAAGATCTTTCCGTGAAAAGATGATCACAGACGGTCAGCCGATCAATGCGGGATATATGGTCTTAAATCCGGAAATATTCGATTACATTGAAGGAGACGAAACCTCATTTGAAAGAGAACCTTTGGAAGCGATTGCGGCCAAAGGTGAATTGATGTCATATAATCATAAGGGCTTCTGGCAGTGTATGGACACCAAGGCACAAAAAGATGAATTGGAAAGATTGATCGCGAAAAATCGTGCGCCCTGGATGGTCTGGACTAGATGATTAAATAGAAAAGATGGAAGTTATTTTTGTAACCTCCGCCTTAAAGGGCGGCGGCGCAGAGCGCGTGATGACGACGCTCGCAAATCAATTTGCAAATATGGGCGATACCGTGACGATCCTGATGGTGGCGGGCGATGCCTGCGACTATGCGCTTGATCCCGCGGTGACCCTTTCCTGTATTGGCCAGGCATCGGGTGGTAACCCGCTGAAGCAGGTGAGTCGTATCTTCAAGATGCGCCGGTACTTTAAATGGCATCCCAAAGCAGTGCTGATCTCTTTTAGCACCACGATCAATCTGTTCTCAATTCTGGCATCGATCGGTCTTCCGAACAGGCTGATCCTGTCGGAGCGGAACGATCCGAATCGTTGCAGTTATAAAGCCTTGCGCAATCTGATCTACAGCTTCAAGGGGTACTATGTCTTCCAGACTACTGATGCACGTGACTGCTTTTCTGAGAAAATCCGGAAACGCAGCACGGTAATTCCGAATCCGCTGCGCGATGATCTGTCGGAGGTTGTTACTTCTTTGAGAAGGAAAATAGTCGTCGCCGCGGGCCGTCTTGAACCCCAGAAGAACCATAGGCTCCTGATAGAAGCCTTTGCGGCATTCCATAAGACTCATCCAGACTATGCACTTCACCTTTACGGGCGAGGCAGTTTAGAGTCAGATTTAAAGCGCCTTGCTGCAGAACTGGGCATTGCAGAATCAGTTGTCTTTAAGGGCTTTTGCAAGAACATCCTTACAGAGATCATAGACTGCGCGATGTATGTTCTCTCCTCCGATTACGAGGGCATCTCTAATTCCTTGATGGAGGCGATGGCGATCGGCCTTCCGGTTATTTCGACAGACTGTCCGATCGGCGGCTCGAGAATGCTGATCCAAGATGGTGAGAACGGCCTGTTGATCCCTATGCAGGACGTGAAGGCATTAGCAGATGCGATGAGTAAGCTTGCCGATGATCAAGCTCTTGCAAACAAGATTAGCAGGAATGAAATACGAGTCCGCGAGGCTTACAGCAAAGAAAGAATTTGCCAAAAGTGGCATGACTTTGTTATTCCCAAAAAGAATTGAAGCATCACAGAGTCAATAAGAACGTGAACGAATTCGTGAGAGAAACTACTTGCTTGAAGGCATTTCTTAAAAACGTTCTGCTCATATCAAAAATCTGGTAGACAGTTATCGATAAGAAAGATTGGAGCAACCCGATGGAAAAGACAATCCTATACCTTGTCCTTCCCTGCTACAACGAAGAGGCTGTACTGCATGACACGGCAGCCGTTGTGGAGGGAAAATACCGCGACCTCATGCAGTCCGGCAGGATCAGCGAAGAGAGCAAGATCCTGTTTGTAAACGACGGATCAAAAGACTGCACGTGGAAGATCATTACAGAACTCTTCCATCGAAATCCTATCTTTTGCGGCGTGAACCTGTCCCGCAATCGTGGACATCAGAACGCAGTACTGGCTGGCCTCATGACAGCCAAGGAGAAAGCAGATGCCGTGATCTCGATCGATGCCGATCTACAGCAGGATATCAATGCGGTCGATGAGATGCTCACAAAGTTCGAGAGCGGCTGCGATGTCGTATACGGCGTGCGCAATGCGCGCAATACTGACGGCTTTATTAAAAAAATGACGGCACTTGGTTTCTATAAGCTGATGCAGATGATGGGCTGCGAGGTTTTAAAGAACCATGCGGACTACCGACTAATGAGCAAGCGCGCGATCGAGAGTCTTTCCGAATACAATGAAGTGAATCTGTTCCTTCGCGGCCTGATCCCGACGATCGGTTACAAGTCCGATATCGTGTACTTTGATGTGCGTGAGCGACAGGCCGGCGAATCAAAGTATACGATGAGCAAGATGCTTGGTTTTGCAATGGATGGCATCACGTCATTTTCTATCAAACCGATCCGTTTCATTACGGCGATCGGTTTTCTGATGCTCCTTGTGAGCATCGGGATCATCA
>JAIKWO010000040.1 GCA_024684675.1 Lachnospiraceae bacterium
GTGATCGTAAAAAAGGATGAAGATCTTGAAACAGTGAAGCACAGCGTAGAATAGGTGATACATGTTTCTAAAATTTTTTGACAAGCTCAAAGAAAAGGGACTCAAGGTAACGCTCGGAGAGTGGCTTACGCTGCAGGAAGCGCTTGATAAAGGTCTTGCATGCAGTTCGCTGACCGAGTTCTATTATCTTGCCCGCATGACGCTTGTAAAGAGCGAAGTAGAATACGACAAGTTCGACATGGCATTTGAGGAGACGTTTAAAGGTGCGCAGTATGAGACCGAAGTTTCCAAGCAGATGCTCAAATGGCTCAATAAAGAAGAGATGAATGAGATGCTGCAGATGGAAGAGAAGCAGTGGCTCAATCAGCTTGAGGAGATCAAAGTCGACAAGGATGAAGTTGAGCAGAAGTTTAAAGACCGTCTGCGTGATCAGGACAGTGAGCATAACGGCGGCAGCTTCTGGATCGGCACGATGGGCAAGACGAGCTTCGGTAATACGGGCGGTAATGTCGGCGGCGTACGTGTCGGCGGCGCGACCGGTTATCAGTCTGCATTTGCGGTTGTCGGTGAGCGTAAATTCCGTGACTTCCGTAATGACCGCGTTCTTGACAACAGGCAGTTCCAGCAGGCGCTCAGAAGGCTTCGCGAGTTCTCTTCAAGGCTTGATATTCCGAAGACGGAACTGGATATTAACGGAACGATCGATAAGACCTGTAATAACGGCGGCTGCCTGCAGATCGTAATGGAAAAGCCACGCAAGAATTCGGTTAAGCTCCTTCTTTTGATGGATTCGGGCGGAACGATGATCCCGTATACGGAGCTGATGAACGAGCTGTTTCAGTCGATCAATAAGTCCAATCATTATAAAGACGTAAAGTTTTATTATTTTCACAACTGTATTTACAGCCATGTCTACAAGACACCTGAATGCGAAAATGGTGACTGGGTCGAGACGGAATGGCTGTTTCGGAACCTGGACAGTGATTACAAGGTGATCATTGTCGGGGATGCCGCTATGGCACCGGAGGAGCTGTATTCGGAGACCGGCAACTACAGGGGACCCAACAACGGTCTCTCCGGAATGGACTGGCTTCTTCTTTTGAAAAAGCATTTCAAGAAGATTGTATGGATGAACCCCAAAATGGCACCCGGCAGAGCACCATGGCGTGAAGCCGAGACCGCTGTTAAGGAAGTGTTTCCGATGTACAAACTGACTGTTGCGGGCTTAAATGAAGCGATGAACACGCTCATGAAGAAAACGGGCAGATAGGTTGTACAAGAAACATACCGTGATGTAAAATGATACATGGAGGATATGGAGCATGCATTATTCTGAAGATCCAAACAAGCAATATCATATTCAGGTAGGAAAAGGTGACGTCGGTCGCTATGTTATCATGCCGGGCGATCCGAAGCGATGCGCGAAGATCGCGGCATATTTTGACGATGCAAAGCTTGTTGCGGACAGCAGAGAATATGTAACATATACGGGTAAGCTTGACGGTGAGACGGTCTCTGTTACATCTACCGGAATCGGCGGACCCTCCGCATCGATCGCGATGGAAGAGCTTGTCCGTGCGGGTGCAGATACGTTTGTGAGGATCGGGACATGCGGCGGTATGCAGCTGGATGTACTTTCAGGTGATTCCGTAATCGCACAGGCGGCGATCCGCATGGAAGGAACGACCAAAGAATATGCACCGATCGAATTTCCCGCAGTGGCAGACAGGACGGTTGTTAATGCGCTTGTTGACGCGGCGGAATCATTGAATCAGAGATATCATGTCGGCGTAGTCCAGTGTAAGGACGCTTTTTACGGGCAGCACAACCCGGAGCAGATGCCGGTGTCTTATGAACTGATCAATAAATGGGAAGCATGGAAGCGCCTTGGCTGCCTTGCATCCGAAATGGAATCCGCAGCACTTTTCATCGTTGCAAGCATGCATCATGTAAGGTGTGGTTCCGTGTTCCTTGTTGTGGCCAATCAGGAACGAGAGAGAGAAGGTCTTGAGAATCCTGTCGTTCACGATACGGATATGGCGATCCGGATTGCCGTGGAAGCGCTCCGCAGACTGATCAGGGAAGACCGAGAGAAGAATAAAGCGTAATATAGGGTGGTGCTTATATGAAATGGTTTAAACACGTCCACCTGCGAGATATTTTGTTGGCGCTTGGCGGCGTGTTTCTGATCACTTTGGGAGCCGCCTTTAACAATCGTGCGGGCCTTGGCAACGATTCGATCGGTATTCTGTATGACGGTCTGCGCGCGTCTATGAACTGGACGACCGACCAGCTTGGAATGGCGTCCAATATCGTCAATGCATCTTTAACAGTTGTTCTTTTTATCCTGGCAAGAAAATATATCAGCATCGGCACATTGATCTACTTTTTGCCGTACGGGCTCTTTACGGATATTAACGTCGCCCTGTACGATATGATCCCCTATCATGACGCATTTTTCGTTCGATGCGCGCTTTGCATCACAGGAAATCTTCTTCTCTATGTGGGGATATCCATGTACGTGACGGTCGATATCGGCGTGGATCCTTTTACGGGAACGGTTCTGTTTTTGCGTGATGTCACGAAGAAAGCATATCGCACCGTTAAGATCGTGTTTGATATATGTCTTGTTCTGATCGGCTTTTTCCTTGGCGGTAAGCTTGGCGTTGTCACTGTGGTTGCAGCTATCGTTGCAGGACCGATCATTCAGTTTTTGACAGGAAAGATGCAAAAGATCTATTTCAAAAAAGATATGGAAACTGTTCAACATGAATCATAAATTGAAGGAGGAAATTAAGATGGGAACACCGCATAACAGTGCAAAAAAGGGAGATATTGCAAAGACAGTATTGATGCCGGGCGATCCGCTCCGCGCTAAATTTATCGCAGACACATATCTTGAAAATGTAACACAGTTTAATGCCGTACGTAACATGTTCGGCTATACGGGAACGTATAAGGGAAAAGAGATCTCCGTAATGGGCGGCGGTATGGGTATTCCGTCGATCGGCATCTACTCATATGAGTTATTTCATATGTATGATGTAGACAATATTATCCGAATCGGCAGCGCAGGCGCTCTTTCCGATGATCTGAATCTCATGGATATCGTAATCGCGCAGGGTGCATCCACCGATTCCAATTACGGCTATCAGTACAATTTCCCCGGCCACTTCACACCGATCGCAGATTATGCGCTTCTTGAAAAGGCAGTAGCGGTTGCTAAGGAGCAAGGGACGAAAGTAACCGTCGGCAACGTATTCAGTTCCGATATTTTTTACAATGCGGACAAGACCGTAAGCGACCGTCTGAAAGCGATGGGAATCCTCTGCGTAGAGATGGAATCCGCGGGTCTTTACTACAATGCGGCTTATGCGCATAAGCACGCACTTACGATCCTGACGATTTCCGATCACCTCTATAAGTCGGAAGAGCTCTCCGCGGATGAGCGCCAGACAGGCTTTAAGAAGATGATGGAGATTGCGCTGAATCTCGCATAATTTCGATACGAACGGAGAATCTGATTTATGGATATTAAAGAGATCTTAAAACATGTGGATCACACCTTGCTGCAGCAGACAAGTACCTGGCCGGAGATTAAAGAGATCTGCGACGATGCGATGCACTATGGTACCGCTTCTGTCTGCATCCCGCCTTCTTTTGTGAAGCAGGCAAAGGAGTATGTCGGTGACAAAATGGCTGTCTGCACGGTCATCGGATTCCCGAACGGCTACATGACTACTTCGGTCAAGGAATTTGAGACAAAAGATGCACTCGCTTCCGGCGCCGATGAGATCGATATGGTCATCAATGTCGGCTGGGTCAAGGAAAGACGTTATGATCTTGTGGAAGAGGAGATCCGCACCTTAAAGCGTGCTTGCGGCAGCAAGATCCTGAAGGTGATCATCGAGACCTGTCTTCTGACAGATGAAGAAAAGATTGAGATGTGCCACGTTGTTACAAGATCGGGTGCTGATTATATCAAGACTTCGACCGGATTTTCAACGGGCGGTGCCACATTTGAGGATGTTGCGCTTTTTGCAAAGCACGTCGGTGAGAATGTGAAGATCAAGGCAGCCGGCGGGATATCGTCGCTTGAAGATGCGGAGAAGTTTCTGTCACTTGGTGCCGACAGACTTGGTACCAGCCGCGTGATCAAGATTGTAAAAGCAACGAACTAGGGAGATGAGCCTTATGAAGAAATACAATCGTGTATTTGTTGTTGTTATGGATTCGCTTGGCGTGGGAGCCATGCCGGATTCCGAGAAATTTGGTGATATCGGCGTGAATACGCTCAGCCATATTTCGGAAGCCGTTGATACGTTTACTATCCCGAACCTGCAAAAGCTTGGAATGGCCAATATCACGCCTCTCAAACAGGTTGAAGCTGTTTCCGATCCGATGGGATTATATGGGAAGCTTTCTGAAAAGAGCAACGGTAAAGATACGATGACCGGCCATTGGGAGATGATGGGACTTCATGTGACGAAGCCTTTTCAGACTTTTACCGATACCGGATTCCCGCCTGAGCTGATTCGCGAACTGGAGGAGAAGACAGGGCATAAAGTGATCGGTAATAAAAGTGCAAGCGGAACAGAGATCCTGGACGAGCTGGCGGAAGAAGAGATCGCAACAGGTCATATGATCGTTTACACATCCGCGGATTCCGTATTACAGATTTGCGGCAACGAGGAGACTTTTGATCTAAAAGAACTGTATCGCTGCTGTGAGATCGCAAGAGAGATCACGATGAAAGATGAGTGGAAAGTCGGTCGTGTCATTGCAAGACCCTATGTCGGCAAGAAGAAGGGTGAGTTCGTTCGTACGAGCAATCGTCATGACTATGCATTGAAACCTTTCGGACCGACTGTATTGAATGCTCTGAAAGATGCCGGATTTGATGTGATCTCCGTTGGAAAGATCAACGATATCTTTGTCGGAGAAGGAATTACCGAATCCAATCGCTCGAAGAGTTCCGTTCATGGCATGGAGCAGACGATCGAGATCGCAGGGCGCGACTTTAACGGTATCTGCTTTACCAACCTTGTAGATTTCGATGCCCTCTGGGGACACCGGAGGAATCCGCAAGGGTATGCCGAGGAGATCGAAAAGTTTGATGTTAACCTCGGGAAGCTCCTTGATGTTCTTCGTGATGACGATCTTCTTATTATCACGGCAGATCACGGAAACGACCCGACCTACACAGGCACGGATCATACGAGAGAAAAGGTGCCGTTCCTTGCTTATGCAAAGAAAATGGAGCACAAGGGTGAACTTCCGGAAAAGGATACGTTTGCAGTGATCGGTGCCACGATTGCCGAGAACTTCGGCATTCAGATGCCGGAAGGCTGTATCGGCACATCGATCTTAAACGAATTACAATAAGCGGAGGTTGTCGTATGGATATCAATTATAAGGAATTGATCGCAAAGGCTTTTGAAGCAAGAAAGCATGCGTACGCTCCGTATTCGCAGTTCTATGTTGGGGCGGCTCTTCTTTGCAAAGACGGCAGCATCTATCAGGGCTGCAATATTGAAAACGCAGCCTTTACACCGGGCAATTGCGGCGAGAGGACAGCGATCTTCAAAGCCGTTTACGACGGACATAAAGATTTTCGTGCGATCGCAATCGTTGCGGGGAAAGATGATGAGCATATTGAATTCGGCGGGCCTTGCGGTGTTTGCAGACAGGTTATGATGGAGTTTTGCAATCCGAAGACGTTTGAGATCATTATGGCGAAGAGCGAAGACGAATACATTGTAAAAACCTTAGGAGAACTCTTACCTTTTGGCTTTGGTCCGGAGAATCTTGCATGAAAGTAACCTTATATTCGGACGGATCCGCTCGCGGCAATCCGGACGGACCGGGCGGATTTGGCACGGTCCTGAAATATACTGACCCCAAAGGGCAGACACACGTGCGCGAATACAGCGGCGGCTTTAAAAAGACGACGAACAATCGTATGGAGCTTTTAGGGGTAATCACCGGACTGGAGGCGCTTACGAAGCCTTGTGATGTCGAGGTTGTATCCGATTCCAAGTATGTGACGGACGCGTTCAATCAGCATTGGATCGATAATTGGCAGAACAAGGGCTGGAAGACCAAGAACGGTCCTGTTAAGAATATTCCACTTTGGAAACGTCTGTTAAAAGCGATGGAGCCGCATCACGTGACATTTACCTGGGTGAAAGGACATAACGGTCATCCGGAGAACGAACGCTGTGACCAGCTCGCGACATCAGCGGCTGACGGGGACGATCTGCTTGACGACACACTAGATGTAGTGGTATAATATTTCCAGCTTGACAAGCGAAAGGGGAGAAGGCCATGGAGAATCTGATTGAATTCTTACGCTATTTCATATCGTACTTAAGCGTCTTCCTTTTGATCGTATTTCTGGTTGTTGTTGCCTGTGTGATCGGAATCAAGTGGCGCAAGGCCAAAGATGCCAAGAAGGCGAAGGAAATGCGGGAAGCCGGAGACAGAGCATAACAGAGATTGGTTTTTGAAGAGCGTACTTTTTGTGCGCTCTTTTTTCTTATCTTTTGTACGGATTTTTGCGTTTATTTTTGTGCGTTATGCGACTTGACAGTCGGAAAACGATATTATAGTATAATACAAGATGTTGTGTTTTGAAGACACGGCACTGACTATATGGTGTTATTTACCGGGAGGAGAAGAGCATGGGCGTTACAGCGGAAAAACAAGCTGACGGCATCGATTACGGGAAGGAATATACCCCGAATCGTGAGATGTGGGTTATAAAAAAGGACGGCAGCAAAGAGATCTTTAATGTCCAGAAGGTGATCAATGCTGTTGGAAAATCCGCATATCGTGCGTTGACCAAATTCACTGAGGATGAGCAGCGTCACATTTGTGAACATGTGATCAAAAAAGTGGAAGAGCTTGATACGGATGATGTGCCGATTCAGATCATGCACAATATTGTGGAATCCGCTTTGGAAGAGGTTAAGCCTATTGTAGCGAAGAGCTATCGCGATTACCGGAATTATAAGCAGGATTTTGTCCGCATGCTTGATGACGTTTACAAGAAGAGTCAGTCGATCATGTATGTCGGAGACAAGGAGAATGCAAACACAGACTCTGCGCTTGTTTCCACAAAGAGAAGCCTTGTTTTTAACCAGTTGAACAAGGAACTCTATCAGAAGTTTTTCATGACGACCGAAGAGATTCAGGCATGCCGTGACGGTTACATCTATGTCCATGATATGTCCGCAAGACGCGATACCATGAACTGCTGCCTCTTTGATGTGGAGCATGTACTTAAGGGCGGTTTCGAGATGGGCAACATCTGGTATAACGAGCCGAAGTCACTTGATGTTGCTTTTGATGTGATCGGTGATATCGTCTTAAGTGCGGCAAGCCAGCAGTACGGTGGATTTACGGTTCCGAGCGTGGATCTGATCCTCGAGCCGTATGCCGAGAAGTCATATAAGCGTAATATCGAAAAGTATGAGCGCCTCGGAATTGATCATGAGACGGCAGAAGCGGAAAGTTATGCGGATGTTGTCAAGGAGTTTGAACAGGGTTTCCAAGGCTGGGAGTACAAATTCAATACTGTTGCATCTTCCCGAGGAGACTATCCGTTCATTACCGTTACAGCCGGTACGGGTACGGGTCGTTTCGCAAAACTTGCGACGATTTCGATGCTTAATGTCAGAAGAAGAGGACAGGGCAAGAAAGAATGCAAGAAGCCTGTTCTTTTCCCGAAAATTGTTTTCTTATATGATGAGAATCTGCATGGCCCGGGCAAAGAGCTGGAGGATGTTTTCGAAGCAGGTGTACGATGCTCCGCCAAGACCATGTACCCTGATTGGTTATCTCTTACCGGTCGCGGCTATATCGCCAGCATGTACAAGCGCTACGGCAAGATTATCTCTCCCATGGGATGCAGAGCGTTCCTTTCTCCCTGGTATGAGAGGGGCGGCATGTACCCTGCGGACGATGACGATACGCCGATTTTTGTCGGACGTTTCAATATCGGCGCTGTTTCGCTTCATTTGCCCATGATTCTGGCAAAAGCGCGTCATGAGAGCAAAGATTTTTACGAAGTGCTTGATTATTATCTGAATCTGATCCGTCAGCTTCACATCCGTACGTATGCATATCTTGGCGAGATGCGTGCATCCACCAACCCGCTTGCATATTGCGAAGGCGGCTTCTTAAACGGTCATCTGAAACTGACAGACAAGATCAAACCGCTTCTTAAGTATGCGACCGCAAGCTTCGGCATTACGGCGCTTAATGAGCTGCAGGAACTTTACAACGGAAAGTCGCTTGTCGAGGACGGGCAGTTTGCGCTTGAAGTCTTGGATTATATCAACAAAGAGATCGACCGCTTCAAAAAAGAAGATGGCAATCTGTATGCGATCTACGGTACGCCGGCAGAGAATCTTTGCGGTCTGCAGGTGAAACAGTTCAGAAAGAAATATGGCATTGTGGAAGGCGTATCCGACAGAGAATATGTCAGCAACAGCTTCCATTGCCATGTAACGGAAGATATTACGCCGATCGAGAAGCAGGATAAAGAATATCGTTTTTGGGAGCTTTCTAACGGCGGCAAGATCCAGTACGTAAAATATCCGATCGACTACAATATTGAAGCCATCAAGACCCTGATCCGCCGTGCGATGGAGATGGGACTTTACGAAGGCGTCAACCTTTCGCTTGCATATTGTGACGACTGCGGTCATCAGGAATTGGAAATGGATGTGTGCCCGAAATGCGGCAGCCGTAACCTGACCAAGATCGACAGGATGAACGGTTATCTTTCCTATTCCAGAGTTCACGGCGATACACGACTGAATGATGCCAAAATGGCTGAAATCGCTGACAGACTGAGTATGTAACTGCAGGAGTAAATCATGAGATATCACAATATAACGAAGGATGACATGCTTAACGGCGACGGTCTGCGTGTCGTGCTCTGGGTTGCGGGCTGCTCGCATTGTTGCAAGGAGTGCCAGAACCCGATCACATGGGATCCTAACGGCGGATTACCATTTGATGAAGCCGCAAAGCAGGAGCTTTTTGAGCAATTGGATCATTCCTATATTTCGGGCATTACGTTTTCGGGCGGAGATCCGCTGCACCCGGCGAACAGGACGGATGTCCGGAACTTAATGGAAGAGATCAAAACAAAGTATCCCGATAAAACAATCTGGCTTTATACAGGGGATTCCTGGGAAAATATCATGCACTATCCGCTGATGAAGTTCGTGGATGTCGTGGTAGACGGAGAATTTCATATTGATGAGCGTGATGTAAAGCTTTTGTGGAAGGGTAGTAAGAATCAACGCGTCATTGATGTGCAAAAGAGCCTCAGGCAGACGGATCCCGGAAGCCCGATCCTGCACTGCGGCGATTATGAATAACCCCTAATAAACTCGAATAACGGAGATCAGACATGAAAAAAATCGCGAAATTCATGAAAGTAAGCAAAGAACAGTTTGTAAAGGACTTTTTGGATGCTATTCCCGAGGAGCGTGGCTTTAATGAGGACAAAGCCGCAGCCGTTTACGATACGATCGAATTGCCTAAGCGTGCGACTGCGGGAAGTGCAGGATACGACTTCTTCAGTCCGATTACATTTACACTTCATCCCGGACAGTCCATCAAACTTCCGACCGGCATCCGTGCCAAAATGGAAGAGGGCTGGGTACTTTCCTTATTCCCCAGAAGCGGACTCGGATTTAAGTATCGTATGCAACTGGACAACACGGTAGGGATCATCGACAGCGATTATTTTAATGCCGACAATGAAGGCCATATCATTTGCCGTATTACCAACGACTCTAAAGAGAGCAAATCATTGCAGATCGAACAGGGCAAAGGATTCGTGCAGGGCATTTTTACGGAATTCGGTATTTGCGAAGACGATGACGCAGATGGCGTTCGAACCGGTGGATTTGGCAGTACAACCAAATAGTGCATGGATAAGAAGAGCCTCGGGATTACGATTCCGAGGCTCACTTCATTTCTTCATGTGTTTAGAACTTAATATTATGTAAGCGGGATCAACGGCGGCTTCACGGTCGGGATCAGGGCTGACTGAGAAGGCTGCGTATCGCTGAAGGTCAGCACATAAATTGCGGATTGCTGCAGATCAAATGTTACGGTCTGATCGTTTGTGTCGAGATCCGGCAACAACACAGGGGTCGTTCCGTTTGCACAGATCACATGGAATGATCTGCCTGTCTTTGCTTCGGAGCGCGGGAGCGTTAGGCATACGCGAGTAGGTGTTTTGAGCGACTCGATTCTCTTACCATCCTCGCTTGTCAATTCAATGTCATAGGAACTGGAATAGTTCTCGCTGCTGACGATGGCAGCTGCCTGTTTTGTTCCCTCATCAATCGTTGTCAGCTTTGCATTCAGTGTTACGCCGATTACTTTGTATTCCTTCACATAATCAACCGCGTTTGTGTTTCTGTTGATGCCGCTGATGTTTTCGTCTGTCTTATAACTGTGACCCTTGAAGCGTTCGAAGACTGCAACAATGCGATGATTCCTGCCGCCGACGCCAAATGTGTACTGTGAAGAATTACCGTTACTGATGATGACACCGTTGTCCATGTAGTATTTAAATTCAAATTCTTTATTAACGGGAAGTGCCGATACGGTAACGGTATCATTTGCACCGCAATACGTATAATGCGCAAAGGATTGTCCGTTTAAGGTACAGAAAACGGCACCTGCCGAATTGTTATTGGCCTGAACGGTCACTGCGTTCTGCTGGTTATCCGTATGTGCGCTTACATCCGCCTTGACGAAGAAGAGCATTGCGCCTGCAAGAATGCCGAGTGTCACATATCTTATTTTTTTCATAATGTCACCTCGCTAAACTTTTTATAAAATGAATTGCTTTTTTTCTTTGATAGTGTTATTTTAACATGAATTGGCGTGTTAGAAAAGATAAAAGGACAGCTGTTATGTTACAAAATAAAAGCAAAAACCGCATGATGAATATGACCGAAGGCAATCCGCTGAAGCTGATCGCCTCGTTTGCTTTGCCATTGCTGCTTGGCAACCTGTTGCAGCAGATGTAC
Organism: Lachnospiraceae bacterium; assembly: GCA_024684675.1. Taxonomy (GTDB): domain Bacteria; phylum Bacillota; class Clostridia; order Lachnospirales; family Lachnospiraceae; genus VSOB01. The sequence continues at coordinate 11,067 of JAIKWO010000040.1, forward strand.
AACGTGATGGATGCTGTAATTGTCGGACGGATCCTGGGGCCGTGGGCGCTTGCGGGCGTCGGTGCGACCAGCAGTGTGCAGTTCCTTGTTATGGGTTTTTGCATTGGGCTTTGCAGCGGCTTTGCGATTCCGATCGCGCAGTTTTTTGGTGCCGGTGATATAAACAGGCTGAAGCGGAGCCTGTTTCACGATGCGATCCTTTGCGTGATCTTTTCCGTGCTTTTGACGGTTGCATCCACATTTTGGTGTGATGAGATCCTGCATATGCTTCAGATCTCCGCAGAGATTTATGATGATGCGTATACGTACCTGTTTATCATGTTCTGCGGTATCCCGTTTACACTGCTGTACAACCTGTTATCCGGTGCGCTTCGTGCTGTTGGCGACAGCAAGACGCCGTTTTTGTTTTTGGCGCTTTCGACGGTGCTGAATATCGTGCTTGATTTGGTATTCATTCTTTCTTTTGGCATGGGGGTTGCCGGTGCCGCCCTTGCAACAGTGCTTGCACAGGCATTAAGCGGTATTCTGTGCCTGATCCTCATCCTGAAAAAGATGCCTGTTCTTGTGCCAAATCGGAGAAACTGCATTTTTTCCCTGCATGAACTTTGGGTGATGCTCCTCATTGGACTTCCGATGGGGCTTCAGTATTCGATTACCGCGATCGGTTGTATGGTCATGCAGGCTGCGAATAACGCGCTTGGAAGTGTATATTCATCATCGTTTGCGGCTGTTACCAAGATCAAGCAGTTTTCGATGTGTCCCTTTGATGCGCTGGCAACCGGTGTCTCTGTATACTGCGGGCAGAATCTGGGCGCGGGTAAGATGGATCGAATCAAGACAGGCGTAAAAAGAGGAATACTAACCGGTGCGTTGTATGGTCTTTTCATCGGAGCGCTCATCAGTATCTTCGGAAGGGAACTTTCAGCGCTCTTTATCGGAAATGATGAAACGGCGGTTCTAGATGCCGCTGCACAGTTCCTGCTCTGTATCGGAACCTGCTACTGGATGCTTGGTTTTTTGAATGTTACGAGGATGAGCGTACAGGGGCTTGGTTTTTCCGGTCGTGCGATCTTTTCGGGTGTCGCCGAGATGGCTTCCCGTGTGATCATCAGTATATGGATCGTTCCGATCCTTGGGTATCCGGCGATCTGCTGGGATGATCAGCTTGCCTGGGTCGCAGGCTGCTTTTACATTGTTCCGATGTGCTTTCATGTCATTCATAAACTGGAGGGACAGGTGTCAAGAAAAAGTGCTTGACACCCTTTTTCTTTTATTGTATCCTTACAACTGTGCTTTGTGAGGGCATTCGTATGGATAAAATGATTGAACACGGTCTCCTTTATGATTTTTATGGAGAGTTGTTAACGGATCATCAGAAAGAATTATATGAAAAAGCCGTGTTTGAAGATCTTTCTTTGGGAGAGATCGCTTCTGATGAAGGGATCAGCAGGCAAGGCGTTCACGATCTTTTGAAGCGATGCAACAAGGCACTTGAGGATTACGAAGAAAAGCTTGGGCTTGTAAAGCGTTTTTACAAGATTAAGGAAAAGGTCGGCAAGATCCATAAGCTGGCTGATGAAGGTAGCCCTTCGGACGATACACTCAATATGATCCGTAAGCTTGCGGATGAGATCGTAGAGGAACTGTAACACATGGCATTTGAAAGTCTGACGGATAAACTGCAAAACGTATTCAAAAAGCTTCGCAGCAAAGGCCGTCTGACGGAAGAAGATGTCAAGGCTTCCTTAAAAGAAGTGAAGATGGCGCTTTTGGAAGCGGATGTTAACTTCAAGGTTGTGAAGCAGTTCGTGAATGCCGTTTCGGAAAGAGCGGTTGGACAGGACGTTATGAACGGCCTGAATCCCGGGCAGATGGTCATCAAGATCGTAAACGAAGAGATGGTTTCCTTAATGGGATCCGAGACGACAGAGATCGCGATGCAACCCGGCAAAGCCATTACTGTGATCATGATGTGCGGTCTGCAGGGTGCCGGTAAGACGACCACGACGGCAAAGATCGCCGGAAAGCTTAAGACCAAAGGCAAGAAATGCCTGCTGGTAGCGTGCGACGTCTATCGTCCTGCAGCGATCAAGCAATTAGAGATCAACGGTGAGAAGCAGGGTGTTGATGTTTTCTCCATGGGAGAGAATCACAGCCCGGTTGATATTGCGAAGGCAGCGATCGAACATGCCGCAAAGAACGGACACAATGTTGTGATCCTCGATACGGCAGGTCGTTTGCATATAGATGAAGCCATGATGGATGAGCTTGTTTCCATCAAGGAGCATGTTTCGGTTCACCAGACACTTTTGGTTGTGGATGCCATGACCGGTCAGGATGCCGTCAATGTCGCGAAGGAATTTGATGATAAGATCGGTATCGACGGCGTCGTTCTTTCCAAGATGGACGGTGATTCAAGAGGTGGTGCGGCGCTTTCTGTAAAGGCCGTTACCGGTAAGCCGATTCTTTATGTCGGTATGGGCGAGAAGCTATCCGATTTAGAGCAGTTCTATCCGGACCGTATGGCAAGCAGGATCCTTGGCATGGGTGATATCCTCACCTTTATTGAAAAGGCGCAGGAGAATCTTGACATTGATGCGGACAAAGAACGCGAGATGGCGCAGCGCCTGAAGAAAGGCAAGATCGATTTCGAGGATTATCTGGAAAGCATGAAGCAGATGCGCAAGATGGGCGGGATCGGCAGTCTTCTTTCGGCACTTCCCGGCATGGGAAGTAAGCTTGGCGACATTCAGTCGATGGTTGACGACAAGCAACTTGCCAGAACGGAAGCGATCGTGTTATCAATGACTAAAGAAGAGCGACGTAACCCGAAGCTCATGAATCCTTCCAGGAAGCATCGAATCGCAAAGGGCGCGGGCGTTGACATCAGTGTGGTCAATCGTTTTATCAAACAGTTTGAGCAGTCACAGAAGATGATGAAGCAGATGCCCGGTATGCTTGGCGGCTTAGGTGGAAAAAGAGGAAAATTCAAATTCCCCTTTTAACATAGAAGAACATTGAAATTTTTTCGGAGGTGAAAGAAATGGTAAAGATCAGATTAAGAAGAATGGGACAGAAGAAAGCGCCTTACTATAGAATTATCGTAGCGGATTCTCGTTCCCCCAGAGATGGCAGATGCATCGACGAGATCGGTACATTTGATCCTAACACAGATCCCAGCACATTCAAGGTTGATGAGGAGAAGGCTAAGAAGTGGCTTGCTAACGGCGCTCAGCCTACCGAAGTTGTTAACAAAATCTTCAAAAACGCAGGTATCATCAGCAAATAAGCAGATTCTTTGTGATTTTGACGTATTGTGATAACTTTCGGAGGTGGATCATGAAAGAATTAGTTGAAGTGATTGCAAAAGCTCTTGTTGATCAACCGGACGAAGTTGTTGTAACCCAGAAAGAAAGCGGTAAGACGATTACGGTTGAATTGAAGGTGGCTCCTGCCGATATGGGCAAGGTCATTGGCAAACAAGGCAGAATTGCGAAAGCAATTCGCTCTGTTGTGAAAGCCGCTTCATCGAAAGACAATAAGAAAGTGGATGTAGAGATCATCTAATGTTGCGGGCGGCTTCAGAAGCCGCCCTTTTTTCGAATGAACTGACAGAGGACATTTATGGAATCTTTTTTAAAAGTCGGCGTGATTTCCAAAGTGCATGGGGTACACGGTGAAGTAAAGGTATATCCGACGACGGACGACGTGAATCGTTTTAAAAAATGTAAAGAACTGATCCTGGATACAGGGCGTGAACGCATTGATCTGGAAGTAACGGGTGTGAAATTCTTTAAGCAGTTTGTGATCCTGAAATTTAAAGATCACGATACGATCGAATCCATCGAGCGTTACAAAGGAAAAGACCTTTACGTGACCCGAGAAAACGCTGTCAGACTTAAAAAAGACGAGTATTTCATTGCCGATCTGATCGACATGCGCGTTTTGGACGAAGATGATCGTGAACTGGGGACACTGACTGATGTGATTGAGACCGGTGCGAACGATGTTTATGCGGTTACGTGTTCTGACGGGCGTGAGCTCCTGATCCCTGCGATCAAAGAATGCATTCTATCGGTCGATCCCAAAGCGGGCATCATGAAGGTGCATCTTCTTCCCGGCCTTACGGATCTGTAAACAGGAAGCAGGAAGGACGATCATGGTATTTCATGTTTTGACGTTGTTCCCCGAGATGATCGAGGGCTGTATGCAGACGAGCATCACGGGCCGTGCGATCGAGAAGGGGCTTTTGACACTGGATGTGCGCAATATTCGTGATTATACGCTTGATAAGCACGGAAAAGTGGATGATTATACATATGGCGGAGGAGCGGGCATGCTGATGCAGGCACAGCCTGTCTATGATGCGTGGAACTCGATCCCGGGAAAAGGGATTCGCACGATCTATCTGACACCGCAAGGACGTACCTTTGATCAAAAGATGGCGGCGGATTTTGCAAGCGAAGAGGAGTTGATCTTCCTTTGCGGTCATTATGAAGGTATCGACGAGCGTGTGCTTGAAGAGACTGTTACGGATTATGTCTCGATCGGTGATTATGTTCTGACGGGCGGCGAGCTTCCTGCTATGGTCATGATGGATACGATCTCGCGACTTTTGCCGGGAGTTCTTCATAATGATGACTCCGCCGATACGGAAAGCTTCCAGAACGGCCTTTTGGAATATCCGCAGTATTCAAGACCGGAAGAGTGGCATGGAAAAAAGGTGCCGGCGATCCTTTTGTCCGGTGATCATAAAAAAGTGGACGAATGGCGTCTCGAACAGTCTGAAAAGCGTACACAGGAACGCCGTCCGGATCTTTATGAAGCATATATGGAACAAAAACGCCTCTATGAGGAGCAGCATCCTCCCAAAAGGCGTAAAAAATAGAAAAACACTTGCATTTTAAAGATGCATATGTTAACATGACTAAGTTGCAAAAATGAGATGGTCCTCTGTTGCTTCGTGCATTAAGAACGTCTGATTCATTTATGGAGGCAAGATAATGAGTGATATTAT
>JAIKWO010000116.1 GCA_024684675.1 Lachnospiraceae bacterium
TTCTGTTGAAAGAATGAGAGTTCTTATCTAAATGACATTGGGACGGGGTTAGTGGCTCATTTTGCAAATGAGCCACTAACCCCGTCCCCAAGGGCCTATTTGCTGATGTGTGTCATGGCAAGCTGGCGAATGCTGTCTTCGTACCGGCGGTTCAGATAGCCGCTGAACAGAATGTCAATGACGTTCAGCTGGTTGATGCGGGAGGACATGGCACCGTTTCGGAAGAGCGGTTCTGTAGAGGAAATATACAGGTTATAATCAACAAGTTCTGAAACAGGCGACGGAGCGTAGCGCGTGACAGCGCAGCACGGCGTCTTGTTTTCTTTTAGCGCACGGACGCACTCGATCATTTCCGTGGTCTGTCCGGAATACGAGAAAACAACGGCAAAATCGTCAGGTGTCGCGTTCCTTGCGGTCAGTAGCTGCGAGTGCCAGTCTTCATTGAGCATGCAGTTCTTATTTAAACGAAGGAATTTTAAGTATGCATCATTTGCAACGCAGTAGGAGGAACCGATCCCATAGAAAAGGACGCGCTCGCAATCTACCAGATGATCAATGCAGTGCTGCATTGTCTCTTCATCCAACAGACTTCGTGAATCCTCCAGTGAACGGATATTGCGCGCTGTTACTTTATATATGATCGCGGACACGGGATCATCTTTTAAGATCAGGGTTTCTTCCGTGGAAGTGCTTTTTCCGAATGCCATTAACTCCAGAAGGAGTGCCTGTTTAAAATCGCGATAGCCGGAAAAGCCGAAGCGCCTGCAGAGGCGTACGATGCCGGAGGGAGATGTAAAGGTGCGCGTCGCCAGAGCGCGAATGTTTAGATCGCCGATCTCTTCCGGATTCTTTAAGATGTAGTCTGCGATATTTTTTTCGGATGAAGATAGCGAAGGCATTGCTTCACGCATTAGAAGTAGCACATTTTTCACAATAGATATCCTTTCTGTTTTCAATTCTTGAACATATTTGCCAAAAAATACTCCATATATGAAACATTGTACCACAAAACAGCATCTGAATTGACACAAAGTTTCACTCGCCTTATTCTGAATCTAGAAAGGGAGGAATCATCGTGGATTTAACGGGATTTACGACTGAAAGAAGGAATCCGGAAACGATGGATCTGGATCAGATGACCTCGTTGGAAATAGCGACGGCGATGAATCGCGGTGACAGATCCGTACCGGATGCGATTGAAAAGGAACTGCCTAAAATTGCGACACTGATTGATGATATTGTGGCTGCGTTTGAGGCAGGCGGACGGCTGATCTATATGGGTGCAGGAACCAGTGGCCGTCTTGGTGTGCTGGATGCGTCTGAATGTCCCCCAACATTTGGAGTTTCCCCTAAACAGGTGGTTGGGCTGATCGCCGGCGGCGACACAGCCCTCCGCAACCCTGTTGAAGGAGCTGAAGACAGCAGGGAACTTGGTGCGGCGGACTTGAGATCACAGAACCTGCGTCCGCTCGATGTGGTGGTCGGACTGGCGGCTTCGGGCAGAACGCCTTATGTGGTAGGTGGCCTTCAGTACGCACACTCGATCGGATGTAAGACGGCATCGATCTCCTGTAATCGTGACAGTGAGATCGGGAAGGTCGCGGATCTCGCGATCGAGGTTGAGGTTGGACCGGAGGTTTTGACCGGCTCAACCAGACTAAAGGCAGGAACAGCACAGAAGCTGATCTTGAATATGCTCACAACGGCTGCTATGGTACGAACCGGCAAGGCGTATCAAAATCTGATGGTCAATGTGGTGCAAAGCAACGAAAAACTCTGTACACGCGCTGAAAACATCGTGATGGACGCAACGGGAATCGATCGAGAATCGGCTCGCGCCAGGATCGATGAAGCCAATGGAGATGTGAAGCTGGCAGTTACAATGGTTCTTGGGAACATGAACCGGGAAGCGGCCGAGCAGGCACTTTTGAAGGCTAAGGGACATGTGCGCGAGGCAGTAGAAAGAAAGTGAAGGGGGAATTACACTATGACGATTGAAGAAATGGTTCAGGCTATCATCGACCGCGCAGGCGGGAGAGAGAATGTCCTGGCGGCAACAAACTGTATGACGCGTCTCCGTCTGGATCTGCAAGATGAAGCCAAAGCCGATATTGAGGCGCTTAAGCAGGTAGACGGCGTTCTCGGCATCGTGCATGACAAGCCGAATTACATTGAAGTTGTTGTCGGACCGGGCAAATGCCGCAAATGCGCAGATATTTGCGCATCTATGGGGATCGCGTCCGTAGCCGGACTTGATATGTCCACAAAAAATGACTGGCAGACCAATAAAGCGAATGTAAAGGCGGCGCAGAAGCAGAATCCTATTAAGAGCGCGTTAAAGACCGTTGGTGAGATCTTCATTCCGCTGATCCCCGGTGTTATTGCCGCGGGTCTTTGCGCCGGTATATCCACGCTGCTTCAGCAGCTGATTCCGGGTTATGCGGACAGCAAATTCTGGTCGATCGTGATCAGCTTCCTGGGGCTCATCAATTCCGGTTTCCTGGCATATCTGACGGCATGGGCAGGTTATCGTGCGGCTGAGAAGTTCGGTGCGACGCCGATCCTGGGTGGTATGCTTGGTATGATCACGACCCTCGGTGGTATTGATGCGATTTCACAGGCTGTCGGCTGGTTTGACGAAGAAGTGGCACTCAATTCGATTCTACGTTCCGGTCGTGGTGGCGTTCTTGCAGCGCTGATCGGTGTGTGGGTTCTTGCAAAAGTAGAGAGAGCGATCCGCAAGAAGATGCCGGAGAGCCTGGACATTGTTTTCACACCGCTTCTGTCCCTGATCATCATTGTTGTGCCGTATGTATTCGTTGTGATGCCGCTGACAGGCCTTCTGTCCACGCTCCTTTGCAATGGTGTCGGCGCGATCTGTATGTCCGAATCTATCGTGGTAAGGATCATCGCAGGCTTTTTATCCTCGGCTCTCTTCCTTCCGATGGTTGCGATGGGTATGCATCATGGTCTTGTTGCGCTGTATTCCGTTCAGCTTGATACGCTCGGATTCGTAACACTGTATCCGGCACTTGCAATGGCAGGCGCAGGTCAGGTCGGCGCAGCGATCGCGATCTACAGAAAAGCAAAGAAATGTGGTAATGTAAGAATAGCAGATGTGATCAAGGGCGCATTACCGGCAGGTCTTCTCGGTGTCGGCGAGCCTCTTATTTATGGTGTTACACTCCCGATGGGCAAGCCGTTTGTGACGGCAGGTCTTGGCGCAGGCTTTGGTGGCGCGTTTGTTATGGCAGCGCAGGTCGCAGCCACTACTTGGGGTCCTTCAGGTCTTCTGGCTCTGTTCGTTATGACAGCGGGACCGAATGAAGGTATCATGTCTGTTGCACTTTACGGGATCGGACTTGTGATCTCCTATATCATGGGCTTCGTGATCACAAATGCTGCGATCAAAACAGAAGACGTTGCACAGGCATAAGGGATAAAACATGTTTGGAAGAGCGGTATACTTATCAAATTACAGATCGGATCAGTTTGAAAACAGTTGTTTCGACTACTGTTTCACTTCCCTTCATATACCGGAAGAATTAAATGTTTCCTTTGGAGAGCGCGCAGCAGAGATGCTGCGCGACTTTCGTACGCGTGGGATCAAAGTGATCGCGGATGTATCTCCGCGCACGCTTTCTGCGATGCATGTACGTGATCTGTCGGAACTGAAAGAAAAGACGGGTATCGAGATTTTTCGCCTCGATTACGGTTTTTCCAAAGAAGAAATCGACCATATTGAGAAAACGTGCCGGATTGCGGTCAATGCTTCCACCGCGTTATTTGAAGCGGAAAAGCAGGATACAAAGGCAGATCTGGCGATCCACAATTTTTATCCCAGACCGGAGACGGGGCTTGATCCGGATTTTCTCAAAGAATGTAATGAAAAGTGGCATGCGTTCGGCATTCAGACCGCTGCATTCATTGCGGGTGACGAGGAAAAGCGGGGACCGCTTCATAAAGGTCTTCCGACGCTCGAGGCGCATCGTGTGATTCCACCTTATGTGCAATATCTGGATCTTAAGAGGACTTACGGAACCGATCTGGTGCTCCTTGGCGATCCGGAGATCTCTTCCTATGAAGAAAAGCTGATCACGGAAACGGAAAAAGACGGCGTGATCCGCATTCCGGCTAAGTTAAAAGAAGCGCATCGGAGCCTCTATGGAAAAGTATTCCATAACAGACCGGATGCGCCAAAAGATTTTATTCGCTGCGTCGAAAGCCGCATGTATGCAACACCGGGTGAGACTGTCTCGCCTGCGGATCCTACAGAACGAAAGCGTGGCAGCATCACCATGGATAATGAACGGAATCTGCGCTATTCAGGTGAGATTCAGATCGTTTGTGCGGATTATCCCGCCAATGATGCGATCAATGTGATCGGATACGTGCTGCCACAGTATCTCATGGCGGCAGATCTTGTTGGCAGGGGGGATCCGTGGATGTTTCTGCCCGGTTAGCTTAACCCCGTCCCCAAGAGCTCATATTTATGCCTTTCCGTCAGATCCGCAAACCAGGATCTTCTTCTTGACAAGCTCTGTCACATGCGCCATGCCGACCTTGCAGTACTTCTTGGGATCGAAAGCATCGGGATCACCTTTCAGGTATTCTTTGATGCCGTCGGAGAAGGCGATGCGAAGCTCTGTTGCGAAGTTCACCTTGCTGATACCGCGGCGGATGCATTCCTGTACAGCTGCATCCGGTACGCCGGAAGCACCGTGGAGTACGAGCGGGATATCAACGACCTTGCGGATATCGGAGAGTCTGTCCATATCAAGCTTAGGCTCTCCCTTATAGATGCCGTGTGCCGTACCGATCGCAACAGCGAGAGAGGAGATACCGGTCTCTTTTGTGAAGCGAACCGCATCATCGGGGTCTGTATAGCCCGGATCGTCGCAGCTTAGATCGTCCTCCTTGCCACCGACCTTGCCAAGTTCTGCTTCAACCGGGATATCGGAAGGCTTGCAGGCATCGACAACACGCTTGGAGAGTGCGATATTTTCTTCAAAATCCAGCTTGGAGCCGTCGATCATGATCGAGGTATAACCGACACGGAGTGCCTGCATCGCAAGATCGAAGCTGTCGCCGTGGTCAAGGTGCAGTGCGATCGGTACGCTTGCCCTCTTGGCTGCTGCGGCAACGTTGGCATGGTACATATGAAGTCCTGCGTATTTTACCGTTGACGGTGTTGTCTGCAGGATCGCGGGAGCGTGGAGCTCTTCGCAGGCCTTGATGACAGCCATCACCATTTCCATATTTTCTACATTGAATGCGCCCACGGCGTATCCTTCCCTGTCTGCCTTTAAAAGCAGCTCTTTACTTGTTACAAATGGCATGTTAAATCCTCCTTTAGCATTTTCCTGATTCAAAACACATAATCATATCACGTGTTATTTTGCCTGCTGTTTTGAGACCGCCTCGCTCATGTAAGCGATCTGCATGACACGAACGTCATTTGTGATCACGGCGTTAGCCATCACTGTTCCGCCCGCAGTATTCCAGACTTGTCCGTAATTTCCGACACCGTCGTCAGAAGTGCTTTTGCCGTGAATCTTTTCGGTGTCTTTGCATACATCACGGTAAACTGTCATGACGGAATCGGGGGTATCGCCGGTATAGGACCAGGAGACATTGCAGAGCTTTCCGTCACCGTCGTACATGTATTTGATCATGCCGTCTTTTTCCAGATATGTCTTGGAATAGGTGTAGGTCGTGCCCTGATAGATCGAATCATATGTCTCATACTGATCGCCCTCGGCCTTGACCATGTCATCGACCGATGCATCCCAGGACAATTCCGTGAAAGGTGAGATGGCGGCGACTTTCTGCCCGCCGCATCCTGTAAGCGCTATGCAAGCTGTAAATGCGACTGTAAATAGCAGTCGCAAGATGCGTTGTTTCATTTAATCAGAACTCCTTTTTGGTGAATTGCTTCGGGGTCGTCCCCTTGTATTTGCGAAAAGTTTTTACAAAATAACTCTCATCGGAGAAGCCGCAGGAAATGGAAGCTTCCTTAATGGAGATATCCTTGGTTGATAATAGCTCGCAGGCGCACTCGACGCGATAGTAGTTTAGGTAATCGATTGGCGTACGTCCCGTCATGCTGCGAAAATAGCGGCAGAAGTACTTCGGATTCATGCCGGCGATCTTTGCAAGGCTGTCTAAGTTGATACTGCCTGCATAGTGATCCGAGATGTAGGCGAGGACGCCCTTGATCGAATTGAGGCGCTGCGCCGTAATCTTGTCGGTGACTGCTTTTTCGTAGAGCTTATCCTCCATGATCGTGCCCAGGAGCAGATACAGATACCCCTGCGTCATGAATTCGTAGCCGTTTTTTTTCTCAGAGAGTACACTGCAGAGCATTTCCGTGATCGGGAGGACCTTGTCACTTTTCTCCGAAATCAGTGTGTTGATTCGGATCTTGTCGTCCATAATGCTCTGGATCGTATTCGCACAGGCATGATTATTCTTCATCAGCATATTGAGGTCGAACACGATGCAGTCGTATATACAGTCTTCCGGATCACCGCCGTGCAAGACGCCGCTTGTGATAAAGATCACATCGCCCGCGTGAAAGGTGGTCGTGTGGTCATCCAGCATCAGATGGAATTCACCCGATATGATCCGCATCAATTCATAGTGCGTATGCCAGTGATACGGCATGTGATAGCGCGGGCTGATTGGTGTCTCGTGGTAGTATGCGATCGGGAAGTTGAATGTTCCCTGCGTGCGACGCTCTTTGTAATCAATATACTTCATGCTGTCCGTCCTTTGTATGGTCATGCATAAACAGGTGAATATCGTCACATTTTTTTATAGTATATCACTTTCATTTCGAGAATGACACCGTTATCATGAAATTAGCGTGTAACGTTTCGCTTTTATTTTTTCTGAAGGAGGGTACTACAAATGGCAAAAAACAGGTATATTGGCGATTACCCGGTTATCGGTATCAGACCGATCATAGACGGAAGGCGCGGACCGTTAAAAGTTCGTGAGTCTCTTGAAGAGCAGACGATGAACATGGCCAGAGCAGCCAAGAAACTGTATGAAGAAAACTTAAAATATTCCAACGGGGAGCCGGTAAAAGTCGTGATCGCGGATACAACGATCGGACGCGTGGCAGAATCGGCGGCCTGCGAGGCAAAATTCCGCAAGGAAGGCGTTGCGATCACATTGAGTGTCACACCCTGCTGGTGCTACGGCTCCGAGACAATGGATATGAATCCGCTGACGATCAAGGGTGTTTGGGGTCTTAATGCAACCGAGAGACCCGGCGCTGTCTATCTTGCATCCGTTCTGGCGACCTATGCGCAGAAAGGCCTGCCGGCATTCGGTATCTACGGCAAAGATGTTCAGGATGCGGACGATACCGTGATCCCGGAAGACGTAAAGACGAAGCTCCTTCGCTTCGGTCGTGCATCCGTAGCGGCAGCTTCCATGCGTGATAAGTCTTATCTGCAGATCGGAAGCCAGTGTATGGGTATCGGCGGCTCGATCATCAATCAGGATTTCTTCGAGGAATACCTTGGTATGCGCGTGGAGAGTGTTGATGAAGTTGAGATTCTGCGCCGTATGGAAGAGCACATCTATAATGAAGATGAGTATCGGAAGGCGCTTGCGTGGATCAAGAAATATGCGCGACAGGGCTTTGATAAGAACCCGGATTTCGTAAAGAAGAGTGACGAGCAGAAGGAAAAAGATTGGGAATTCACCGCGAAGATGGCGGTCATTATCGAGGATCTGTATCAGGGAAATCCGAACCTTCCCGAAGGCTGCGAAGAGGAATCTGTCGGACACAACGCACTTTGCGGCGGTTTCCAGGGGCAGCGTCAGTGGACGGATCACTGGCCGAACTGCGATTTCCCGGAAGCGATCCTCAACACCTCATTTGACTGGAACGGCGCAAGAGAGCCTTTCATTCTTGCAACCGAGAACGATACCTTAAACGGCGTCGGCATGATGTTTATGAAACTTCTCACAAATCGCGCGCAGATGTTCGCGGATGTTCGTACCTATTGGAGCGGCGATGCGGTGAAGCGCGTGACGGGCTATGAGATCACCGGTAAGGCAAAAGAAGCGGACGGCTTCATTCATCTTATCAATTCCGGTGCATGCTGTCTTGACGCTTGCGGCGAAGTAAAGGATGCAAACGGCAATCCCGTGATCAAAGAGTGGTACGATGTGACCGAAAAGGATATCGAGACCATGATGGGCGCGACTGAGTGGTGCCCTGCAGACAACGGCTACTTCAGAGGCGCCGGCTATTCTGCGAGATTCCTCACAAGAGCGGAGATGCCCGCAACCATGATTCGCTTGAATCTTGTAAAAAATCTCGGTCCCGTGCTGCAGATCGTAGAGGGCTGGACGGTGAACCTGCCTGATGAAGTATCTGATGTTCTCTGGAAGAGAACCGACTATACATGGCCCTGCACATGGTTTGCACCGCGTACGGACGGCAAGGAAGGCTCTCCGTTTAAGACAGCATACGATGTGATGAACAATTGGGGCGCGAACCACGGTGCGATCAGCTACGGTCATATTGGCGCGGATCTGATCACGATGGCTTCGATGCTTCGTATTCCCGTATGTATGCACAATGTTCCGGTGGACGATATCTACAGACCGGCTGCTTGGAATGCGTTCGGAAGTGACAAGGAAGGACAGGACTACAGAGCATGTAAAGCATACGGTCCGCTCTATAAGACAGTTCGATAGCATGGCACGCGAACCGCGTAAAATGTGGCTTTGTGCGTAAAAAAGTACACGGGAGGCATTTACTACCTCCCGTGTCTTTGCTATAATAAACGAAACGGTTCGACTTATTGAGAATACAAGACAACCAAAGTGTGTGTAAGATGATCTGATGTCCTTACAGCAGAGGGGGATACGGGACAGAATGTCAGCTACGATCAGAGATATTAAAGAACAGACGGGATTGTCGCTTGCGACGATCTCCAAATATTTGAATGGAGGCAATGTTCTGCCGGAGAACCGGCAGAAGATCGAGAAAGCCATCAAAGACCTGCACTATGAGGTGAATGAGCTTGCAAGAGGGCTTGTCACCAACAAGACACGTACGGTCGGCATTCTCGTCTACAACATTACCAGCCCGTTCTCCGGCATGCTGCTTCATCATGTCGGAGAGGCACTTCGTAAGGAAGGATACGGCATGCTGATCGTTGACTCCTGCGAAGATGAGGAGCTTGAGGCAAAGAACCTGAAGTATCTTGTTAATAAGAAAGTGGACGGGATCGTTGTCCTTCCTGTTTCATCCAGAGGCAACTTTTTGAATCCGGCCAAGAACGCAAATGTGCCGATTGTCTTGCTTGACCGCTCCTTAAACGATGCGCAGTACGATTGCGTCAGGATCGACAACCGTAAGGCTGTCTGCTCCGCGCTGAAGGAATTTATCAGTCGGAATCATAAGAAGATCGCAGTCATTGCTTCCGATACGGAGTATACCGGTCGCGAGCGTTTTTACGGTTTTATGGATGCCATGCGTGATGCGGGACTCGATGTTCCTGCCAATTACCAGATGCGCGGTACGCATTCGATCGCAAGCGGATACAGCGGCATGAAGAAGCTTCTTTCCTTAAAGGATCGCCCGACTGCCGTCTTTATGAGCAACTACGAGATCACCTTGGGCGCGATGCTTGCACTCAATGAATCGGATTATCGTTCTCCGGATGACATCTCGCTTCTTGGATTCGATGATCAGCTTTTCTTCCATGTCCTGCAGCCGCAGGTTTATATGGTGGAGCAGCCGCTGAAAGCGATGAGCGATAAGGCTGTTGAGCTTCTCCTTCGCCGGATGGGCGGGGATGTTGATGAGGATCCGATGGAGATCGCGCTCGGTACGAAGCTCCAAACGGGTAATTCGATCAAAACATTATAAGAGACGTATAGGAAACCAATTCAGATTCTGTAATAATTCTTCTCGGGATTATTACAGAATTTTTTTGTCCGGATTTGTGCATGTCTTACAAAACGGTTCATTTTTACAAAAGAGTACTTGACGCACTGTAAATATGCGGTTATAGTGCAAATTAGAGAAGCGCGAGGGCGCTATTTTTTAGAACACAAAGCGAACCGTTTCGCGCTAAACACGCAAAACACTGATAAAATGGAGCAAAACATGAGCAAAGAACTCTTACTGGGAATCGATATCGGAACAAGTGCATGTAAGGTTGCGGTATTTGATCCGCATGGAAAAGTCATTGCGCAGGCGAATGAGCCGTACCGGGTTTACTATCCGGAGAGCGGCTGGGCAGAGCAGGATCCGGAAGAGTGGTGGGCTGCAATATGCGCAGGAATCAAGAATGTTCTTGCTTCAGAAGGTGTCAGTGCGGATGCGATCGCAGCGATCGGTGTTGACGGACAGAGCTGGTCAGCCATTCCGATTGACAGGGATGGCAAGGTTTTAGACAGGACACCGATCTGGATGGACACACGTGCGAGAGACATTTGCACCAAAACGAAACGTTTTGTCGGAGAAGACAGAATTTTCGAAATAGCAGGTAATGATTTTCTCCCTTCTTATACAACGCCGAAGATGCTCTGGTTTAAAGAGCAAAGACCGGAGATCTTTGGCAAGACCGCACTCTTTCTTCAGTCCAACAGTTTCATCGTCTACAAACTGACAGGCGTGATGAGTCAGGATGTAAGCCAGGGCTACGGCATTCATTTCTTCGATATGAAGAAGCTGGCTTATGACGAGAAGCTGGCGGACGAGCTTGCTCTTCCCGTGTCGCTTGTTCCTCCCTTGTACAATTGCGACGAGATCGTTGGTGAGGTTTCCGCGGCTGCGGCTTCCTTAACCGGTTTAAAAGCCGGGACACCTGTTGTGGCAGGTGGTCTGGATGCAGCTTGCGGGACCCTCGGGGCAGGCGTTTACGAAGTGGGGCAGACACAGGAGCAGGGCGGTCAGGCAGGCGGCATGAGCATTTGTACCGATCATGCGCTTGCACATAAGAAACTGATTTTAAGTGCACACGTTGTACCGGGCAGATGGCTCTTACAGGGCGGCACGGTCGGCGGTGGCGGCACACTCAAATGGTTTAAGCAGGAATTTGGCAAGGATTTGTCGTTTGACGAGCTGACGGCGGAAGCCGAAAAGGTGGCCGCTGGTTCGGACGGCGTGATCTTTTTACCTTATATGGCAGGCGAGCGCTCTCCGATCTGGGATCCGGACGCAAAAGGAGTTTTCTACGGGCTGTCATTCGATAAGACGCGCGGACATATGATACGGGCGCTTCTTGAAGGCGTTGCGTTCTCCGTTCAGCACAATCTGCTGACAGCGGAGGAGACAGGCGCCAAGGTCGGAAGTCTCAATGCAATGGGCGGTTCCGCAAATTCGGTTCTCTGGACGCAGATCAAGGCGGATGTGACCGGGCGTACGATCAACGTACCGACGTCCGATACGGCGACGACACTGGGCGCCGCAATCCTGGCAGGTGTCGGATGCGGTCTTTATAAGGATTATAAGCAGGCAGTCGATGAGACGATCGTGATCACAAGGGTTCAGGAGCCTGATATGAAGAATCACGAACTGTACAAAAAGAGCATGGAATTATATCTCGAGCTGTATGAAGACTTAAAGCATACATTCGGGAAATACCAATAAAGATCAAGAAAAGAGGAGAGCTTTATGAAAGCAGGCGTTGTTCACGCAAAAGATGATATCCGTTATGAAGAGATCGAGAAGCCGATCGCAGGACCTGGCAAGGTTGTTGTCAAGGTAAAATACACCGGCATCTGCGGATCCGATGTACCGAGAGTAAACGGAGACGCATGTCACTTTTTCCCTAATGTATTGGGGCATGAATTTTCCGGAACCGTATCGGAAGTCGGAGAGGGCGTTACAAGCCTGAAAGTCGGCGACAGAGTAGCGGGTATCCCGCTTGTTCCGTGTATGAAATGTGATGACTGCCAGAAAGGCAACTACAGCCTTTGCAAGCACTACAGCTTCATCGGCTCAAGAGAATTCGGCAGCTTCGCGGAATATGTTGTCGTTCCCGAGAAGAACGCAGTGAAGTTTGACAATGAGGTTACCTTTGAACAGGGCGCACTTTTCGAACCCGCAACGGTTGCGCTTCATGGACTTCGCAGAGTGGACTACAAAGGCGGCAAGAATGTTGCGATCCTGGGCGGCGGTACGATCGGTTTGATGACCGCACAGTGGGCGAAGATTTTCGGCGCAAAGAGCGTGACGGTTTTCGACATCCTGGATGAAAGACTTGAGCTTGCCAAAAAGCTTGGCTGTGACTACGGCGTTAACTCCGGCAAAGATGATTTTATGGACAGAGTTAAGGAGATCACGGACGGCAAAGGTTTTGACTACGTATACGAGACGGCCGGCAATACGATCACAATGAAGATGGCATTTAAACTTGCTGCGAATAAGGCGCGGGTGTGCTTCATCGGTACACCGACCAGAGACCTTTCTTTCTCGGTTGAAGAGTGGGAGAACATGAACCGTAAGGAATTTATCCTGACAGGTTCCTGGATGAGCTACTCCGCACCGTTCCCGGGAGATGAATGGCAGCTCGTAGCACATTGCTTTAAGACAGGACAGCTCAAGATCGCGGATTCATTTGTGTTTAAAAAGATTCCGCTTTCGAAGATCGACGATGCGTTTGCGATGTACAAAACACCGGGCGCCGTAAAGGGCAAGATCCTGATCGACAGCGAAGCATAAGTAACGATTGGTAAGGAATGATCCTGAACAATACAATGAAACGGAGGAATATAAAATGGCAGTTGACCCTAAAAAAGTACCGCAGATCACACTGAACAACGGTGACAAAGTTCCCTGCATCGGCATGGGTACATTCGGATCCGACAGATTCACTGCTGAGCAGGTTAGTAACGCAGTAGCCGGCGCAATCCGCGCAGGATACAGAATGTTTGACTGTGCAGCATGCTACGGCAACGAAGATCTGATCGGTAAGGTTTTCAAACAGGCTTTCGACGAAGGCGTCGTAGAGCGTAAAGAGCTGTATATCATGACAAAAGTATGGAATGACATGCACAGAGATGTTGAGAAATCCTGTCTTAAATCCATTGCGGATCTGCAGTGTGATTACATCGATCTTTTCTTTATCCACTGGCCGTTCCCGAACTACCATGCACCGCACTGCGACGTGGATTCCCGTAACCCGGATTCCAAACCGTTCTCTGTAGCGGAATTCATGGATACATACAGACAGATCGAAGCACTTGTAAAGAAAGGCCTCGTTCGTCACATCGGTATCTCCAACATGACGATCCCGAAACTGGAAGCAGTCATCGACAAGTTTGAGATCCAGCC
>JAIKWO010000134.1 GCA_024684675.1 Lachnospiraceae bacterium
AGAAGCGCGTGGATGTGGTACAGGCAATTCTGGCAGATGATATAGAAAAGCGAAAAGAGGAAATGAGCAGGCGGCGCGAAGAAATGATCGAGCGGGTTGAATGGAAAAAAGCGGAACTGGAAGCAACGCTTACGAAGAGCAAAATCGCATTGTTCGAACAAGAGAATTCCATCTCAAACCAGATCTGCTTGTGGTCTACAAGATTTGCGAGAAAGATGTTGAATTACTCATGCTTCGATTCGGCTCGCACAGCGAATTGTTTTAATTAAAACAAGTAAAACGTATTCTGCAATCAAAAAGGCAGTTACCTATTGAGGTAGCTGCCTTTCTTTTTATACTAAAGAGAGAAGTGTTGAAAGGGTAAACGCAAGTCCCTTGCATTAACTCCTGCATTTTTGCACTTACATTTACAACTTACAGTGGAATTTTTTTCTGTGGGATATACTGATATTGTATTCGTCTCTCATGAGTCAATCATATTAAAACGGGAGTGTAAAATCAATCGAAATGAACCCCGTCCCCAAGAGCTCAAAAGAGGTTTTGGTATTTCCGCCGCTGATCCAGAAGGATGTTTTCCACGCGGTCGGTTATGCTTTTTTCATATATGTTGAGGTCGTCCAACAGACTGTGGATCTCTCCTGGGGTGAAGGAGAAGCGGATTTGCTGACCATATAATTCTTCTGCCATGTCAAGCTGTTCGTCAAAAGAATCACAGATCGTTTTGGCGCGCACATGCAGAATTTCATCAAATATATTGATGGTGATGGGATAGTCCATTGTTGTATCTGACAGAAGTGAGGCACCGTTATCATAAATGGGACAGAATCTGAAATTACCCTGCCCGTCGGTCAGAACAGAGATGTTGTGTGTATGACGATCTTCGTTTAAGAAAAAAGCGTCTATTGTAAAAAGCTTGCAGATATATACGCCGAAATCTTTCAGACCGGTGGCTCGTTCGACCTGCTCTACAAGATAAAGCAAACGATCTTTGTGGTTCTTGATATGGTATATTCCGCCATTGAGACTGGTTCCGTATAGATTTTTGAATAGGCGTTCGAGCGTGATGATCTGCCATCCGTTGGAAAAATCGCGACTTTTGCATCCACGATAGATTTGTTTTTTATACCGGATCTCCTCAGGCTCGTAAAGTACATATTCCTCACCGGAAAGCGAAGAATAACGCAAAAGCTTTGAAACAATGCATTCCGCCAGACCTTCGTAGCCTGTTTGATCTGCTTTGTACCAGAAGCCGTCCTTTTCCCATTTCAATTGGTTTCCCTTGGAAGACCTTCTTCCCAATTCCTGAAGATTTCCTTCGAACAATTCGATCATGTGTTACCTTTCTAACTTAATCCAAAAGTGGTCTTCTGCCATGCGTCCCTGCGTTTTTTCAATGATCATAATGGGGTCATAAAACGGTATCCCCAGGTGTTCCAATTCCAGCTTAACTTTATCACGCGTGCGGGGAAAACATCTTGATTCAATGAATTCCTCGTAATCTGTAAAAGTAGGTTCTGTATTTTTTCCAAATGCACGAAAAAGAATGTCGTCAGTATAATTCTTTATCTCAACTCGTTGACTCATCTCGTCCACATCGATGATTGTGCATACACTATCTTCGTACATATAATACAAACGGAGCTTGAGACGATTGGCGGGAACGTGAAGCTTCTCCGGAAGGAATCGGTCTCGCCAAAGTAGTTCTATCAAAAGGACGACCGGCCCGGTAATCGGGTGTGAACCGGCCTCCCAACGCTCCACGGTTGGTTTTGATGTGCCGATGAATTCAGCAAATTCACGTTGCGTCATATGTAATGAAGAACGGATCTCTTTGATCCGTGCTCCCGTTGTATACGCAGGGATGATATATTTTCTGTTATGCATACGGATACTCCTTTATAAATATTAAACCATTAAAATAATGGCAAGTCAATGGATAAAAGCCGTCATTTTAATGGTTCATAGCGATTAAGCAAATATGGAAATGAGCCACGAACCTCGTCCCCGAGGGCTCAATTCCAGCGGAGTGCCAGCATGGTCAGGTCATCGAATTGATCGGCACCGGCGACGAAGGCGTCAATATCTTCTTTAACGCTTGCAAGGAGCCCTGCGGGATCGGAATCCTTCCGGCAATTAAGGGCTTCAAGCATTCTGTCGGTTCCGTACATTTCATCATCCGCTCTCGTTGCTTCCGGAACGCCGTCGGTATATACGAACAGCGCATCGCCGTGATGGAGCTCGAACGGATGCTCCTCAAACGGGATTCCTTCCATGACAGCTACTGCGGGAGAATGCCTGTATTCTACAAGCTCCCAATTGCCGTCGGCTCTTCGGATCGCAGGATGTTCGTGTCCGGCATTCGCTGCCATACCTTTGCCGGTAGATACTTCAATGATCGCCATCCATACGGTGACGAAAAGCTGCGAATCATTGCCTGCACAGAGCTGATCGTTCGCATAGGAAAGCACCTCAGCGGGTGACCCCATGAGCTGCGCACGGTTCTTGATGAGAGTCTTGGCGATGACCATAAAGAGAGCGGCCGGTACACCTTTTCCCGAAACATCTGCGATGACAAGCGCAAGATGATCATTGTCTACAAAGAAAAAATCGTAGAAATCACCGCCCACTTCCTTGGCGGGCATCATTGTTGCGTAAATGTCGAATTCGCTCCGTTCAGGGAACGGCGGAAAAATTCTGGGGAGCATGTCGGCCTGAATCTGCGTAGCGACATTGAGCTCTGCTTCGATGCGTCCTTTTGCGGCGGAAATCGCAGCATTTTCTTCGATGTAGTGCCTGATATCCTGATACATCTTCGTGAAGGAATCAGCCAGCGTTTCCAATTCATCGCCTGTATGGATATCAATTACGGGCATGTCATTTTTTTCAAGATCTGATGTGAGGCGCCTTGCAGCCTCATCCAGACGGTGGATGGGGCGAACGATCTGCCTGTTTAACGAGACATAATATAAGTACCCTGCGATGAGCGTGCCGATTAGGATCGTGATGAAGATGATCGAGGCAAAATGCAGGATGTTTTCTTCGATATCCGGGGTGGAGAGGTCAAGCCCGACAAGTGCGACCGGTTCGCCGGCGCTGTTAAATACGGGGTAGAAGCCGCAGGCAATATTCCCGTATGTCGGGTCGCGATAGAACGTGATCTCCTGAACGGGATCTTTTCGGAAGGTCATATCACGGGTTTCCTTGCCGCCGTCCATGTAATTCTCATGCATCCCAAGCCATTCATAGGGGTGCTCGGCGGTCTGCCATACATAAACAAGGTCATCCTCATACGGAACGAACACATAGAACAGCTGCATAGCCGTTTCTTGCTGCGTCAGCGTGAGGTATTTGAGCACCTCGTCGTAATAGGCATCCGGCTTGCCTGTTTCAAGATAGCCTTCGATGCGGTCGCCGTCGATCAGGTTGGATGCCGTATGAAGATATCCGTATACAAGGTCGTTGTATTCGGCGATACGTAGTTTATAGTACCGGTATCCCGTGAGCACGCCGGCAATCAGGACGATGATAGTGGAAAACAGGAACAGACGAGCGATGACTTTTCTTTGAATTCCCTTCTTCATAATATGCGAGCCTTTACCCTTTCTTCGATTTTCTCCCCCAAAGAAGCGCAAGCGGATACGTGATCAGGAAGATCAGAAGCGACAGGAGAAGCGTCGGTCCGGTCGAAAGCTCCTGCGTACCGCGAATTGCATATAATACGACATTGGTTGACATAACAACAAGGAACCAGTGAATGATGTAGACATGTGTGATATTTTTGCTCAGACTGATGATAAAAGCATGCAAACGTCTGCTGATGTGTTTCAGGATCAGAAAATTGAGTCCAAGGACGCCGACAGCGAAAGCTGCATAGGCGAGCGCATCATACCAGAGCGCATGATAGTAGCAATTCTCGCTGTACAAAAGTGTCCGGCCGCTGTCCATCTGACCGAAACCGTAGAAGTATTCGATTATGAAAAAAGCGGTGCTTGCCACAAGCGGAATCGGTGATATACGGGCGTAGAATGCCCCTTTATCCTCCACTTTTATCAGGATTTTCCCAAAGAAATATCCGCAAAGCGGCACGATGAACCAGTTAAGGAGCGGAAAATCAGACATGACATACAACCCCGCTGTATCTTCCGTGCCGATCACGTGCCCAAGTGCAATGTTGAGCGCAGTGCTGCCGGTATCAAAGTGGCGGATGAGCGATCCGGCGACTGACATAACGAGTGCTAGACCGGCAATCCATTTCTCGGGGATTTTAAAGTGCAATAGAAGTCCTAAAAGCAGGAAGAACAGACCTGCAAATTGAAGCACGTCGTTCCCGAATACGCGATACGGAAGCGGCGTGATAAATTTGTCGGCATTTTTGGTTATGGCATATCCTGTCATATACGGAATAAAGAATCTCCAGATGTTGAGAAGGAAACCTGCAAAAAACAGGAGACGCCCTCTGCGCATCATGTCTGTGGGCAGATTCTTTTTGGAATAATGGATGCAGGCACCCATAACGAACAGAAACATCGGAGCACCCAAAGGCTGCCCGATCACGATATTGAAAAAGAATGGAATCGGATCATAAATCCGCTCAACCGGTGTGCATTCAATCACAGTGTGCACGAACGGAAGGCAGAAAACGGGGAGTGCTCTTGCGAGATCCATTTCGTACTGCCTCGTCGTGTTGTTGTGTTGAGTGGAAATATGATCTTTGATTGACATGATCTTACGGTTTTAAATCGAAATAGGAATAATTCTGCCTGATGTGTTCACGCATCGTCTGCTCTGCGAGAACTTCATTCTTTCGCTTCATAGCGTCGATGATCTTACGGTGAAAATTAAGCGCGGGCTTATATTTCATCTTTTCAATAACGGAGTTCATGGACTCTGTCAGAACGTTGAGCAAGATTTCGTATGCTTTGATCATCATCGGATTATCCGTCAACTTTACAATAACCATATGGAATTTCAGATCGTATTTGGAAAAAGCCTCGCCGTCATCGTTGTCGGCGGCTTCTTTCATTTTAGTAAGCAAATCTTCAAGCTTGTTGACATGGCGATCATCAATTCTGGTGGTTGCGATCCGGACGCTTTCTGAATCAATCATCTCACGAAATTGGAATACGTGCAACTGAGAAGGCTTTCCAATATACATAAGCGGGATCAGATCGTTTAATGAATCTTCAGGATTGAGTTCTCTTACATAAGATCCGGATCCCGTGCGCGTCTCGATCAGACCGAGCGCTTTAAGCTTCTGCATAGCCTGACGAATGGTCATGCGGCTGACACCGAATGTGACGGACAGCTCATTCTCCGAAGGGAGCTTGTCGCCTGAACGCCAGGTGCCTTCAATGAGGAGGCGCTGCATTTGTTCAAAAACCTGCTCCACCACATTGATCTTCTGAATCGGTTGAATGTTCATGTTTTCCCCTTTTTTGTTCCCCTATACATGCTGAATATACCTGTTTGTTACATAGCTATACAAGTATAGTTGTATATCAGGTTTTGAGTTATTATAACGTTCCTGATGGCATCCTGTCAAAGATATTTTTAAATAGATTTTTTATACGCACGTATCTATATATGCAATAGTTGACTGAAAATTATACAACTCGACGGATTATTTGTGCGATTTATACAAAAAAGTGAGATGAAGATATCATAGTTTGACCAATTGACTTTCGAATGACGGTCGCGATAAAATGACCTTAACCTGTTATACAACTTACAACTTACAGCAAACAGCTCACAACATACATGTAAGTCGCATGACAGGGGGGAAACGAAAACTGCTATAAGAGGCTGGAGGAGAAATATCATGGCATATAGCGAAGAATTAATCACATCACTTAAAGAAAAGGGGCAACTGCTCAGACGCGACTGCATCAAATGTATCGGTGTAGGCGTAGCCGGACATGTAGGCGGTAGCTGCTCGAGTGCGGATCTTGTTGCTGCACTTTATTTCTACAAAATGAAAGTTGATCCGAAGAACCCGGAATGGGAAGACAGAGATTACTTCCTTCTTTCCAAAGGACACGTAGCGATTCTGCAGTACGCAGCACTCGCTGAAAGAGGATACTTCTCGGTAGACGATCTTCCTCATTGCAAGGACGTTGGATTCTATCTGCAGGGTCATCCGCATCTTGGAACACCCGGTATTGAAGCAGGTACAGGATCCCTTGGACAGGGCTTATCCCTTGGTTCCGGTATGGCGCTCGGCCTGAAGATGGACGGCAAGAAGAACCGCGTATACGTTCTCGTTGGCGACGGCGAGATGGACGAAGGACAGATCTGGGAAGCAGCAATGTCCTCAAGCGCAAAGAAGCTTTCTAACCTCTGCGCGATCATCGACAACAACGGCATGCAGGCACAGGGCAAGATCGCAGACAGACTTCCGAACGAGCCGATCGCAGATAAATGGAAAGCATTTGGCTGGAACGTGATCGAGATCGATGGCCATAATATGGAAGAAATCGTGGCAGCACTTGATGAAGCTGAGAAGTGCACAGACAGACCGACAGCCATCGTAGCGCACACCGTAAAAGGTAAGGGCATCAGCTTTGCGGAGAACCAGGCGGGCTTCCATAACAGAGCTCTTACACAGGAAGAATACGACAAGGCACTCGAAGAACTCGCATAAGAGTAGAAAAGGAGAACAATATCATGGCTGAGAATAATCAGAGAAATGCATACGGCCAGACTCTTGTGGAGCTGTGCCGTAAGAATAAAAACATCGTAGCACTTGACGCCGATCTCGGCGGATCGACCATGGGCAAGATGATCGAAGTTGAGCCCGGCATGGAAGAGAATCACATTGAGATGGGTATCGCGGAAGCAAACATGCTTTCCACAGCAGGCGGTCTCGCAAGAGTAGGCAAGATCCCGTTCTGCAGCTCTTTCGCAGTTTTCGCCGCAGGCAGAGCATACGACCAGATCAGACAGTCCATCGCAATCGGTAAATTAAACGTTAAGATCTGCGGCTCTTCCGCAGGTTGCTCCGATTTCGGTGACGGCGCAACACATCAGTCCGTTGATGATATCGCGATCATGCGTGTCATCCCGAACATGGGTGTATTCGTACCGGCAGATGCAAACGAGACAGTAGCGATCACAAAATACATGGCTGAGCATGAGGGCCCGATGTATATCCGCGTGAACCGCAACTCTTATGAAAATGTAACACCTGAGAATGCAACATTCGTTCCCGGAGAACCGGTTGTACTTCGTGAAGGTACGGACATCGCAGTTTTCGCATGCGGCATTATGACCGTTAAGGCTATGGAAGCTGCAAAGCAGCTCGAAGGCAAGATCTCCGTTAAGGTTGTTAACGTTCCTTCTATTAAACCGCTCAACGCTGACAGCGTTGTAAAGATCGCAAAATCCGTGAAAGCTGTTGTTACGGCTGAAGAGCACAGCGTGATCGGCGGTCTCGGCGGTGCAATCGCAGAAGCATTAAGACTTGAGCCTACACCGGTTGAGTTCGTGGGTATCGATGATCGTTTCGGCGAATCCGCACACAACTATACAGATATCATGAATCATCTTGGATTGACCACAGAGCACATCGTGGAGACGATCGAGAAGATGAACGCAAGATAAGAGAGGAGATTATCACATGAAAGTAGGTTTTATCGGACTTGGTATCATGGGTCGCCCCATGTGTAAGAATCTTTTGAAGGCAGGTTACGAAGTAACCGCATTCGATCCTTTTGCAAAGGAAGCGCTGGATGACGTTGTATCCTGCGGCGCTGCAAGAGGCGAGAGCAACGCAGATGTTGCATCCAAGAGTGATGTTGTTATCACAATGGTTCCCAATTCTCCGCATGTTCGCGAAGCGATCTTCGGTGAAAAAGGTGTTGCGGAAGGCGCAAAGAAGGGCCTCGATGTTATCGACATGAGCTCCATCGCTCCGCTTCAGTCCAAGGACATCGCTGAGAAGTGTGCAGAGAAAGGCATCAACATGATGGATGCTCCGGTATCCGGCGGCGAACCGAAGGCGATCGACGGTACACTTTCCATTATGTGCGGTGGCCCGAAGGCAATGTTTGATAAGTATACAGAGCTTCTTGGAAAGCTTGGCGCATCCGTTGTTCACTGCGGTGATGTAAACGGTGCCGGCAACACAACCAAACTGGCTAACCAGGTAATCGTTGCCGTAAACATTGCAGCATGCGCAGAAGCATTCGAACTTGCTACCATGGCAGGCGTTGATCCCGAGAAAGTTTTCGCAGCGATTAAGGGCGGTCTTGCAGGCTCCACTGTTATGAACGCAAAAGTTCCGATGATGCTGGATGGCAACTTCAAGCCCGGATTCCGTATCGATCTGCACATCAAGGATCTGAACAATGCACTTGATACAGGCCACGGCGTTGGTACACCGATGATCCTGACAAGTGCCGTACAGGAAATGATGCAGTGGCTGCACAACAACAATGCAGGCAGCGACGATCATAGTGCGATCCTAAAATACTATGAGAAGATCTCCGGCGTTGAAATGAGAAAACAGAAATAAAATAACGGAAAAAGAGTTCTTCCGGCAGGTGCCGGAAGAACCCCCTTTTTCAAGATTTATGGGCGTTCACTGATCTCCATTGCGGATAGGATCTGTTCGATTCTGGACTTTGCCTCGTTAAGAAGCTGCTTGAACGAGTCTTCCCTGTCTTTGGTATAGCGGAAGATCGGAACGGAAATGCTGATCGCGGCAGCGATCGCATTGCCTTTGCAGACCGGGACGGCGATACATCTGATGAATTCGTTGGATTCTTCGGATTCATATGCGTAGCCCTCCGTTTTGATCGCTTGCAGCTGCTCATACAGAACGTCCATATTTGTGATCGTGTTTTTTGTGATCGCTTTAAGCCCATCGGGATAGAGCTTGTTGAGATCGGAAAGCGTACGATCCGAAAGAAGCGCTTTACCAAGCGCGGTGCTGTAAGCGGGAAGCTTATTTCCGATGGAAGATACCATGCGGATCGCCTGCGGGGAATCGGCTTTTTTGAGGTAGTAGGTGTCACCTTCACTCAGGATCGCATAATGTGTGGTCTCCTGACATCTCTCTGTTACATCTTTTAAGATGTCCTCAATCAGTGCCATATGATCCTGATGTGACAGAAAACAGTTGCCGACCAGGAAGGCTGAAAGGCCGATCGCCAGATGCTGGTTGTCTCTCATCTGAACGAAACCTCGCGAGATCAGCGAATGGATGATCGGACTCAGCGTACTCTTCGGGATATCCAGCATGGCGCTGATGTCTGAAAAAGTATGTGAGCCCGGGTTGTCGGCGATCAGCTGGAGGATATCCAGGATACGTTCGGTGGTGCGGTGTCCGCTCATTTTTGTACCTGCCTTTCTCTATTATAGAAACGTAAATAGGAATCGTGTTCGCGATTACGCACATTCTAGCACAAATTTTTAGTCTTGGAAATAACGTCACTTCGACGAAAATTTACTGAAAATATTGTCCATTTTGACCAATTGACTGACCGAGGTCAGGGCGCTATATTTTAGATAGTTCGATATACTGATAGATGTTCGTATATACGAACATGAAAATGAGACGCGAAAGAACTGTTTACGAAGATGAAGGAGTGAGGGGATGAGAACATATCTTTCGTACATTTTGGATCCGAAGTATCTCGTATGGCCGGGTGAGCCGAACATTGAGATCACGCATTGCACCGAGATCAAAGGTGATTGTAATTACAACTCGTTTTGTTCGGTACTTCCGAATCACTGCGGGACACATTACGACGGTCCATGGCATTTCAATCCGAACGGCGTGAAGCTGACAGAACTTCCGCTTGATTACTTCTGGTTCGACAAAGTGGCTGTAGTGGATGTACATAAAGAGCCGGAAGAAGGCGTGATGCCTGCGGATTTGGAACCTTTCAGGGAAGAGATCGCAAACGCACAGCTTCTCCTGATCAAAACCGGGTTTGCTTTTGTCAGGGAAGAGCAGCCGGAAGTATACCAGAAGCGCGGACCGTATCTTTCACCGGAAGTCGCGACATATCTGGTAGAGCAGTTCCCGAATCTGCGAACGGTTGGATTTGACTTCCTGTCGATCGGATCACCTTGCAACACGTTATCGGCAGAATCACATCAGATCCTTTTGGGATGCCATTCCGATCATTTCGTAACAGGAATCGAAGACATGGATCTTCGTCCTTTATATGAGAATAAAGGCAAAGTGAAGCAGGTGATCGCAGCACCGCTTCGAATCGTGGGGTATGACAGTTCCCAGGTTTGCGTGATCGCAGAGCTGGAAGATAGATGATCAATCACCTGATGGGGTTGAGATAAAAAACTATTCAATATTTTTAAGGAGGGAAACATGAAAAAGAAGTTACTCGCAACATTACTTACGGCAGCTATGACAGCAACGCTTCTCGTTGGCTGTGGCGGATCCGCTGAAGAAGCAGCAGCTCCCGCAGCAGACGCAGCTCCTGCAGCAGCAGAAGAAAAAGCAGAAGCTCCCGCAGCAGATGCAGCAGACGCAGGTTCCGGCACATTGAAGATCGGCTTCAGCCAGTACGCATCTTACAACAACTGGCGTGTAACCAACACGGACGACATCAACCGTGCGCTGAATGAGCAGGGTTGGAACGTAATTTTTGCTGATGCAAACGATGATACAGCACAGCAGATCTCCGATCTGGAAGACATGATCGCTCAGAAACCGGATTACATCGTTCTTGCTCCTCGTGAAGAGGAAGGCTATGCGAACGTTTTGGAAGAAGCAAAAGAAGCAGGCATCAAGGTTATCCTTTTTGACCGTCTTGCAAAAGATGCTCCTTACGATGTTCTGATCCAGGGCGACTATGTTCTGGAAGGCGAGAATGTAGGTCAGGCTGTTGTTGATACTTTCGGCGAAGACAAAGAGATCAACATCGTTGAGCTTACAGGTACACCCGGTGCTGACGTTACAGCACAGCGTTCCGAAGGTTTCATGAACGTGATCAGCAAGCACCCGAACTACAAGATCCTTGCTTCTCAGGTTGGTAACTTCTCTCGTACAGAGTCTCAGACAGCAATGGAGAACCTGATCCAGTCCTATGGCGACAAGATTGATGTTGTTTATGCACACTCCGATGACAACGGTATCGGCGCGATCAATGCGATCGAAGCAGCAGGCCTTAAGGCAGGAGAAGATATCCAGGTATTCGGCGTTGACGGTACAAAAGACGGCCTTCAGGCAATTATCGACGGCAAAATGAAAGCTACATACCTTTGCAACCCGTTCTACGGCGATGCAATCGTTGGCCTTATCAAAGACCTTGAGTCCGGCAAGACCTTCAGCGACAGAGTAATCCTTGAAGGTAAGGTTTACAACATCGACAACGCACAGGCATCTCTTGATGCAGGCGAAGGTTTCTAATCCGAACCGAAGACGATACAAGCATGTAATATTGATACTGAAAGGTGGGAGGCGCCTTTAAGCGCCTCCTCTTTTAGAACAGGGAAAAAATATGGAAAACAATTATCTTCTTGAAATCAAACAGCTTGATAAGCAGTTTACAGGCGTACATGCATTGGATCATGTCGACTTTGCGGTCGGAAAAGGCGAGATCCATGCACTTATGGGGGAAAATGGTGCAGGAAAGTCTACGCTGATCAAGGTGTTGACGGGACTCTATTCCAAGGATTCGGGCGAGATCATTTTTGACGGTAAGGAATGCAATTTCCATACGCCGCAGGATTCGCAAAATGCCGGCATCAGTACGATCTATCAGGAGATCAACCTGATTCCGCACCTGTCTGTCGCAGAGAATATCTTTCTTGGCAGGGAACCCAGAAATGCATTCGGCATCGACTGGAAAACTGTGCGTGAACAAGCGAAAAAACTCCTTTTGGACAACGGAATTGATATCGATGTGGATCAGGATCTTGCGACATATTCGACGGCGATCCAGCAGATGGTGGCAATCACCAGAGCGATCTCCCAGAACGCAAAATTGCTGATCATGGATGAGCCCACCTCGTCTCTTGCAAACGATGAAATCCAGGTTATGTTCGAAAAAATGCGCGAGCTCGTGGCCAAAGGAATGTCGATCATTTTTATCAGCCACAAGCTTGACGAAGTATATACGATCTGTAACAGAGCGACCATTTTGAAAGACGGTAAATTGGTCGGCAGCTATGATATTGACAAAATCAGCAGACTGGAAATGGTCTCCAAAATGATCGGCCGCGATGCGAGCAACGTACTTAAGCGTAACGTTGGCGAGTATACCGCCGCAGGTGACGCAGTTCCGGTGCTTCATACACATAATATTGACAACAGGGTAAAACTGCACGGTGTATCCATTGATATCCGTCCCGGCGAGATCGTCGGCGTGGCGGGTCTTCTTGGTGCCGGCAAGACAGAATTTGCAAAAGTCGTGTTTGGCTGTGACAACACCTACACGGGCGAATATGAAGTGGAAGGAAAGCCGGTTCGATTAAAGACACCGAAGGGTGCGATCGACCTCGGCTTTGCATACTGCTCCGAAGACCGTAAGGTGGAGGGTATCTTCCCGCACATGTCCGTTAAAGAGAACATGACGATCACGGCGTTGCCGCATATTTCGCGGTTCGGTGTCGTGAACAGACGCAAGCAGAATGAGATCGTTGATCAATATATCCGTTCCATCAACATCAAGACGCCAAGTCCTGATCAGCTGATCTGTAATCTTTCGGGCGGCAACCAGCAGAAAGTTCTTTTGGGCCGCTGGCTTTCCATGGATCCGAAGCTGATCATTTTGGATGAGCCGACCCGTGGTATCGATGTAGGTGCAAAAGCTGAGATAGAGGCGCTGATCAAGCAGTTCTCCGAAAACGGCATCAGTGTGCTCTACATCTCATCCGAGCTTGAGGAGCTGATCCGTAACTGCTACCGCGTAGTGATCATCCACGACGGTAAGAATTCCGGAGAGGTTCGTGGCGAAGATATCACGGAAGAGAACATTATGAGATTTATCGCAAAGAATACGAAGGAAACGGAGGCGTCTCATGGCTGAAAGTAAGATCAGAACGCAGGCTTCCATGTCTGCAGTGAATGAGCATATCAGAAAATTCGGCGCGGTATACGCATTCCTTCTTCTCGTGATCCTGAATGCGATATCGAACGAAAACTTTTTTACCGTTAACACCATGTGGAACCTGCTGATCCAGTCGTTCCCGATCATCATCACCGCGCTCGGTATGCTTTTTGTCATCTCCAGTGGCGGTATCGATGTATCTGTGGGTTCGGTTATGGCAGTGGCAGGTGCGCTCAACGCAGTCATCATGAACGGCATTTATCAGGCTTTTCCCAAAAGCCTGTCACTGGGGCTATTCATGGCACTTGCGGTATCGATCCTGTTTGGTGCATTTAACGGGTTTATGATCTCTGTATTTAAGATGCAGCCGATCATTGTAACACTTACAACATACATTATTGCAAGAGGCTTCACACAGCTGATCGCAAACGGCAAGATCTTGTCGTTCTCGGGTACGCCGTTCAACGAAGTCGGCGTCATGAGACTGCCCGGCAACGTGCCGATTCAGTTCGTGATCGAAGTCGTTTTCGTAGCGATTGCTGCTTTTATCATCAAGCGTACGGTATTCGGTTATCAGGTTCAGGCCATCGGTGAAAATCCGCAGGCCGCACGACTTTGCGGTATCCGTACGACCAGAGTGCAGATCTTTGTTTACATGATCAGTGCATTCATTGCGGCAATTGCAGGTCTTCTGGTTTCATCAAGAACCAGTGCCGCTGACCCCACAAACCTTGGTGCATTAGCGGAAATGGATGCCATCGCGGCAGTTGCGATCGGCGGCACATCCATGTCAGGTGGTAAAGCAAAGATCCTGACAACCGTTATCAGCGCGATGATCATCCAGCTCATCACGATCACCATCAATATGAATAATATCCACTATGCGTATGCCCGTGTTATGAAGGGCCTCATCATTATCATAGCGGTATTTATTCAGCAGGAAAAGAAACGGTAAGGGGGGTGCAGAAGACATGACGAATGTGAAAAAGTTTTTCTCCAGACAAAGCGCCCTTGCTGCACTGATCATTATCTTTGTGATCGCAGCGATCCGTTATGAAGATTTCCACAACTGGACGAATATTTACAACCTTTTAAGACAAAACTCGATGATCGGTCTGATCGCTGTGGCGATGACGATGGTCATCTTAACCGGCGGTATCGACCTTTCGGTCGGCGCGATCTGCTCCATGATCTCGGTTATCTCGGCATACTTAAGTATCACAGAGAATCCGCTGATGATCCTGGTGTTCCCGCTTTGCGTCGGTACGCTGTTCGGCTTTATGAACGGCTTCGTTATTACAAAAATGCGCGTCGCGCCGATCATTTCATCTCTCGGTTTTCAGTTGATCGCAAGAGGTATCTCGCTTGTTATGACGAGCGGTGAGACGATGCATATCTCCGGAACGGCCGCAAAATGGCTTCCGAAACTGTCCAAGATCGCGGTGGGACCGTTCCCGCTGATCTTCCTGATCTTTCTGGTATTTGCACTGATCTTCATCTATGTGCTTCGCTTCAGAAAGTTCGGACGCGAGATCTACGCAGTAGGCGGCAACGAAGCGGCGGCGCAGATGATGGGTATCCGTGTTGACCGAATCAAGATTGCGGTTTACACGATCTCCGGCTTTGCTTCCGCACTGGCGGGTCTGATCCTGGTATCCAGAGCGGCGACAGGTCAGCCTGTTGCGTGTGACGGCTGGGAGATGGATGCGATCGCTTCCGTTGCGATCGGCGGTACATCGCTTGCGGGCGGTACCGGCAAGATTGAGACAACGATCTACGGTGTATTCATCCTGGCGATCATCGGCAATATGATCAATCTGCAAGGCAATATCAATTCCTGGTGGCAGCAGATCATCAGCGGACTTCTTCTCGTAGTCGTACTGATGGTACAGGTGATTGCTTTCTGGAGGAAGAGCAAGGCTTAAGGGGGATTTGAATAATGGATATGCGCAAAGTAGTTCTGGACAATCCTCTTTTGGCGATCATGCGCAACGTGCCGGTCGAAAAAACGATCGACTACGCGGAAACGATCGTTCAGGGGGGATGCAAATTTTTTGAAGTGGCTA
The DNA here is from genome assembly GCA_024684675.1 of Lachnospiraceae bacterium. Taxonomy (GTDB): domain Bacteria; phylum Bacillota; class Clostridia; order Lachnospirales; family Lachnospiraceae; genus VSOB01. The sequence continues at coordinate 15,086 of JAIKWO010000134.1, forward strand.
TGAACTCGCCGGCTGCCTGCGAGCAGATCCGTATGCTCAGAGACCATTTCTCGGATGATGTGTTCATCGGCGCAGGCACTGCCATCACGGTTGATCTGGTGAAGGCTGCCGTGTCCGCGGGTGCACAGTTTTTACTGACTCCTTCTACAGACAGAGAAGTCGTTCTCTACTGTGAAGAAAACAAAATTTCGCTCATCCCGGGTGTGATGACACCGACAGATGTCAGCTTCTGCCTGGAGCATGGATTTACAACGCTCAAGATGTTTCCGGCGGGAGATCTTCCGGCTACCTATGTAAAAAGCCTGAAAGGGCCTTTGGATGGCGCGGAATACATTGCGATCGGCGGCGTAACACCGGACAACATTGCCGACTTTTTCAAGAACGGCTATATTGGTGTCGGGCTTGGCAGCGCAATCCTGCCGAAGAAATTTGTGGAAGAGAATCGTTGGGATGAAGGCAAAGCTTATGTAGCGGATCTGATCCGTCGCATTAAGGAAGCCGGAAAGTAAGGGTCGATATGAAGATTACGGAAGTCAATACATATTTTGTGCGTCCGAGATGGGGTTTTGTTGAGATCATAACGGACGATGGCTATTCGGGATGGGGCGAAGCAGTATTGGAAGGTCACTGCGATGCGGTGCTTGCCTGCGTACAAGAGTATAAGCCCTACCTTGTGGGACAGGATCCTTCGAGGATCGAAGATATTTCGGCAACGATTTACCGAGCAGGATTTTATCGTGGCGGCGGCGTGCTCATGAGCGCGCTTGCCGGCATTGACCAGGCGCTTTGGGACATCAAGGGAAAAGTATTCGGTGTGCCGGCATACGAACTCATGGGCGGTGCTTGCAGAGACCGTATGAAAGTGTATTCCTGGATCGGCGGTGATCGTCCTTCCGATGTCGGAGCTGCGGCAAAAGAGAAAAAGGATGCCGGCTTCTCCGCGATCAAGATGAATGCAACGGAAGAGCTTCAGATGATCGATACCTATGATAAAGTCGATGCTGTTTTGGAGCGTGTTGCGGCGATCAGAGAGAGCTGCGGCAAATACTTTGGCATTGCGATCGATTTTCACGGGCGCGTACATAAGCCGATGGCAAAAGTACTTGCGAAAAAGCTTGAAGAGTTCGACCCGATGTTCATTGAAGAGCCTGTTCTCTGCGAAAACATGGAAGTGTTCAAGGAGATCGCGGCCGCATGTAATATTCCGATCGCAACCGGTGAGCGACTTTTTACAAAGTATGATTTCAAGCGTCTGTTGCAGGCAGGCGGTGTGGATATCATCCAGCCGGATCTGTCGCATGCGGGGGGCTTAACGGAAGTTAAGAAGATCGCGGCGATGGCGGAAGCGTATGATGTGGCACTTGCGCCGCACTGTCCGCTCGGTCCGATCGCATTGGCGGCGTGCTTGAATATCGATGCAACCTGCTATAATGCGGTTATACAGGAACAGAGCATCGGTATCCATTATAATGTAGGCAAGAGCGTATTGGATTATGCATTAAATAAAGAAGATTTCGAGTTCGTTGACGGGTGCGTCGCGTTGCCGAAGAAGCCGGGTCTTGGCGTTGAGGTTAACAAGGAACTCGTTATTGAGGAAAACAAAACGCCGCATCAGTGGAAGAATCCGGTATGGAGACATGCAGACGGTTCTGTTGCTGAGTGGTAGAATCAAGTTTAGGGGGGAAAACAGATGAAAGCATTGGTTTACGAAGGACCGAACAAATTAAACTACACGGATGTTCCGGATGTTAAGCCGGAAAAGGGCGAAGTAAAGCTTCGTATCAAAGCCTGCGGTATCTGCGGCAGTGACGTTGCAGGTTATCAGGGGCTGACAGGACGTCGTATCGAGCCCATGATCATGGGTCATGAGTTCTGCGGTGAGGTTACGGAGTGTGCGGAAGGGGTCAAAGACCTGAAAATTGGGGATCGCGTTGCCGTATATCCTGTTAATTTCTGTGGTGAGTGCGAGATGTGTAAGAAGGGCGATGTACATCTGTGCCTCAACAAGCGCTCTTACGGCGTTTTGGCTGAGAACGGTGCATTTGCGGAATATCTTTGCGTACCGGAGAAATGCTGCTTCCCTGTAGCACCCGGCGTATCACCCGTGATCGGTTCTTTGATGGAGCCTCTTGCAGTATCTTACCGTGGCGTCGGCCATTTGGGCGATCTTACCGGTAAGTCGGTATTCCTTGCAGGAACCGGTACGATCGGTCTTCTTGCAATGGTATGTGCGAAGATCAAAGGCGCATCCAAGATCTTCGTATCCGATATGGATGATGAAAGACTGCAGGTTGCCAAGGATCTTGGCGCTGACATTGTCATCAATCCGAGCAAAGAGGATCCTAAGGAAGTTGTATTGCAGCATACGAACGGCATGGGCGTTGACTGTGGTATTGAAGCGGTCGGCATCGCACCTACTGTACAGCAGGTTATGTCCGTTCTTCGCTTTGGCGGTAAGGCCGTATGGATCGGCAATAACCGCAAGATGATCGAGATGAATATGCAGGAAGTGGTTACACGAGAACTCAAAATTGACGGTTCCTTCCTGTACGGCTACAAAGAGTTTAAAGAAGTTGTTGATCTTCTGAACGAAGGCAAGCTTGATGTGAAGCCGCTCATCTCCAAAGAGATTCATCTGGATGAAGCGATCAAGTACTTTGAAAAACTGAAAAACCACGAAGATAACCTGATCAAGGTTGTTGTTGTGGATGACTAAAGCCGGCTCTGATAATCGGCAATGCCGGCAGGAAGCAGGTATTTCTATGGCAAAAATAATCACATTTGGAGAGATCATGATGCGCCTCAACCCCGAGGGGTATCGTAGAATTGTACAGGCTGATCGATTTGAGGCGAGTTATGCCGGCGGCGAGGCCAATGTGGCCGTATCGCTGGCACAATACGGAGAGACGGTATCTTTTGTCAGCAAGATTCCGACTCACGAGGTGGGGCAGGCCTGCGTCAATTCCCTTCGGCGGTATGGCGTCGGCACGGAGTATATCGTTCGTGGCGGCGACCGCCTCGGCATCTATTTTGTTGAAAAGGGAGCTTCCCAGAGAGCTTCCAAGGTCATTTATGACCGTGCAAATTCCGCGATCGCACTTGCGAAAAAGACGGAATTTGACTGGTCTTCTATCTTTGAAGGAGTCACCTGGTTCCACTGGACAGGGATCACACCGGCGCTTGGCGGTGATCTTCCCGAGATCTGTCTGGAAGCTTGTAAGGCGGCAAAAGAGCGCGGCGTTACGATCAGCTGCGATCTGAATTACAGGAAGAAACTCTGGAGCCGCGAGGAAGCACAGAAGACCATGGAGAAGCTGATCCCGTATGTGGATGTCTGCATCGCCAACGAGGAGGATGCGGCAGACGTATTCGGCATTCGTGCTTCCGATACGGATATTGATTCCGGTAAGCTTTCCAAGGAAGGTTATATCAGCGTTGCAAAGCAGATCTGCGAAAAGTACGGTTGCAAGAAAGTAGCCATCACACTTCGAAGCAGCATTTCTGCAACGATCAACAATTGGGCAGGGATGCTCTTTGACGGGAAGGAAGCATTTTTCTCAAAAGAGTATTCGATCCACATCGTAGACCGCGTGGGTGGCGGCGACAGCTTCGGCGGCGCACTGATCCATTCGCAGGTACAGGGATGGGATTCCCAAAAGTCTATTGAATTTGCGGTTGCGGCATCCTGCCTGAAACACACGATCGAGCAGGACTACAACCTCGTCAGCGAGGCGGAAGTGGAAGCGCTCGCGGGCGGAAGCGGCTCGGGCCGCGTACAACGATAAAAGAAGCAAGAAAGGAAGACTGATTATGAAACTGCTATTTGCTTCGGATTCCTTTAAGGGGAGTCTGACCAGCGAACAAACGATTGAACTGCTTACGAAAGCGGCTCATGAAGTGTTTGGAGACTGTGAGACTTCCGGCGTTCCCGTTGCAGATGGCGGCGAGGGAACGGCCAGCGCGATCGTTACGGCGATGAAGGGCAACCTGATAAAATGCAATGTGCACGGACCTCTGATGGAGACTGTTGAGGCAAGCTACGGTGTATTTGACGGGGATAAAGCCGTAATCGAGATGTCGGCCGCTTCCGGTCTTCCGCTTGTTCCTTTTGAGAAGCGCAATCCGATGAACACGACGACATACGGAACGGGTGAGATGATCCTGAATGCGCTTGAATTGGGGTACAGAAATTTGTCCATTGCAATCGGCGGTTCCGCAACAAATGACGGCGGCATGGGGTGCGCACGAGCACTTGGCGTGCGATTCCTTGATGAAAGCGGAAATGAGCTCGAAGGATTCGGTAAAGATCTTATTCGTGTGCGTTCGATCGATACTTCAGGCCTTGATAAACGCTTAAATGACTGCACGATCACGGTCATGTGTGATGTGACCAATCCGCTTTGCGGGAAAGATGGGGCAACATGGACATTTGGGGCACAGAAGGGCGCATCACGTGAGATTCAGGAAGAGCTTGAAAAGGGCATGTGCAACTACCGCGATGTGATCTTTGAAAGCTTCGGCATTGACTGCGACAAGATGCAGGGTGCCGGCGCGGCAGGCGGACTTGGCGCGGCGCTTTCGGTATTTTTAAACGGTACCATGAAATCCGGTATTGAAGCCGTACTTGATCTGATCAGATTTGACGAGCGTCTGGACGGCGTTGATCTGATCGTAACAGGGGAAGGCCGGACAGACTGGCAGAGCTGTTTTGGAAAAGTCATGCAGGGCATCGGCGTTCGCGCAAAGAATCACGGCATCCCCGTTTTAGGGCTTTCCGGTTCGCTTGGTAAGGATGCGATGGATATCTGTAATTATGGGATTTCATCTCTGATGACAACGGTGAACGCACCGATGTCGCTGGAAGAGGCGCTTCAGAATGCGGAGTCACTTTATTATGAAGGTGCACTTCGGATGTTCCGGTTCGTGAAGGCGGGCATGGAATGTAATAAGAATTAGATTTTGTAATACTCTTGTTTTTTGTTTTTGATTTTGGGCTCTTGGGGACGGGGTTCGTGGCTCACTTTTCAAAGTGAGCCACGAACCCCGTCCCCAAGAGCCCATTTTGGTGATAACCACACCTTATCACTGATGATAAAACCAAACGATTTTTCATTTGCCTAGTAGGGTGGTAGTATAAAAACAACTTAAGAAAACCACCGAAAAAGGAGAGGAAAATATCATGAGCGATTACAGATTTGAAACATTACCGTTACACGTTGGACAGGAACAGGCAGATCCGGCTACGGATTCCAGAGCGGTTCCGATTTACCAGACCACATCTTACGTATTCCATAACAGCAAACACGCGGCAGACCGTTTCGGTCTTGCTGATGCGGGTAATATCTACGGCAGACTGACCAACACAACGCAGGACGTTCTCGAAAAGAGGATCGCAGCACTTGAAGGCGGCAGCGGCGCACTTGCACTTGCATCCGGCGCAGCAGCGATCACATACACGATCGAAGCACTTGCAGCAAACGGCGGTCATATCGTAGCGCAGAAGACGATCTACGGCGGCAGCTACAACCTGTTGGCACACACACTTCCGCAGTACGGCATCGAGACAACTTTTGTAGACGCACACAACCTTAGCGAACTGGAAGGCGCGATCAAAGACAATACAAGAGCTGTATACCTCGAGACACTTGGCAATCCGAACAGTGACATTCCGAACATCGATGCCATCGCCGAGATCGCACACAAACACGGCATCCCGGTTGTTGTAGACAACACATTCGGTACACCGTATCTGATCAGACCGATCGAGCACGGCGCTGATATCGTGGTACACTCCGCGACCAAATTCATCGGCGGCCACGGTACAACTCTCGGTGGTATCATCGTAGAATCCGGCAAATTCAACTGGAAAGCAAGCGGAAAGTATCCGAACATTGCGGAGCCTAACCCGAGCTACCACGGCGTTTCCTTCTATGATGTAGTAGGACCGGTTGCGTTTGTAACATACATTCGTGCTATCCTCCTTCGAGACACCGGTGCAACGATCTCTCCGTTCAACGCATTCCTTCTTCTGCAGGGTGTTGAGACGCTTTCCTTAAGACTTGAGCGTCACGCTGAGAACACCAAGAAGGTTGTAGAGTTCTTGAAGAACCATCCGAAGGTAGAGAAGGTAAATCACCCTTCTATCGCGGATCATCCGGATCACGAACTGTATAAGAAATACTTCCCGAACGGCGGCGGTTCCATTTTCACCTTTGATATCAAAGGCGGCAAGGACGAAGCGTGGAAATTCATTGACAACCTGCAGATTTTCTCCCTTCTTGCAAACGTAGCGGATGTAAAGAGCCTTGTGATCCATCCGGCTTCTACAACGCATTCACAGTTGTCCGAGGAGGAACTCTCCGACCAGGGTATCAACCAGAACACAATCCGTCTTTCCATCGGTACGGAGCATGTGGATGATATCATCGCAGACCTCGAAAAAGGTTTTGCGGCAATTTAGTAAAAAATAACTCCCTTATCTGAATAATGACTGATAAACACGCCCCTGGAGCAGTTGAAGACTGCAACAGGGGCGTGTTATAATTATTTGTATGATTTTAACTGGACTTGTGCGATCTTTCTTTTGAGCATGGCGTAGAGGAGGATGCTGCGAAGATGCGAGGAATGATCTTTTGTAAAAAAGGTGTAGCCGCACTGCTTACGGCTCTGTGCATATGGTCTGTGCTTCCGGTTGGCGTGGTATCCGCCGCCGAAAATGCAGATACCAAAGAAGCGCCTCCGGATGTTCAGAATATCTATGGTGGTGGGTATGCCGTAACGGGTCAGCTTCCGAATGTCGGATATCAGGCGAAGCTGTATGATGCCTCCAACGGTCTCCCGACGTCCGATGCAAACTGTGTGCTGGGCGCGAGCGATGGTTATGTCTATATAGGCGGTTACAGCGGTATCATCCGTTATGACGGCTCTTCTTTTGAACATCTGGATGCGACAGACGGCTTAACGAGCGGTCGTGCGATCTTTGAAGATGACAAGCACAGACTTTGGGTCGGTACCAACGATAACGGCGTTGTCGTTTTGGACGGAGAATCGAGACGACATTATACATACGAAGACGGGCTGCCTTCTTCTTCGATCAGGACATTTGCGCAGGGAAGTGATGGAAACATCTATATCGGTACAACGAGCGGGATCGTGTATGCAGACAGTGCTGATACGCTGCGCCGATTAAGCGATGGAAGACTCAACAGCCAGATTATCTCACGTATGGCCTCCGGCCCGGATGGCAAGGTATACGGAAGTACAAAGAACGGCGATATTTTTGTCATCGAAAACGAAAAGTTGACAGCATTCCACACGAGTGCGGAGATCGGTGTCGGAATGATCTCCACGATTTTCCCGGATCCCAGAAAAGCAGGAAAAGTCTACCTCGGAACGGAATCGAAATATGTATACCACGGCGTATTCGGCAAGAGAAAAGATTCACTTACAAAGATCAATGTGTCACCGGCTGATTCGATCTACTACATTGATTTTGCGTGCGGACGGATCTGGATCACATCGGAAAACACGGCGGGGTATATCGACAGGTTCAATGTCTTTCATGAATTGACCAATGTTCCGATGGACAATTCGATCGACATGATGGCGGCGGATTACCAGGGGAATCTGTGGTTTGCTTCCTCAAGGCAGGGCGCCATGAAGGTGGTCACGAGCAATTTCCGTGATCTTACGGCGGAAACGGACATTGACTTCGGCACGGTGAATGCAACCTGCTTAAGCGCCGGTAGACTCTATGTCGGCACGGACAGCGGACTTTTTATTCTGGATCGTGATATGAATCCGGTGCAGAATGCGCTGACTGAATATCTGGGACAGAACCGTATCCGCTGTATCACCGAAGACCGCAAAGGAAATCTTTGGGTTTCCACATATACAAACGAACTCGGCCTTGTATGCTACACGACGGATCATCAGATCGAATCTTATACGGTCAAGAACGGGATGCCCGATAACAGAGTGCGGGAATCCAAGGTTGCCAAGGATGGATCACTCCTCGTGTGCACGAACGGCGGTCTTGCGATCATCAAGGACGGAAAGATCGTGCAGACGGTCGTGACCTCTCAAATTGTAAGGAATACTGTCTTCCTGACAGTCTGCGAAGACGATGACGGAACGCTCTACCTTGGATCGGACGGCGACGGCATCTATGTGATCGACGAGACGGGGACGCACAGGATCGGCAGAGAGGACGGGCTGACAAGTGATGTCATCCTCAAGATCAAGAAGGATCCGGAGAATGGCGTTTTATGGATCGTTACGTCCAACTCGTTCGAGTATATGCGAGACGGTCAGATCACGAACGTTGATACATTCCCGTACAACAATAACTTTGATATATTCACTGACATGACGGGAGACATTTGGGTTCTCTCATCTAACGGCATCTATTGCGTGAACGGGCAGGATGCTATCCGCAACGAGATAAAAGACTACAAGCTCTATACGCTTGCAAACGGCCTTCCGGGCGCTCCGACGAGCAATTCCTTCTCGGCAATGGACGGGAACGGCAATCTCTATATGACGGCGAGAACCGGCGTCTGCTTGGTCAACATATATCATTTCTTTGAGCAGGATGCGAAGATCAAGACGGCGATCAAATCGATCAGTTTTAATGATGAGCCGATCCTGCCGGATGCTTCCGGCAAGTATACGATCCCGGCATCGGTAGGTCGTATTCAGATCACGCCTGCGATTCTGGACTATACGATGACCAATCCGCTCGTCCACATCTATCTTGAAGGGGAGGACGAGACCGGCATCACCTGTGAGCAGAGTGATCTTGTGGCACTGGAATACACGAATCTTGCGTACGGCAAATACAAGCTCCATATCGAGATTCTTGAAAAAACGACGAAACGCATCCTGCAGGATGAAGTGACTGCCATCGAAAAATTGCCGCGTGTGACGGAACTTCTGATCGTCCGGCTTTTGCTTTTGGTGCTTCTTGCTCTCGTAGCAGGTCTCATCGTATGGTGGGTGATGCGTACGACGATCATTCGCAGGCAGTATGCCGAGATCCGTGCGGCAAAGGATGAAGCCGAACGGGCGAACTCTGCAAAATCCCGCTTCCTTGCCAATATGTCTCATGAGATCCGTACCCCGATCAACACGATCATGGGCATGAATGAGATGGTGATGCGAGAGGATGCAACGGGTGTTCCGAAGGGCTATTTCATGTCGATGATGAACTATGCGTTTGATATACGGAACGCGTCCGAATCACTGCTTAGTCTGATCAATGACCTTCTCGATATCTCCAAGATCGAATCCGGCAAGATGCATCTTGTCGAGCAGGAATATGATGTGCAGGAGATGCTCAGATCCATCATTTCGATGATCCGCGTCAGAAGCAATGAAAAGGATCTGACATTTGACGTTGTGGTTGATGAGGCTGTGCCGAGTCGTCTCTATGGAGATGTCGGCAAGATCAAGCAGATCGTTCTGAACCTGCTGACGAATGCCGTGAAGTATACCAGAGAGGGAGGGTTTGTACTCCGCGTCTCCATGGAAGAGCGCGCGGATGAGAGCGCCGGCCTTCGCTTCTCGGTTAAGGATACCGGAATCGGCGTCAAGGAAGAAGATCTGGAAAAGCTTTTTACGGCATACGAACGACTGGATGAAGAAAAAAACAGTGCCATTCAGGGAACCGGTCTCGGACTGGATATCTCGCGCAGATTTGCAGAGCTGATGGGAGGGCACCTTTGGTGCGAAAGCGTTTACGGCGAAGGATCGGAATTTATCCTAACCGTCTCGCAGCGAATTATTGATGAGACACCGATCGGTGCATTCAGCGAGCATGCCGATCACGAGGTGAAAGGACCGTATGTACCGAAGTTTGTCGCACCGGATGCCAATATCCTGGTGGTGGATGATGAGCCGATGAATCTGAATGTGATCAAGTCGCTCTTAAAGGCAACGAAGGTCTTGGTTGCGACCGCTTCCGGCGGAAAAGAGGCTCTTGAAAAGATCAGGGATCATCATTTTGATGTGGTTCTGCTCGATCATATGATGCCCGGAATGGATGGTATAGAGACCGTTGCAAAGATTCGGGAAGGCTATCCCGACCTGCCGGTTTATGCGCTTACCGCAAACTCTACAGCTGGGGAAGAGTTCTATCAATCGAAAGGCTTTAACGGATATCTGTCTAAACCGATTGAATGCGAGGTCCTGGAGGAAACGCTGATGCGCCATCTGCCTGAAGAGATGATGCAGCAGCCGGAGGCATTCATCGATGCGGAAGAATTGACAGAGATACCGGAGAATCTGAAGTGGATCTACGAGACGGATGGTATCACAGTAGAAGAGGGTATTCAAAACTCCGGTGGCGTTTCAAACTATATTATTGCATTGGAACTGTTCCTGGATACGATTGACGAAAGTGCAAAGGTCCTGAAGGAAGCGTATGGGACGCAGAACTTCAAGCTTTATACGATCAAGGTGCATGCGCTGAAGAGCTCAGCACGTATCATCGGCGCAACGGAGCTCTCTGAATTAGCAGCAAGTCTTGAGGACGCCGGTAACCGTCAGGATATCGATTATATCGATCAGCATGCAGATGAGCTGATGACGCAGTATCTGGCGTTCAAGGAAAAACTGCGCGGGATAAAGGAGACGGCAGATAACGACGAGCGTGAGATGATTCCGGAAGAGGAGCTTTCTGATGCGTACGGTGCGCTTCGTGAGGTGATCCCGCAGATGGATTACGATGCTGTAGAGATGATTCTGGATAATCTCAAAGAATACAAACTGCCAAAGGAGGATGCCGAGAAGATCGAGAAGATCTCGATCATGCTGAAGAGCTTTGACTGGGACGGTATGGAGAAACTGTTTAGCGAAGAAGCGGCAGAGGGGTAAAACATGACAACGAAACGGATGGTGATCACAGGTGAAAAAGAGTCGTTCATGGTGCGTGTACTTGCCAAGAAAGTGCAGGAGGGCGGTGTACAATGCGATTATGTGCCATTTTCGATCAATAAGCTGAATCCGGAGTTCGGTAAGGCATCACTCTTCATGCTGTTTATGGAGGAACATGCGCTTCCGAAAGAGGACGTGCTGCATTTTTTCAGGGATAGTCTGGAGGAAAAAGGCGGAAAACTCATGCTTGTAGGCGACCGTGAATCGATCACCTATGTGACGGATCGCATGCCGGGTGATTTTCTCTATAAGTCGTTTGAACGACCGATCGATAATGCAGCGTTTGCTGCATCTGTTTCGGATTTTTTTGAAAAGATCGCAACCGGAGAGTTTCGGAAGAGCATCATGATTGTGGATGATGATCCGCAGTACCTGTCGATCGTGAGGACGTGGCTGCGGGATGATTACAAAGTGTATATGGCCAATTCCGGTATGCAGGCGATTAAGATGCTTGCAAGTAACAAAGTCGATCTGATCCTTCTGGATCACGAGATGCCGATCACGAGCGGGCCGCAAGTACTTGAGATGCTGCGGAGCGAGCATGAGACCAAGCATATTCCGGTCATCTTCCTGACGGGGAAAAGCGACAAGGAAAGTGTGATGGCGGTTGTGGCACTGCGACCGGAAGGCTACTTTTTAAAAACGATACAGCGGGAAGAATTGCTTGAGAAGATAAGGGAGTTTTTTGTTCTCCACAGCTAGATTTGCGTTATTGCTCCATTGGTTATAGAATAATGATGTTGCCACACGGATTCTGACCGATGCGGCAAAACAATGTGAGAGTTAAGAGAGAGAACAAATGGCTTTTCATTTTCATAGAATAGGTGACCGGAAGGATGGGCGCCGGATCAGATCCATCGCACCTTTAAATCAGTTTATTCCGTACATCATGAAGTTCCGTAATGAGTCAACGAACTATTACGAGGAGAGCTTCAAGATCGATGAAGTCGACGCGCTGCTTCACGAGCTTCGACTGGAAGGGTACAAAGGGATCGGTCTGATGCATTTTACGATCGCATCGTATGTGCGTGCACTTGCAAAGCTTCCCGGATTGAATCGCTATATCGCAGGCCGCCGTATTTTCGCGAGACATAAGATCGAAGTGGCCATGATGGTCAAGCGTGAGATGTCGCTCCAAGGTGACGAGACTGCCATTAAGGTAGAGTTTGAACCGACCGATACACTGCTCGATGTCTATCGAAAGATGGATGCTGAGATCAGCAACATCAAGACGAATAAAGAAAGCAACGGTGCAGAGCTTCTGACAGCATTCTTCTGCAGCTTGCCTCGCCTTGTTCTGCAGTTTGCGATCACGCTTTTAAAACTGGCGGATTATTTTGATCTGATCCCGCGTTCCGTCTTGAAGGCAAGTCCGTTTCATGCGTCGTTGATGATCACGAACCTAGGCTCCCTGGGGATCTCGCCGGTGTTCCATCACCTTTACAATTTCGGAACGCTGCCGGCTTTTGTATCGTTTGGCGTGAAGCGCAGGATCTGCGAGATGAATGCCAAGGGGGAAGTGGAGTCCAATCAGTATATTGATTACAAATTCTCATTGGACGAGCGTATTGCGGATGGCATTTACTTCGCATCGTTCCTCCGTGAATTCAAGAAACCGTTCCATTCGCCGCGTGCGCTTCTTGTGCCGCCCGAGCGGATCGAGCAGGACGTGCGCTGATTTTGACTTTTAAAGGCGGCCCGGAGACTCCGGACCGCTTTTTCACAATTTATTGATGATAAGGAGAGAACTCATGAAGATCATCCATTGCGCTGATCTGCATCTGGATTCCCGCATGACGACAAATCTAGATCCCGATCGGGCGAAAGAACGAAAGATCGAACTTCTGAATACCTTCGGAAGGATGGTTTCCTATGCGGCGGAGCATGATGTGCGGGCGATCCTGATCGCCGGCGATCTGTTCGATACGAATGCGATCTCGGCGCGGGCGCGCAACTATGTAAAGGACAGAATTGAAGCCAACCCCGATATTCTGTTCTTCTATCTGAAGGGCAATCATGACGCGAACGACAGCTTTACGGAGACATTTGAGTCGATTCCGGAGAATCTGAAACTCTTCTCGGATACATGGACACAGTATGAACTGGAAGACGGCAGGATTGTGATCTATGGTATTGAGCTTACAAAAGAGAATGCGGGATCGGCATTCACAACACTTCTTCCGGCACCCGAGCCGGTCAACATTGTGATGCTGCACGGGCAGGCGGGTGAATACCGCTCGAAGAATACGGCCGAGTCGATCGATCTGTCCGCTCTTCGTAACCGCAATATCGATTATCTGGCGCTTGGTCATGTCCATGAGATACAGGAGCAGCCGCTTCCGCCCCGTGGAAAGATGCGCTATCCCGGATGTCTGGAGGGACGAGGTTTTGATGAGTGCGGGACACACGGATTCTGGCTTCTTGATATTGACACCAATAACTCTACCATTACGGATGAGTTTATTCCGGCCGCATATAGGACGCTTTATGAGATCCATGTTGACTGTGCGGGGACAAAGACATCTCCGGAGATTCTGGAGCGTTGCCGCGATGCGATCCTTAAATCCGGTGCGACCGAACGTGACCTTTTAAAGCTCGTATGGGACGGTGCGGTTGATATTGATTGTGAGAAAAGCCCTGAATTTGTGGCATCACAGCTTCGGGACGAGCACTATTTTCTCAAGATTTATGACAGGACGCAGACGCATGTCAATTACGAAGACTATGCGCTCGATGCATCGCTTAAGGGCGAATTCGTTCGCGCTGTCAAAGCGGACGAGACGCTTTCCGATGAGGAAAAGGCCGAGATCATCCGGTGCGGGATCAGAGCACTCGGCGGTGAGGAGATCGCGCTATGAAACTGATTTCTTGCCATATTGAAAACTTTGGTAAACTACAGAATTTTGACTATCAATTCCATGACGGAAAGAATGTGATCTGTGCAGATAACGGTTGGGGCAAGAGCACGCTGGCCGCTTTTATCCGTGTGATGCTCTTCGGCTTCGACCGTGACGGAAAGCAAAGCAAACTCGAGAATGAGCGTAAGCGTTATGCACCATGGCAGCGTGGCACATACGGCGGAACGCTTGTTTTTGAAGCGGACGGGAAGCGCTACCGGATCATGCGCACCTTTGATGAAAAAAAGGCGGCAGGTGATCACTTCGCACTTTATGACGATGCAACGAATCTGGAGTCGAATGCCTTTTCGTCTGCTGTCGGCCCGGAACTTTTCGGGATCGATGCGGATTCTTTTGAGCGAACGGTTTTTATCGGTCAACAGGCCGTGGAGACGGATACGACACCGGATATCAATGCCAAGATCGGCAATGTGTCGGATGAGACGGCTGATATGGGACGGTACGATGATGCGTACGGGCGTCTTAAGAGAATGACGGATCAGCTTACGCCGCATCGCGCGACAGGTCAGCTCAAGAAACTACGGAGTTCGATCGAACTTCTGAAGAATACCGTACGGAACAAAGATGCGGTTATGTCGGCGATCGAAAAGCTTCGTGCGGATATTGCGACGCGCAAGGAATCGGTTCACTCCGATGAAGATGCACTTAAAACGGTGCAGGAACGCCTGACTTCGCTTAGCACCGCAAAGGAGCTTTTGGCAGAGGCAAAGCAGTATGAGATGCTGCAGGATGACGCTAAGAAGGCGTCAGAGGCAGCAAAAGAAGCGCGCGCTTTTTTCCCGGGTGAAGTACCGACCATGGAAGCGATCGCAGAAGCGGAGCAGTCGCTTGAACGGGCACGCGCTGACAGACAGTCGGCGGAGAATTTTGCACTCAGCGAAGAGGAGCAAAGAGTCCTGCGACGATTGACGGATCGATTTGCGGGCGAAGTGCCGGACGAATCCTACTATGCCGATATCAATGAGCGGCTGTGCGAGCTTACGGCGTTGCAAGAGAAGAAACAGGGATCGGCATTTGTCGCATCGCCGATCGTTGGCGGCTTGCTTGCTGCTGCGGGTGCCATATCGGCAGTTCTGGCATTTGCACTGCCTTCGATTCGCGAGAGCGGACCGGTGCAGATCCTGTTGTTTACGGGGATCGGGGCGTTGCTTCTTGTTACGGGCATTTTGCTGATCCTGCAAAGCGCAAAGAGGGAGAAGGAACTGAAGAAGACGGCTGCTTTGATCAATGAGCTGCGCGAGGCGGAAAAGACCGGCCATGATGCTGAGAAGTACACGCGCTTAAAGCAGCAGAAGAAGCGTGCGAAGAAAGCCGCTGAGTCGGCAGATATAAAGGAAGAGTCGGTCAGACGATTTATCCGTGGCCTGCAGTTGGAAGTCATGGATGATCACAAAGCGCAGCTTTCTTCCATCCGTGAACAGGCTTCGCAGATCGCGCTTCGCGGCAAGGAAGCGGAGGATCGCATGGAAGCCGTGATGGCATTTGAAAAAACGCACGATGTCGGCAGATATCGCATTGTACGGGAAGCCGGTGAACATGAAGATTCCATGGAGGATCTAAACAGCCGCTTCGCAGAATTAAAAGACCGGATCGATCAGGAGAAGGAAACGCAGCGCGGGCTTTCTTTACAGCTTGAACAGTATCTTTCCGAGCAGGACGAGCTCGAAGAGCGGGAAGAGGAACTGGAACAGCGCGAAGAGGAATATCGCGAACTGTCGCATCGATATGATGTGCTGACGAAGACGATGGTCTTTCTGGAGGCAGCGCGCACGAACTTTACGGCTCGCTACATGGATCCGATCAAACAGTCATTTGACCGCTACTACGGGCTGATCGCAGGTGACGACAGACGCTATGAGCTGGATGCGGCACTGGGTCTCAAGGTGCTTGAACAGGGAGAACTCAGAGAGATCGGTTACCTTAGTGAAGGCGCAAAAGATCTGGTGGGTCTGTGCAGGCGCATGGCGATGGTCGAGGCGATGTACGGGCAGGAAAAGCCGTTTTTGATCTTTGATGATCCGTTTGTCAATCTGGATGACGAAAAGATTCGCGGCGCTGCAAAATTCCTGGATGAGATCGCGAATGACTATCAGATTCTGTACATTTCGTGCAGCAAAAATCGTGCATAAAAACTTGTCTGACAAATGGGCTGATTTTTCTCAAAGTTTTACAAAATGATGGATTTCTCGTAAAAATATGTTATAATTTTTTTACCATGACCAAGAAGAAGCTTGAGAAAAACAACATCCTGAATATGCTTATGCAGCTGAAGGGACCCGGGCTGATCGGTAAAGAGGGCGAGGACGGTATGATGGAGGCGATCTGGTTCTCGGACGATCTGTGCGGTCTAATAGGCGTTACTTTGGACACGTTTCAGAAACTCATGCAGAACGAGTTCTATAATCCGATCCATCCGGAAGATGTCGCGTGCATGGCAGTTTTTTTGAAGTGGACGGGGCGGAGCGAGCATGCTGTCTTCCGTATTCTGGATATGGCCGGAAGATCGATCTGGCTGGATGCTGTTTCATCGCCGTATGAGATGGATTCCGGACGCTACACCTATATCAGGTGTACGGATATCACGGAGCTGAAAGAGAATGAGCGGCGTCTTTCGGAAGACTGCCGGAATGCGCTCTACAGCTTCAGCCAGATATCCAATCAATACCGCGCTGTATCGCGCGTAAACCTGACGCAGAACAAGGTGCTGGAATCCTATGGTGAGAAATCCAAGGTCGATCATGGGATTGCAGACTACGAAGAGGTGGTAAAGGCATTTTCCAAGTATGTCGTACCTGCGGATCGGAACCGCTTTATTAAGGCATTTGATCGCAAGACGCTTCTTCGCAATGCAGCGGAAGGTATGACGGAAGAGTCGCTTGACTACGTCAGCAGGCTTGAGGACGGTTCCTTTCTCTTCGAGAGAGGCGTTGTGACGCTTACCGTCGATCCGTTTTCGGACGAGGTGATCGGCTTCTTTACGGAGCTTGACCGATCGGAAGAGGTCTACGGTAATTTCAGTTTTCACACGATGCTGCCAAGTGTCTACGAATTTGTGATGCTGGTTGCGGACAATCATATGCAGCTACTGAAGTCTACGCAGGAGATCCCGCGCTGGTTCTATGAATATGTCGGCGGCGGGGATTATGAGAAATTCCTGGACGGGCTGGAAGAGATCATGGCGGAGGAGTGCGAGGCTGAAAAGCGCAGGTTCCTTCGACTGATGGAGCCGGAGACCGTGAGGCGTCGCCTCCGTGGCAGCAGCCGCTATTCGGTTGAACTCAAGCTATGCGTTAACGGCAGATCCTTTACCGCGCATTATGACTGGTTTGAGCTCAACGGAGCGGGCAATCAGTTCATCCTGGCCGTCAGCGAACATGAATAGAGCAGAATACGGAAGCACCGGCACTTTGCGGTGCTTCCTTTTTATTTGTGCGTATGATAAAATAACGATTGGAAAATTTCCTGATTGAAGGGATCTGTCATGGCGGCAAAGTCCAGATCGAAAGAAATCGACTGTATGCGCGGGACAGCGATCCTGATGGTCATGCTGTATCATTCGGTGATCGTTTTTCCGGTCAATCTTCACGAGATACGGTGGTGTCTTGACTTGCACACTTTTTTATGGGTGTTGCAGATGCCACTGTTTTTTTTGGTGTCCGGATACTGCTTTTCCTATTTTGAAAAGGGAGAGTCGTATGGTGCATATTTTCTCAAAAAATGCAAACGGATTCTCGTGCCGCACCTTGTGTTTTCGGCGATCGAGATCCTGCCGCGCGTGATCAGGAATCCGTATGTACATGAGCAAAAACCGATCGGCGATGTGCTGAGCGATTTCGTGTACTACGGCGGGAGCGACTGGTTTTTACGTGTCCTGTTTATGATCGTGATCGTCTTTCCGCTTCTTGCAAAGCTCCTTGGGCGGGACATTCGCATTATTTTGCCTGTCTGCGCGCTGCTTTGGGCAGTCAAGACGGCTTTGCCGGGACTTTTTTTGATCGACATGACGGCCAATTATATGTTGTTTTTTGCAATAGGCTGGGCATTCCGCCTGGCGGGTGATCGCATTCGTGACCTGACGATCGGTCTTTTGATGCTGCTTGCATGTGCAGCCGGCGTGGGCGGTTTCTTTGCGCTCTATCTTGTGACCGAGAATCGGCTGGCAGAGCTTCTTTGCGTGCTTTGCTCATTCCCGGTATTCTACGGCTTATCAAAACGCATTTTCGCCGCCCTGCAGTCGTTTCTGGCAATGTGCGGCAAGTGGTCGCTTCAGATGTATCTGTTTGATGCATACGCCGTAGTGGCGACCAGAACGATTCTGGTCTCTTACATTGGTATTACGAACCCGTTTGCGATCATTTTAGGGAATTTCATTCCCGATGTTTGCATTGTGCTTCTTGTTTCCATATACATAGCCGGACGGTTTCGGCTTACCCGTTTCCTTTGCGGGGTTCCGAAAGGGTGACGAAGGCGTGCTGTTTTCCATAGAACAACCTAGAGGACAAAAATGATATTACAGATATTGATATTGGCAGTATGCGCGCTGATCCTTCCGATCTGCCTTGGAATGCTGCCGGTACGCTTTATGAAAGAAGAGAATAAGACGGTCGGCATGCTGTGGGTGTGCGGCTGGTTTGAGATGCTGGGGCTTTTCCAGCTTTTGGCCGTGCCGTTCATCGTGGAGAAGGCGTCTTTTATGCTCCTTGTAAAAACGTACACCATTGTGATCTGTATTCTTGCCGCACTGTCGGTGGTGATCGCACATGATGTGGTCGTTGCCTGCATTGACCGCATGAAGCAGTCCGCTATGGAAAAAAGTGCCCGCATCATTATGATTGCGGCATTTGCCATGATCATCGCTCAGATCATCGGCGCGTTTTTCATGCAGTACCTGGACGGTGACGACGCGTTTTTTATCGGGACATCGCTGACAACGCAGCATACGGATACGATGTATATCTTCACGCCGTATTACGGCGCGAACGGTGTATTGGATATCCGCCATGCATTATCGCCGGTTCCGATCTTTCTGGCATGGCTTTCGGAAGTTACGGGGATGCATGTGACGATCCTTTGCCACAGCTTTATCAGCATGATCTTTTTGGGGCTCATGTACTGCCTGTACGTGCAGGCGGCGGATCGCCTGTTTCCGCTTCAGAAGCGCAACAAATGGCTGTTTGTTTTCTTTATGAACTTGTGGTATCTGTTCGGCAATATTTCCATCTACAATGCCGAGAGTTTTGCATTTACAAGAACCTGGCAGGGCAAAGCGATGTTTGCCAATCTCATTGTGCCGGCGTTGTTTTTGTGGATCATGCTGATCGCAAAAACGGAGATGGATGTCGGAGAATGGGCGATGCTGTTTCTGATCGTGATGAGTGCGACACTGACGACCAGCACAGGCATTTTTACCGTTCCGATCCTGATGGTGCTCGCAACCGGCATTATTGCGATCAGACAGAAACGATATCTTTTGATCTTTCAGATCCTGGCGTGCCTGGTGCCGGCGGTATTCTACGGCATGCTGTATCTGTTCTTGAAATAGACGAGGGAACCGTATGGGTGAAGCGATCCGGACAACACTGGATATCTACCGCAATTATGAGGGAACGGGATGTTTGCTGTTCCTGGTAAGTATCGCAGTCGTATATCTGTGGATGTTTGAAGAGAAAAAAGAGATCAGGACCATACTCGTATATGTACCGTTTGGGATCATTGTGCTTTTCTTTTTCCCGCTGTTTTCGTACATATCGATGCGGTACTTTTTGGATGATCAGGTGTATTATCGCCTGCTCTGGCTTATTCCGATGGGGCTGCTTGCCTGCTACGGGATCGTTAAGGTGATCAGCCGTTTAAATGTCCGCAAGAAGCGGATCATGGTGGGGACGCTCCTGGGACTGTTCCTTCTGGGAAGCGGGAATCTGATCTATGCAAACGATGCCGTTACCGTTACGAAGAATCTGTATCATCTGCCGCCGGAAGATATCGCCGTGGCGGATGTGATGCATGTGGACGGGCGGGACGTGAAGGCGGTCGTTCCGTCAGAGATGCTGCAGTTTATCCGTCAGTATGATGCTTCCATCAAGCTTGCGTACGGGCGTGAAGAGCTGATCGAAGGGTGGCGCAGTAATCCGTTTTATGATGCGATGGAATCGAATCCGGTCCGGACGTTTCTGATCACGGACTATGCGATGCAGCAGGGCGTGGAATATATTGTTCTTCGATCCGGTACGCCGCTTGTCGGAACGAAGCCGATCAATAAATATCGTTTTTCATTTCTGACAAGTGCGTACAATTACGATATTTATATTTTCGAGGATGCGCCGTTTTTTGAGGAAAAGAAGCAGGAATACCGTGCGACTTTTGACGAAGACGTTTACGGCAACTATACCTACAGAGATTGATGCTTTGCATGATGTAAGGCAAGGAGGATACGGAAAGTGGAAAAGTTAAATACAGATTATACATACCTGATCACCGGTGGAGCCGGTTTTATCGGCTTTCACCTTTCAAGGGAGCTGCTTTCACGCGGCGCGAAGGTGGTCGGCTTTGATAATATGAATGCTTACTATGATGTGAAGCTCAAAGAGGATCGTCTTGCCATTCTGAAAGAGGATCCGAACTATGCATTCCAAAAAGGAGATCTCGCCGACCGGGCTGACGTGGAACAGGTTTTTGAGGCATGCCATCCGGACGTCGTTGTCAATCTTGGCGCGCAGGCGGGTGTACGCTACAGCATTGATCATCCGGACGAGTACATTGAATCGAATCTGGTCGGCTTTTTCAACATTCTGGAAGCGTGTCGCAATCATCCGGTGAAGCACCTTGTGTTTGCATCTTCAAGCTCTGTGTACGGCGGAAACGACAAAGTTCCTTTCTCCACTTCCGATCAGGTGGATGAGCCCGTGAGTCTCTATGCGGCGACCAAAAAGTCAAATGAGCTGATGGCACACTGCTACAGCAAGCTTTATAACATTCCGTCGACGGGGCTTCGTTTCTTTACTGTGTACGGACCGTTCGGACGTCCGGACATGGCGTATTTCAAATTTGCCAGGAAGATCGTGGATGGTGAGCCGATCCAGATCTACAACAACGGCGATATGCTTCGTGACTTTACCTACGTTGATGATATTGTGACGGGGATCTGCAATATTCTGTGCAATCCGCCCGCAAAAAATGCAAAGGGCGTTGCTTATAAGATCTACAACATCGGGAACAACAGTCCCGTTAAACTGATGGATTTTATCACGACACTGGAGAAGTGTCTGGGCAAAGAGGCGGTCAAGGAGTATTATCCGATGCAGCCGGGTGATGTGTATCAAACCTATGCCGATGTGACCGACCTGATACGCGATTTTTCGTTTAAACCCGACACATCGATCGAAGAAGGGTTGACTAGATTTGTTCAATGGTTTAAAGAATACTACCAAGTATAAAAAAGCGTGCGGCATTCTTCTGATCTTTGTTTCCGTTTTGGGGCTGGGGTTCTTCCTTGCATGGTTTGGAACCCGCATTTTTGCCGATCGGAATATGCAGTATTCCGCCAGATGGACCGAAGAGGAGACGGAGCTTTACGTTCGTGTGCCGGTATCATTCCTGAAAAAAGAGCGTATCACGCTTCGTTATGATGACCGTATGGCGCGCTATATGTTGTTTCTTCCCGCTATGGCGAGGGAGGAGAGTATCACATTTTATGATGCCGCCGGTGATCTGTTTGTGCTGGATGGCGCTACGCTGCCGGACGGTAAGGTATCGAACCTGCAAGAAGGACTGCACGCGCTGACACTATCCGGCAGTGACGGATCCCACAGTTCTAAGCAGTATGATCTGGAAGTGATGTACTCGTCCGATATTCGTACGATGTATATCTCTATGCAGAATGAACAGAAAGCTTCTATGCTGGAATCACCCTATCTGCCTGAAGAGGGCGCTTATCTGACGATCTATGATGCAGCCGGCGACTTGATTGATGAAAGCGGCGTCGCATCCATGCGCGTTCGCGGGAACACATCTGCGGACTGGGCCAAGAAGCCGTTTCAGATCACACTGGCGCAAAGCAGAGATTTGTGCGGACTTGGCGACGGCATTCGCTGGAACCTTTTAAGCAATTGGTCGGATAAGACGCTTCTTCGTAATCAGGTTGCGCTTGGCATGGCGAAAGCGGGCGGTCTTCCTTTTACACCGGATGCGTGTTTTACGGATCTGTACCTGAATGGGGAATATATGGGATGCTACCAGCTTTGCGAGAAAGTTGAGATCGGCAAAGACCGTGTGGACATTACGGATCTGGAAGCTTATACGATTCCGGACCGCAGCCTTCTGGAAAAGAAGAACAAGGCAGTTCGTGTAAGCGCTGATGGGGCTGTCACGGAGAATGGCATGCGGCTTATGGGATACGAAACGCAGCTCGGGACAGCCGATCTTTCAGGTGGGTATCTGCTGGAGATCGAGCGACCTTCGAGAATCGCCGACAGCATGAGCTATTTTGTCACCAGAAACGGACAGCCGGTTACGGTTAAGAGCCCACAGATCGCTGACATCAATGAGGTGCGGTATATCGCCGGTGTATGGCAGACATTTGAAGATGCGCTCTTTGCGGAAGACGGAAAGAATCCCGGAACCGGAAAAGCCTATACCGACTACATCGATCTTGACAGCTATGTGCGTAAATATCTGGTGGAGGAGATCACGCGCAACTATGACGCATCTTCCACGAGCCAGTATTTTTATAAAGAGCAAGGGGATGACCTGCTGCATGCGGGACCGGCGTGGGACTATGATATGAGTCTCGGCAATCCGATCATGTCGCCCCTTACGAACCTGAACTATATCAGTAGCGTATCGCCGACGGGTCTGTTTGCAGCGCTTCCCATGGATGATTTTTCGCTTTGGTCACATCTTTATGAGAAGCCGGATTTTGAAGCGCGTGTAAAAGAACTGTACCGTACGGACTTTCTTCCGTATTTGCAGGAACTTGCAGGCAGCTTACCGAAAGAAGCGAAGAAGTTGCACGATGCGACGATCATGGACGGCGTCCGTTGGGGACGTAACAAAGGTGAGACGGATGAGGAGCGCGAAGCGGTTCTTGCCGATGAAGTGGAGATTTTGCAGGATTTTCTCCAAAAGAGAGAGGCGTATCTGACGGGGTTCTGGCTTGACGGAAGAGAGAGTAAGCGTGTATACCTGGACGGCGGAGATGCCGACCAGTATGTCTCCTATGTGGAAAATCTGATCGGCGAGCCGCTGCAGGAGCCACCGGAGCCTCGGATGGAAGGCTATACTTTTAAAGAATGGTTAAACGGCTATACGCTTAAACCGTACGACTGGACAAAACCGCTGAATGATGAGCCGCTGTATTTGGTGGCATCCTATACAAACGATCAGGATGGGCGTATCCTGATCGCAGGGCAATAAGAACGGAGGACAATATGAAACTGATCATTCAGATTCCCTGTTATAATGAGGCCGGAACGTTGGAGATTGCGCTGAATGCGCTTCCTAAGTCAATTCCGGGTATTGATACGATCGAGTATCTGATCATCAATGACGGCAGCCGTGACAACACGGTTGAAGTTGCGCGTAACTGGGGCGTGCATCATATTGTAAGCTTTCCTTGCAACAAGGGGTTGGCGCGCGGTTTTATGGCAGGTCTCGATGCATGTTTGCGTCTTGGAGCCGATATCATTGTCAATACCGATGCCGATAACCAATACTGCGCCGATGATATTGAGAAGCTGATCCGCCCGATTCTTGACGGGCTGGCGGAGTTTGTGATCGGTGCCCGTCCGATTGACGAGACGGCGCATTTCAGTCCGCTTAAGAAAAAATTGCAGCATTTCGGCAGTTTTGTTGTTCGGAAGGCATCCAAAACCGATATTCCGGATGCACCGAGCGGATTCCGTGCAATGAGTCGCGAAGCGGCGCTTCATATGAACGTAATCAATGAATATACCTATACGCTTGAGACGATCGTACAGGCGGGGCGTAACCGCATGGGGATCACATCTGTTCCGATCAGAACCAACGCAGAGCTCCGTCCTTCGAGACTCTTTAAGAGCATGGCGGCCTATGTGAAGCGTTCCATGCTGACGATCCTGCGCGCATTTATGATGTATCGTCCGCTGATCTGCTTTACGGTGGTCGGCGCGATCCCATTTCTGATCGGACTCGGAATCGGTATCCGATATCTGGTATTCCTTTTTTCAGATGGCGGGTCCGGACACGTGCAGTCGCTGATTCTTGCCTGCACGCTCATTATCCTCGGGTTTATTACGTTCGTGATCGGTCTTCTTGCCGATACGGTAGCGGCGAATCGGAAGATTTTGGAAGATGTGCAATACCATGTCAGAAAGTTGGAATATGATCAGAAACAAAAAGAAGATAATCATTAAGACGATTACGGCGCTCATCGCGATCGTGCTTGGCATATGGATCGCGTACACGATCCATTTTACGCTTCTTCGAAAGGCGTCTTACAGCAGAATGGAGAACTTTCTTCATAACGGCACGAATGAAGATGTTCTGTTTGTCGGCAACAGCACGATCATGGATGGCGTGATCCCGGCCGAATTATGGAATGCGCATGGGATCTCATCCTATATTCTTTGTGCGGAGTATAACGATATGGATCGGGAGCCGATGATGCTTCGGATGGCACTCGACTATTGCAAGCCCAGACTGGTTGTTTTGAATGTCGACAACTATTGGGGCAAGAGTGAACCGGAGAATACGCTGGTCGGCTATCATGAATTCGTGGACGCTTTCCCGCTCTCCGAGACGAAGATCCGTACCGTTTTCGAACTCTATCCGGACAATGAGTCGCGTGCACAGCTTCTTCTGCCGCTTTATATCTATCATGACAGATGGAAAGAGCTTGGCACAAATGATTTCCGGAAACGTAATCAATCGAGGCTCTTTAAAGGATTTGAACTGACGCTGGAGCGTGAAGAGATCAATCCTGCCGCCCCCGTTTCGCCGGAGAACGGAACCCTTATGGATGGCGCATACGGGATTGAGTCCATCAAAACGATCGTCTCGCTTTGTCGCGAGAGGGGCATGGACGTCCTCCTTGTGACGGTACCGTATGAGGCAAATGAGGAAGAAATGGTTCTGACAGCCGGCATTCATAAGCTCGCGGCTGAATTAGATGTTCCGTACATCAATTTCTTCGATCGAATGGAGCTTTTTGACACGACCACGGATTTTAAGGATATCAATCACGTGAACCTGTTCGGCGCTGAAAAGGTTACAGAGGTGCTGGGAGAATATATGAAAGCGCATTATGATCTGCCGGATCACAGAAACGAAGAGGCATTTGCATCCTGGCATGAAGATTACGAGGACTATCGTGAATACAGAGAAGAAGCGCTGACTGATGACGAAGATTAGAATGATATAAAAGCCCGTTGCCGCAATCTGCGGTAACGGGCTTTTTGCTATTCTGCTTCGGGATTGATGAACTTGGCGATACGCCTTGCGATAAGGTCTCGTCCTTCCGCGTTCGGATATTTCAATTCATCATCGAGATATTCTTTGTAGTTGTCGGCGTTGATGGTTCCGATATAGTTATCAACAAACGAGCAGCCAAGCTCTGCAACGGTATTCATATATGCGACCAGATAATCGGATAAAGTGCCGTATTGTGCAAGTTCGGTGCTTTCAACAAGTTCTGTCTCGCCTGAGGGAACAAGCTTGCCGTCTACTTCAATAAAATTGTAATACGGTGATACAACGATGATCCGGATCTGCGGATAGTTCGTCTGGATCAGCTGAATACCCTGCCGTAAGCATTCGACGCAGGAGTCGGTCAGACGCTCGTTGTCGTTCACATGGATACGCTGCAACAGGCGCTTGTCTTCATAGTCGTGATGGTCATAGAAGACAACGAGCGTATCAATGGCGCTCATGTCGATGCTTTCTGCGGTGGCAATGACATCCCCAATGTGGTCATCGCCTCCGAAAACCTTGGAATAGTCACGAAGGAGCGTCAGATCATTGTTCGCGAGGCAGTTGGCCATCCAGTAGAAGCTGAAGACATCCGCGGGATGATCCTCTTCAAACGGGAAATTTTTCACGCTGATATAGGAGCGGTCTACGGAGAGATCATATACTTTTCCGCCGGAATACTTTTCTATAAGAGCCGTGATCCCATCGCTCTCCCCGCGCCACTTGGCAAGTACGTTGTTGCCCATCACGAGGATGGAGTTGACACCGTCGTCTTTTTGCTTGGCTTCCTGATCGGGTGAGAGTGCGCTGTAATAATCCATTGTCTCCGAGTCGAAGCCGGTATTGGTGGCATTCGGGTCATAGTCGGACTTGATACCTTTATTCCATGCACTCAACTTGATGATGCCGATGGTAACGATAATGATTACTGCGGCAAAAAACAGAATATGCGGAAGGAAGTGCAGGAAATTCTGCTTCTTTGTTTTCTTGCGCTTCTTGCGTTTTTTCTTTTGAGGAAGATCGTTCGGGTTTGTCATGCTGTTCCTTTCATAATTTAATCTTCATTTAACTTTACAACCATCACGTCGTCAATGCGGCGTATACTGCCTTCACGCGGATAGACAGGCATCTCTGTAAAGAGCGGATTCGTTTTCATTGCTGCCTCGTCTTCGGGGGTTACACCCTCCACATCTTCACCGAGACAGTTTTGGAAGAATGGAATATAAATGCGCGTGCCGGATCCGATCCGAGCACCTTTCATGCCGGTCATGCAATCCAAAAGCGTATCCGTTCCCTCTGTCTTAAATGTCTTGCTGTAGCGACCTACAAAGCATAGCGGTAAATGCTTGTCGTAATCATCCGCCGCTTTGATGCGGTCACGCAGCTCCAGGCAGTGCGCATAGGTCTTCTCGTAGCGGAAATTCATGTTGAAATACGCAATGTTGTCGAGAAGGATATAGTTCCATGTCGCCACGGTGAGTGCGATGATCACGCACCACTCCGTAAGAGCGAAAAAGGTTTTCTTTTCATTCGGCTCGCCCCGGAAGGTTTCCAGAAGGATGACCGGTGCGATAAACAGAATGCACCATGCGTGGCGCATCAGCATATGATACTGAACCGTCTCGGAGATGAGATAGATCACATTCACGGAGAGCGGTATGCAAGCGGCGCAAAAGAGGAGCAACACAATGCGGAGAACGCTTGCGTAGGTTTTCTTTTTGCAAAAACGATATACGAAAAGAGCCAGGATCGTCAGGACCGTTAATGCAAAACCGGCCTGCATGAAGCGGTTATATGTCAAAACCTGTGACGGCTTTAAAAACTCGATAAAGTCTTCGAGAGCGAGCCTCATGCGCGCAATGAGCATCGTAGGGCCGGGAAGCGAACTTTCCGCGATGCCCTGGTAATCGCGAAGCGAGATGTCTTTGCAGCGAAGCGTAACTTCCATGCCGATCGCATAAGCGCCCATGCCGATCATAAGCATCAGAACATAACGGATGCCGATGCGGATCAGGGATCTGTCGTCAAAGCGCTCGGGCGAAAGGATCGCCGTGATGTACCAAAGGAGCATCAAAAGGAGCGTGAACGGCAGGTATGCCTGATAGATCGCAACGCTGAGCATCAGGAAGAATGAACCCCACAGCCATGCAAACCGCCTGCCATCTGTCCGCGTGATAAAATATGCCGCCAGGCAGGAGAAGAACAGGCTCAGCATGAACGGATCTGCCGCAAATGTATAGGAATAGATGCAGGCAACCGCCGGGAAGACTGCGATCATGGAAGAAACGAGCAGAATGTGAAGCCCTTGCTTTAAGTCAAAAAGCGCTGTCACGGTCATGGCGGTAAGGCCGATGTAGAAAAGACCGAGCACACAGTTAACAACGGGCAGGCTGAAGTATGAGGAAATGCCCGCAAAGTATGTCTGCAGCCATCTGCCGAGCTCCGGCTTGTCGAATGTTACATATAAATAACGGATGTCATCGTTATTGTACATGGAGTTGGTGATGATGAACAGGTGGCACAAAAGCCCTGCGATAAAGGCACAGCAGAATGCAAACCGCTGTTGCTTTGTGATTTTCCGAAATAAGCTTCCCGCCAGCTCGGCAGGACCTTTTATGGAAGTCATGGGTATCTCCTTTGTACAAAACCGATTATGGTGTTCATTATAGTACAAACGCATTCCGTTCGCAAATGGGTGCTCCGATGTGGTATACTGTTCCCATGAGTGATCAGACGAAGATGAAAAAAAAGATAACCCTGCGGGATATCCTGATCCTGCAGGGTGTTGTCATGATTTACAGCCTTTCCGGTGTGACGGCCAAGTTCGCTTCGGGAGAGGCGTTTCTCTCGCTGCGGTTTATTCTGTTCTATGCATTGGAGATTGTGATCCTGGGTGTCTATGCCGTTTTATGGCAGCAGGTGATCAAGCGTACGGAACTGTCGGTCGCATACGCAAACCGAGCGATGGCGCTGGTATGGTCGGTGATCTGGGCACTTGCGATCTTTCGGGATCAGGTGAACATCAATAATCTGATCGGGATCATCCTGGTGATCATCGGAACCGTACTGATCAATTCGGAAACGGAGGATGCGCAATGAACCCTTATGTATTGTACGCTTCTTCTGTGGCGATCTCTTCCCTGTCCCAGATCCTTTTGAAAAAAAGTGCGCTCAAAAAGCATGATTCGCTTGTGCGCGAATATGTAAATCCCTACGTAATCATCGCCTACGGCATGTTTTTCGGCGCGGTACTCCTGGCGATTTACGCGCTTCGAAGCATGGAATATAAGAACGGACCTTTGATCGAGTCACTTGGTTTTATCCTGGTACTCTTCCTGTCCCGTATCTTCTTCGGAGAGAAGTTGACACGTCGGAAGATAGTCGGAACCCTGTGCGTTTTGGTTGGTATGGTTGTCTTCTACCTGTAAAAATGCTATAATATTGCGACAATTGTGACAGACCAGGTTGGTTGACATAATACATTCACAAGGATTGGATCCTATGAGTAGATATGATGATTTTGACTTCCTTGATGAGTTGGAAGGTAAGAAAAAACATAAAAGACCGGCTGAACGATCCGGCTCTACACATAAAAAACCGGCAGAGCGGTCGCTGAAAAAGCCGTCTGCATCCAAGGCGCCCGTGCGCCCTGCGCGCGATGTGCACTTCGCCGGTGCGGAGCGCCTGAATCGGAAGGTGCATACGGATGCGCCGGAAGAGCCGGTAAGAAAGCCACGCCCTGAAGAGCCGAGGCTTACGCAAAGAAGACCGCGCCCTGAAGAGCCGAAGGTTCGCACAGAGAATGCGCACCATACACCCAAAAAGAACCTGCGGGATGAGGTTGCCAAGCATGCGATCAAGAAGCCGGAAAGGGTGACAAGAGAGCAAAAGCGCGCCGACCGGAAAGAGGCGCGCGCAGTCAGAAAGCAGGAGAAGATCCGTGCTTCCGCAGACAGACGCGCAAAGAGGAAACGCCACTGCGGCATTCTGTCAGGTCTCCTTCATATGAGTGCCGGCGATCATATCGTCGTATCGACCGGTATCCTTGTTCTCGGTCTTGCGATAATCACCGGCAGTGTGTACATGGGTACCCGCGTGATGGAGCAGGAGATCGGCTCGTTTAAAGAGCTCGGAGGAGAGCTTACCGCACTCAGCCAGAACGGGGAGAGCGGCTTGATCGCCGTGACAGATGCGCGTGTGGCCGCCATGAATGCGGTTTTTGAGACGGAAGAAGAGGAAGACGAAGATGAGGAGCAGGAGATCGATAACTCCGCACCCAATGAGATCGTCCTCAATCTTACCAGTGTTGAGCGTGATTTGAAGATCAAGTTTATCAATAAGCGCGGCGGCAAACTGATATCCGGTATTTCTTTTGAAGCTTCCGTAAAGGATCCGGACGGTAAGGTGGCGACATATAAGGATGATGATAAGGACGGCATCATCTATAAGAAAGAATTAAAGGCGGGTACGTACGAGGTTGCGATCGTAGAATCGAGCGATCTTTCCGACTATAAGTATTCGACGGCGTCGGTTTCCGTCAAAGTAAAAGACAAGATCGAGTATAAGAAGATTGATGTCAAGGATGAGATCAAGACCGAATCTGAGGTCAACGTCGCAAAAGAGGATACGGCGATCCAGGAGGCAGAGACGGCTCCTGCGCTGAAAGATACGGTGGAATGGGTCGAATCGACCAAGAAGGCGATCGGCTCTGACGATTCCGATGATTCGGGTGAGTATAAGAAGATCGATAAGGACGATATCCCGGATCCCACGCAAAAAGCGATGAGTATCGCAAGATTCCGTGCACTTGAGAAGGAAGAATCGGAAAGCAGCGAGTCGGAATCCAAGGAAAGTGAGTCTAAGGAATCCGAGTCTAAAGAATCCGAGTCCAAGGAATCCGAGTCAAAAGAAAGCGAATCCAAGGAGAGCGAATCCAAGGAATCGGAAAAGGAAAAAGAAAAAGAGAAAGAAAAAGAGAAAGAGCAGGAGAAAGAAAAAGAACAGGAGAAAGAAAAAGAACAGGAGAAAGAAAAGGAAAAGGCGAAGAAAGAGATCACCGGTGTATCGATCTCCTCTGCGCCGAGTTCTCTGGAAGTCGGCGGCTCTGTTACGTTAAAAGCAAAAGTGAGCGGCAAGAACCTGGATGGTGACGAAGAAGTGAAATGGTCTGTAGATGATACTTCCGTTGCAACCATTGATTCTTCAGGAAAGTTGACAGCCAAGAAAACGGGCAGCGTGAAGGTAACGG
The DNA here is from genome assembly GCA_024684675.1 of Lachnospiraceae bacterium. Lineage (GTDB taxonomy): Bacteria > Bacillota > Clostridia > Lachnospirales > Lachnospiraceae > VSOB01. The sequence continues at coordinate 45,629 of JAIKWO010000134.1, forward strand.
CGACATCCTCGTCCGATTCTTCCGTAAAGGATTCCTGTACCGTGGAGATAAAGAGCGGCGTATCGTTGTCGCTTGATGCAACGAGCCTGTCTCTGAAGGTCGGCGAGAGCGCTTCGATCAAAGCAAGTGTATCACGCGGCTCTGTAGAGTGGTCTGTAGGCGATAAGTCGATCGCAACGGTGGAAGACGGCAAAGTAACAGCCAAAGCAAAAGGCGAGACGACCGTTACCGTGAAGGCAAAGGAAGACTCATCCGTTACGGCAACCTGCAAGATCACGGTTTCCGAAAAGGAAGGCGAGTTGACGGTAACACTTGATGCCGAGAAGTTGACCGTTCTGACGAATGAAACGAAAGAGCTGGTCGCAACGGTATCCAAGGAGTCCGGAAGCGTTTCCTATACATTTGAGACTGCGGATAAGAACATCGTGACGGTTTCCGCTGACGGAAAGAAAGCAACGTTAAAGGGCGTGAAAGCCGGCGAGACAACGGTGAGCGTGACTGCAAAGGACGATAAGGGCAGCGCGAGTGCATCCTGCAAGGTGACTGTTAAGCTGAATCCGCTTGATGATGATACCTCGCTCCTGAAAGACAAAGACGGCAATCAGGTTTACATCATCAATGACAAGGATAAGTATGTAAAGGCAACCTTTGCAGACTACTACAAATATAAAAAGTTCTACATCATGGTCAAGAACGTGGAATACAAGTACACGGGCTGGCAGACGATCGACAACAAGACGTACTTTTTTACAAAAGACGGAAAGCCTGTGACGGGCGAGCAGATCATTCAGGGTGCAAAGTACACGTTCGATTCCAAGGGCGTATTACAGGTCAACGCAACGAGCGGCCTCATGGGCATTGACGTATCCAAGTGGAATGGTACAATTGATTGGTCTCAAGTCAAGAATTCCGGCGTAAACTATGCGATCATCCGCTGTGGTTACCGCGGTTCTTCGACCGGCGCGCTGATCCAGGATCCGAAGTTCAAAGCGAACATCAAGGGTGCGCAGGCAGCGGGCATCAAAGTAGGCATTTACTTCTTCACGCAGGCGGTCAATGAGGTGGAGGCCGTCGAGGAAGCTTCTATGGTATTAGACCTCATAAAGGGGTATAATATATCATATCCTGTCTTCGCGGATGTGGAGTCCAGCGGCGGCAGAGGGGACGGCATCAGTTCCGCGGAGAGAACGGGCGCGGTAAATGCGTTCTGTAAGACGATCCAGAGCGGCGGTTACAAGGCCGGCGTCTATGCGAATAAGACATGGTTCACGAGCAAGATGAATGCGCCGAGCTTGTCCGGTTACAAGATCTGGCTGGCACAGTATGCGGCGGCGCCTACTTATACGGCGACAAGGCACGATCTGTGGCAGTACACTTCCAAAGGAAAAGTAAGCGGCATCAGCGGCAACGTGGACATGAACATTTCGTATCTGGGATATTAATAAAGAGAGGACACTTCAAGCATGAGAACTTATCTGGTAACAGGCGGTGCCGGCTTTATCGGCTCCAATTACATTCATTACATGTTTAAAAAATATGACAATGAGATTCGTATCATCAACGTGGATGCGCTGACATACGCAGGTAACCTTGAAAACCTAAAAGACGTGGAGAACAGATCAAATTATACATTTGTCAAAGCAGATATCTGTGACAAGGAAGCGATCACAAAGATCTTTGCCGAGAACGATATCGACCGCGTTGTACACTTCGCGGCAGAAAGCCACGTAGACAGAAGTATCAAGACGCCGGAGGTATTCGTTCAAACGAACGTGCTCGGCACAGCGGTTATGCTGAACGCGGCAAAAGCGGCCTGGGAGAATCCGGACGGCACGTTTAAGGAAGGCAAGAAATTCCTTCACGTATCGACCGATGAGGTGTACGGTTCCCTCGAGAATGAGGGCGAGTATTTCTATGAGACAACGCCCTATGCGCCGCACAGTCCGTACTCGGCGAGCAAGGCTTCTTCCGATATGCTTGTAAAGGCATATATGGATACCTACAAGTTTCCGGCGAATATCACGAACTGCTCCAACAACTATGGACCGTACCAGTTTCCTGAGAAGCTGATCCCACTGATCATTAACAACGCGCTGCACGGCAAGAAGCTTCCGGTATACGGAGATGGCAAGAATGTGCGTGACTGGCTCTATGTTGAAGACCATGCGAAAGCGATCGACATGGTTCAGGAAAAGGGCAGACTTTTTGAGACATACAACGTTGGGGGTCACAACGAAAAGCAGAATATCGAGATTGTCAATATCATCCTCGAGACGCTGCAGGAGATGCTTCCGGATTCCGATCCGAGGAAGAAACTTGTCTCCAAAGACCTGATCACCTATGTAACCGACAGAAAGGGGCACGACAGAAGATATGCGATCGCCCCGGATAAGATCAAAGCCGAGATCGGCTGGGAACCGGAGACCATGTTTAAGGAAGGCATTAAGCTGACCATCAAGTGGTTCTTCGAACACGAGGACTGGATGGAACATGTTACAAGCGGTGACTATCAGAAGTACTACACCGATATGTATACAAATCGATAACATTCCCAAAGAGTTTGCGCAGGCCGCAAACTCTTTCGTGCGTTTTAAAAAGGAGGCAAAATGAAAGGAATTATTCTTGCCGGAGGCTCCGGTACCCGTTTATATCCTCTTACGAAAGCAATATCCAAACAGATCATGCCGGTTTACGATAAGCCCATGATCTATTATCCGCTGTCTACGCTGATGCTGGCGGGAATTCGCGACATTCTGATCATTTCCACACCCCGTGACATTAAGGTGTTTGAAGAATTGTTCGGCAGCGGCGAGCAGCTCGGACTGCATATCGAATATGCGGTGCAGGAGTATCCCCGCGGACTTGCGGATGCTTTTATCATCGGTGCTGACTTTATCGGCAACGACGGCGCTGCGCTTGTGCTTGGCGACAATATTTTCTACGGTCAGAGCTTCACGAGAATTCTGGCCAGAGCGGCTGCAAGAGAAAAAGGTGCAACCATTTTCGGTTACTATGTCCGTGATCCCAGAGAATACGGTGTTGTTGAGTTTGACGAGACCGGTAAAGCGATCTCCATTGAAGAAAAGCCGGAGCACCCCAAGAGCAACTATGCGGTTCCGGGGCTCTATTTTTACGACAACGATGTTGTTGAGATCGCAAAGAACGTAAAGCCTTCCGCGCGCGGCGAGATTGAGATCACGAGCATCAACAACGAGTATTTAAGACGCGGCACGCTGCAGGTTGAGACGCTTGGCCGTGGCTTTGCATGGCTTGATACAGGCAACCATGATGCGCTTCTTGATGCGGCCGATTACGTGGCGGCAGTGCAGAAGCGCCAGGGGCTTTACATTTCCTGTATCGAAGAGATTGCGTTCAAGAAGGGCTTTATCACAAAAGAACAGCTTCTGCTGCTTGCGGAGCCCCTTCTGAAGACGAATTACGGCAAATATCTGGTAGAGGTTGCAAATGGACTCTAAACTGAAACGAATCACCATCGTTTCCGCGGTTCTGTGCATCTTTCTGATCATGGGTACCGTGTTTGCATTGAATATTGTGAAGCAAAGCCGTATCACTGAGGCGCAGGAGAGACGCGCCGAGGCAGAAGCGGCGAATGCGCAGGGGGCGCAGGAACAGGTTGAAAAGACTGCTCCCGCTGCGAGCGCAGATGCCAAGGTCGATCAGACTGACCTGACCGATCCGTCCCTCTATGCGTATCGAGAGGATCTGACCTTTTTTGATCAGGATCCGACGCGGTTTGAAAAAATGCAGCTGCGCATCGGAAAGAAACTGTCGCTGTTTGCAACAAGCGTACAGCGTGATATCCGGATCCATGTGCTCAACGACGAAGGGGAGCTTTTGAAGGGACATTCCCTCTTCGTAAAGATCGATGATCAGGAGTACAAGGATCTCGATGCGGACGGGATCATTTATGTGGGCGATTTAAAAGCCGGCGACTATGAGGTCAAGCTTGAGGAGGTCGAGGGCTACAAGGTGCCGCAGAATGCGGTTCGTGTTCATGTAAAGGATAACGTCGAATACACCAAGATCGAAGACATCTCGCTGCTCATCAAGACAGAGGATGAGATCGATGCCGCAGCCGAGGACAGCGCGAAGAACGGTGCGGAAGAAGACCGTGACAAGACGGAGCTGACGGACAAGCGTCTGGGCGAAGGCAATACGCATTTCGGTATCGATGTTTCCAAGTGGAACAAGGAGATCAATTGGGATCAGGTTGCGGCGAGCGGCGTCGAGTTTGCAATCATTCGCTGCGGTTACCGCGGCAGTGTGACGGGCGCACTTGTTGAGGATCCGTATTTCAGAAAGAATCTCGAAGGCGCCAAGGCGGCGGGCATCAAAGTCGGCCTGTACTTTTTCACGCAGGCGACTGATCCGGTGGAAGCGGTTGAAGAGGCCAGCATGGCACTTGCACTTGTAGATTCGTCGTTTTTGGAGTATCCGATCTTCATTGATACGGAAGGCGCCGGCGGCAAAGGGCGTGCCGATGTAATGAATCCGGCAGTCCGCACGCAAGTGTGCAAGGCATTCTGCGAGACGATCGAAAGTGCCGGATACAAAGCCGGTGTCTATGCGTCGCGCAACTGGTATAACAACAATCTTGATGTAAAGCAGCTGGATGATTATGTGATCTGGCTTGCCGAATACAGAGAGAGCCCCAAATACGAGGGCAAATATGAGATGTGGCAATATACGTCCAACGGTTCGATCGAAGGTATCGACGGACGTGTCGATTTTGATATCAGCTACACAAAGGACTAATTAAAAGGAGATTTAACAATGGGAAAGTTAAACGTAGAGACGTGTGAGATCGAAGGACTGAAGGTGATCACACCGACTGTACACGGCGATGAGCGTGGCTATTTCATGGAGACCTACCAGTATAATGACTTCAAGGAGATCGGTATCGATCAGGTATTTGTGCAGGACAATCAGTCCGCATCCAAGAAAGGCGTGCTGCGCGGGCTTCATTTCCAGATCAATTATCCGCAGGATAAGCTGGTTCGTGTCGTAAACGGAGAAGTTTTCGATGTGGCTGTCGATCTTCGCGAAGGTTCGAAGACATACGGGAAGTGGTTCGGCGTTAAGCTTTCCGCGGAGAACAAGAAGCAGTTCTTCATTCCGAAGAACTTTGCACACGGTTTTCTTGTGCTGTCTGATTATGCGGAGTTTGTTTACAAATGCACGGATTTTTATCATCCGAACGATGAAGGCGGTCTTCTCTGGAACGATCCCGATATCGGCGTGGAATGGCCGATCGAAGAAGGCATGGAGCTGATCCAGTCCGAGAAGGACAAAAAGTGGCCAGGCATTAAAGAGTACAAGAAGGAAAAATAACCGGTATGTTTACTGACCGTAATCGAAAAAGAATCATAGAAGGACTGGTGACAGTCATTGCGATCGTCTTTCTGGCGATCCTGATCCTGCACGAGAACCAGTTTGCCAATCCGCATGAAGAGCTTGTGAAGAAATCGATCGCGACAGTGATCGTGCTTGTCAGCCTCGTACTGTTTTATGTGCTGTACGATAAGCTCGCGATCCTGCCGGTGGAGCTGTGGCAGAACCGCAAGCTGATCCGCAAGCTTTCGATCAATGATTTTAAGACGCGCTATGCGGGTTCGTATCTTGGCATGGTGTGGGCGTTTGTCCAGCCGGTTGTAACCATTCTGGTGTACTGGTTTGTTTTTGAAAAAGGCTTTAATGCCAAGGCAGAACGACTCGCGGGAGGCGGCGATGCACCTTACGTTCTCTGGCTGACGGCCGGAATTGTGCCGTGGTTTTACTTTGCCGAGGCTCTGAGTAACGGAACGACCGCGCTTTTGGAATACAGCTATCTTGTCAAGAAAGTCGTCTTCAAGATCTCGATCATTCCGATCATCAAGATTATTGCAGCCACGTTCATACATGGCTTTTTTGTGCTGTTCATGCTGATCCTGTTTGCATGCCACGGCTTTTATCCCGATCTGTATACGCTTCAGATCTTCTACTTTAGTCTGTGTCTGTTTATCTTTGTGCTGGGTCTGTCGTATGCAACCTGCTCGATCGTGATCTTTTTCCGCGATCTGACGCAGATCATTGCCATCATCTTGCAGGTCGGCATGTGGGCGACACCGATCCTTTGGAAGATCAGCATCTTGCCTGAAGAGTATCAGATCCTGTTCAAACTGAATCCCGTTTTCTATATTGTGAACGGCTATCGGAGCGCGCTCCTTGAGAAAACGTGGTTCTGGGAAGATTTTTACTCTACAATGTATTTTTGGATCGTGACGGCGGTCATCTTCGGCGTCGGCGCGCTTTTCTTCAAACGACTGAAAGTCCACTTTGCGGACGTATTGTAACGGAGACGGATCATGGAAGACAATATCGCGATACGTGTAGAACACGTGAATAAAATCTATAAATTATACGATCGCCCCATCGACCGTCTGAAGGAATCGCTCGGCCTTACGCGTAAGAAGCGCTACAAGGAGCACTATGCGCTTCGGGATGTCGACCTGACGGTCAAAAAGGGTGAGACGGTCGGGATCATCGGTACCAACGGTTCCGGCAAATCCACAATCTTAAAGATCATCACCGGCGTTTTGAATCCCTCGTCCGGAAATGTAACGGTCGACGGACGCATTTCCGCTCTTTTGGAGCTTGGTGCCGGCTTTAACATGGAATACGACGGTATCGAAAATATTTACCTGAACGGAACGATGATCGGCTTTTCCAAAGAGGAGATCGACGCAAGGCTTCAGGATATTCTGGATTTTGCGGATATCGGCGACTATGTGCATCAGCCCGTGAAGACTTATTCAAGCGGTATGTTTGTACGTCTGGCATTTGCCGTTGCCATCAACATCGATCCGGAGATCCTGATCGTCGATGAGGCGCTTTCTGTCGGAGATGTTTTTTTCCAGGCGAAGTGCTATCACAAATTCGAAGAATTCAAGCGCATGGGCAAGACCATCCTTTTTGTCAGTCATGATCTGTCCAGCGTCAGCAAATATTGTGACCGCGTGATCCTTCTGAACAAAGGCGTGAAGCTTCAGGAAGGAACGCCCAAGAAGATGATCGATGCTTATAAGCAGCTTCTGGTCGGTCAATATGCGGTGCCGGAAGATGCCGATGACGGCACGAATCTGCTGCACGATGATTCGATCAAGGAAAAAGCGGCCGGCACGCTTGAGTACGGAACAGGCGAAGCACGCATCACCGGGTGTTATATCACGGATGACAAAGGCGTGCGCACCAATGCGATCCTGAAAGGGAGCCGCTTCTCTGTCCATATGACGACGGAATTCTACAAGGATCTGCAGGCACCGATCTTTGCCTGCTCGATCAAAAATCCGCTCGGTGTGGAGATCACGGGAACGAACTCCATGGTCGAGAAGAGTTTCTTGGAGCCTGTGCATGCGGGCGAAAAAAAGACGGCGGTCTTTACACAGCAAATGAACCTGCAGGGCGGCGAATATCTGATCTCGCTCGGTCTGACGGGATATGAGGGAGACACTTTCAAGGTGTACCACAGATTATATGACGTGGCCAATATCACGGTCATCTCCGACAAGAACACGGTCGGATACTTTGATATGAACAGTACGGTTACGGTCGAAGACAGCGGGGAGTAATATGACAAAACAAATCGGCAGCATCACAATAGACGAGACGTTCTATCCGGGGCAGGATCTTTACTGCGACGGCGCGATCGAGAACGAGATCTTAAATATTGCAAAGCAGAGCCGGAAGAAAGATTTTCGCAGAGTTATCGAAGAACGCAAGAACTGGCCGATCCTGTATCATCTGTCGCCGCAGCGCGAGAATATCGTCAGCTGGATCCCGATGGAGCAGGATGCGAAAGTGCTGGAAGTGGGAAGCGGATGCGGCGCGATCACGGGTGCGCTTTCTGCAAGAGCGAAGGAAGTGACATGCATTGATCTATCAAAAAAACGGAGCCTGATCAATGCATATCGTCATCCGGATTGTAATAATGTGACGATCAAACTCGGTAACTTTCAGGATATCGAGCCGCATCTGGATACGGACTACGACTATATCTATCTGATCGGCGTATTTGAATATGCGCAGAGCTATATCGGGGGCGAAGCTCCTTTTCACACGTTTCTGCAGATCCTACTGCGCCACTTGAAAGCGGGCGGCCGTCTTGTGATGGCAATCGAGAATAAATATGGCTTAAAGTACTGGGCCGGCTGTCGCGAAGACCATGTGGGCGAGCATTTTGCGGGACTTGAGGGATATCCTTCGGGAGGTGCTGCCAGAACTTTTTCAAGGGGCAGTCTTTGCTCGATCTTTCAGGACTGCGGGGTAGAGGAGTACTCGTTCTACTACCCGTATCCCGATTACAAATTCATGACGACGCTTTATTCCGACAGACGTCTTCCCATGCGCGGGGAACTGACCAACAACATGCGCAATTTTGACAGGGACAGATTGCTTTTGTTTGATGAAAAGCGCGTTTTCGACAACCTGATCGCAGACGGGCTCTTTCCGGAGTTCTCCAATTCATTTCTTGTTGTGATCGGAAAGGATTTTCCGATCGACTATGTGAAGTTTTCCAACGACCGTGCACCGAAATATGCGGTTCGGACGCAGATCGAGGATTGTGTCGGAAAGCGCATTGTACGCAAATACCCGCTGACGGAAGAGGCCGCCGGACATATCCGCGGAATCTACGAAAACTATGGCAAACTGGCGCAAGAATATGCCGGGAGCGAACTGGCGATCAACCACTGCACGCTTAACGGCAATGTTGTTGAGCTGGAGTATGTGACGGGCAGAACGCTTGAAGACCTTTTGGACGAGGCGCTGTACCGCGGCGATAACAGACGCTTTGAGGAGCTTTTCTTAAAATACTACAATCTGATCGATTTCCCGAAGAAGCCGACGGTTTTCGATTACGATCTGATCTTTTCGAATATTATTGTGGATGATATAAAGTGGACGGCCATCGATTATGAATGGACATCCACCAAGCGTCTTTCCGCCAAGAATATGGCGTCAAGAGCACTCTATTGCTACTCGCTCGGCAGTGAGAAGCGCAGGGACATCGCGTTTGATATGATGAAATTGCACCTCGGGCTTACCTATGAACAGATCGGTGATCTGATGCAGCGCGAGGCGATATTCCAGAAGATGTCCACAGGAGATGGCCTTTCCATGACGGAGATTCGCAATGCGATCGGCTATCCGATCGTTCCGGGGCTTCATATCATGCACCGTTATCTTCACGAGGAACATCGTAACCGCGTGCAGATCTACGAGGATCATGGCGCGGGCTTTAATGAAGAGCAGTCCTATTTTGCACTGAAGGGCTATACGGAGAAGGAGCCTTTCACGGTGAAGGCGGAATTTGCGCCCGATGTGACGGCGATCCGACTGGATCCGGCACTGGATCGATGCATCGTGCAGCTCCATGAGCTGCATGTCGGAAAGAAGCAGCTCGACATGCCTTCGGGACGTATTATGTTAAATGGCGTTTTAATTTCTGAAGATACAGCCGTATTCAACACGAAGGATCCAAACATCACGATCAACGTAAAGGGTCTCGGCGCGGAAGGCGGCAAGAAGCAGACAATCGAAGCAACACTCAGCGTCGTCAGGATCTCCGAAGAGATGGCGGAGAGTATGACGCATGACAGAAAAGAAAAGGGAGCGGGCTTTTTAAGCAGATGGTTGGCAAGATAAAAGCATACGTTCAAAAACAATTATATAACAGGTGTTATAACCGGTATGTGGCGGAAACGGAGCGCCAGAAGGACTGCTACAGGCAATGGGCTCTGCTGCACGAAGACTGGAAGAAACATTCTTACCCGGCATCACCGGAGGTGACACTGCAAGCGATGGATGCGCTTTCGGATGGTGTGACCTTTACGGATCATACCGGTATCACGCTTTTTTATGATACGCGTGGCATATTGGAAGAGAAAGCGGCAGCAGTCGTGGGCGCGTTCTTTCGCGAGAATCCGCATGTGCTTGTTGCCTATGCCGATGAAGATGTGATCGAAGAAGGACTCCGCGTTGATCCCTGGTTTAAACCGCAGTGGTCTCCCGATACGCTATTGAGTTTCCAGTACATGGGGCATGCGGTCGCGGTAAGGAGCAGTCTTCTTCCCGATGCCTATACGGGCAGTTTTTACGATTTGCTTCTTTATATTACGAAGCAGGTTACGGATCAGAAGTGGATCAAGGCCAACGATGAAAAGAAACCGATCGCGCCGATCGGGAAGGTGCTGATCCATATGCCGCCTTCCACGGAAGACGATGCGCGCAAAAGCGGATTTAATTTATGGAATCGCGTGACGATCTCTGTGATCATTCCTTCCAAAGATAATCCGGATGTCTTGAAGACCTGTATTTCCTCGCTTTTGGAACGGTCGGATCTCTCAAACATTACGCTCGAGATCATTGTGGTTGACAACGGTTCGAACGAAGATAATCGCAAACGACTCGAAGAAATGTCGGCTTCATTTAACTTTCGATATGTCTATGAAGCGCAGCCGTTTAATTTTTCCAAAATGTGTAACCTCGGCGTATCGAAGGCGACCGGGACGTATCTTCTATTCTTAAACGACGATATGGAGATCATGCAGGCGGATTGGCTGCAGCTTCTTTTGGAAAAAGCAAAGGAGCCGCATGTCGGTGCGGTCGGCGCGAAGCTGATCTATCCCGATACGGATATTATCCAGCATATCGGCATCACCAATATCAAGGTGGGGCCGGTGCATAAATTGCTCAAAAAACATGACGGCGAGCTACACTATCACGGGCAGAACCGCCATGTATATGATATGATAGGAGTGACGGCGGCGTGTCTTCTGATTGATCGTGACAAGTATCGCCGTGCGGGTGGGCTGACCGAGGAGATGGCGGTTGCCTACAACGATGTGGAGCTTAATTTTGCACTCCATGACCTTGGCTATTACAATGTCTTCCGTGGCGATGTAATGCTTTATCATCATGAGTCCTTAAGCCGCGGAGATGACAACCTTTCGGACGAAAAGTGGATCAGACTGTTAAAAGAGAAGGACATTCTGTACAAGAAGCATCCGCACCTGAAGAGTTTTGATCCGTTCTATTCGCCGAATCTTGCCGTGCATTCCAATCTCTATCTGCCGGCATTTATGTATGAATACGAAAAGCGCGATTACTATACAAAGCTGAAGGCGTTTAAAGGACCGCTTCCGGAAAAATGGGAGAACGGGTGCCTGACCGTCAATACCGAGCATGCGCGAGAAGAGAAAAAGCTCGAATTCGATGAGAAGGATGATACGATCTGGATCGAAGGCTGGAGCTACGTGCTCGGCATGGATAATGCGCGCTATAAGAGGAAGCTTCTGCTTGCGGGAAGTAAGGGGCAGATCTATGAAGCTGCTGTGCTGTCCCGGTATCGCAAGGATGTAGTGGATATTCTGCCTGATGAGACAAATGTCGCACTTGCCGGCTTTGTCTGCAGGATCCCGAAGCAGGATCTTGCGCCGGATACATACCGCGTTGCGATGGTCGCATCGGATATGTGCTCGACGCAGAAGCTGTACCGCATGTCGGAGAAGACATTTACGGTATAGCACGACTAACATCGATAAGGAATAACAGATGCAGGAACAACTGAAAGAGCAGGCGGATTCCGAAAATTATTACCGTCTGGCTTACGAAAAAGAAAAAGCAAAGAATACGATCCTTGCGGGCAAGCTCTCCGATGCGGAGGCAAAATGTGAGGATCTTGATTTCCAACTGAAAAGGATCAAGAACAATCCGCTTTGGAAGATGACTTTTCCGCTTCGCGGGACGATCCATGTGATCATCCGTACCAAAGATCGGATCGTGCGCCTGGGGAACCCGAAGGGTGTTGCACGCAAACTTCGTAACAAAATGATCGAGAAGAAAGCCATGAAGCAGCACGGCCGCGCCAGCTTTCCGTCACCGGAAGAAGCGCAGGCGATGCGTGATACTTCGTTCCCGAAGGACATTACGTTCAGTATTCTGGTGCCGCTTTACAATACGCCGAAGCGTTTTCTTACCGAGATGATCGACTCCGTTTTGTGGCAGACTTACGGTAAGTGGGAACTTTGTCTGGCGGACGGATCCGATGCCGACCATGCGTATGTCGGTGAGATCGCGAAGTCTTACGCTGCGAAGGATCCGCGGATCGTTTATAAGAAGCTTGAGAAGAACGAAGGCATCGCCGGCAATACCAACAGGTGTTATGAGATGGCGACGGGACAGTTTATCGCTCTTTTTGACCATGACGATATCCTGCATCCGAGCGTTTTGTTTGAATACATGAAGGTGATCTGCGAGCAGGATGCGGATTATCTTTACTGCGACGAGGCGACCTTTAAGAACGGTAGCATCGAGAACATGATCACGCTCCATTTTAAGCCGGATTATGCGATCGACAATCTGCGCGCAAACAATTACATCTGCCATTTCAGCGCTTTTTCCAGAGAGCTTCTGGAGGGAACGGAGCTGTTCCGTTCGAAGTTCGATGGCAGCCAGGATCACGATATGATCCTACGTCTTACGACGAATGCAAAGAAGGTCGTTCACGTGCCGAAGCTCCTTTACTACTGGCGTTCGCATAAAGCGAGCGTGGCGAGCGGGATCTCGGCCAAGGTCTATGCGATCAATGCGGCAAAGAATGCGGTCGCGGATCATCTGACAAGATGTGGCATGACGGATTTTGAGATCACAAGTACGCGTGCATTCGAGACGATCTTCCGGATCCGTTATAAGCTGACGGCTTATCCGAAGATTTCGATCCTGATCCCTAACAAGGATCACTACAGCGATCTGTCCAGGTGCATCGGTTCGATTCTGGATAAGTCGACATACGATCATTTTGAGATCATCGTGATCGAGAACAACTCGACGACAGAGGAGATTGCGGATTACTACGAAGAGATCGAAAAGCATCCGCAGATCCGTGTGGTTCGATATGAAGGCGAGTTTAATTATTCGAAGATCAACAATTTCGGTGCCGGATTCGCAACAGGCGAATACCTGCTCCTTCTGAACAACGATACCGAAGTCATCACGCCCGACTGGATGGAGGAGATGCTGATGTACGGTCAGCGCCCGGACGTCGGTGCGGTCGGCGCAAAGCTTTATTATGCGGACAAGACGATCCAGCATGCGGGTATTGTACTGAAACTCGGTGCGCACAGAACGGCGGGGCATTCACATTACAAAGTGAACTATGAGAACGTGGGTTATATGGGTCGCCTTTGCTATGCGCAGGATGTATCGGCCGTAACGGGCGCCTGTCTTCTTGTGAAAAAGGCGTTCTGGGATGAACTCGGCGGTCTTGACGAAAGTTTTGCGGTTGCGCTGAATGACGTGGACTTCTGCCTGCGCCTTCGCGAAAAGGGACTGCTCAATGTCTTTACACCGTTTGCGGAGCTCTATCACTACGAATCCGTATCGAGAGGATCCGATATCGAGAATGCCAAGAAGGCGGAGCGCTATAACGAGGAGTCTGCGCGTTTTCGCAAGAAATGGGAAGCGGTGCTTGCAAAGGGCGATCCGTATTACAATCCCAACTTCAGCTTGGACAAGAGCGATTTTTCGCTTAATCTGAACATATAGTCAAACCAATACAAATGAAACGGGAGGTCACTTATGGGTTATCGCGAGCAATTTGATTTTTGGCTGAATGATTCTTATTTTGACGAGGCTACGAAGCAGGAGCTTCTGGCGATCCGCAATGACGAGAAGGAAGTCGAGGATCGTTTTTACAGAGAGCTGGAATTCGGTACGGGCGGCCTGCGCGGCGTGATCGGCGCCGGCACCAACCGCATGAACATTTACACCGTGCGGAAGGCAACGCAGGGACTTGCCAACTACATCTTGAAACAGGGCGGTCAGGAAAAAGGCATCGCGATCGCGTATGATTCGCGTCGTATGTCACCTGAATTTGCGGATGAAGCGGCACTTTGCATGGCGGCAAACGGGATCCATGCATATGTCTTCGATGCACTTCGCCCGACACCGGAACTCTCCTTTGCTTTGAGAAAACTGGGCTGCATTTCCGGTATTGTGATCACTGCAAGTCATAATCCGCCGGAGTATAACGGCTATAAAGTATACTGGGAAGACGGTGCGCAGATCACGGCGCCCAAGGATACAGAGATCATCGGTGAGGTTAAAGCGATCACCGATTACCATACCGTAAAGACAATGGATAAGGATGCGGCGATGAAGGCCGGTCTTTATACCGTGATCGGTGCCGAGATCGATGATGCGTATATGGTCGAGCTCAAGAAGCAGATCCTGCATCCCGAGATCATCAAGGAGATGGCGGACGAGATTAAGATCGTCTATACGCCGTTCCATGGCACGGGCAACGTACCCGTACGCCGGATCCTTAAAGAACTTGGCTTTAAACATGTGTATGTCGTACCCGAACAGGAACTTCCGGATCCGGATTTTACAACATTGGAATATCCGAACCCTGAAGATCCCAAGGCATTCAAGCTTGCACTTGAACTTGCGAAAAAAGTGGATGCGGATATCGTTCTTGCAACAGATCCCGATGCAGACCGCCTGGGAATCTACGCAAAGGATACAAAGACCGGCGAGTACATGCCGTTTACGGGTAATATGTCCGGCATGATCATCGCAGAGTACATCCTTCGTGAGCGCACGGCGCTTCAGAAGATGCCTGCGGCTCCCGCGCTTGTCACAACGATCGTAACAACGAATATGGCGCGTGTGATCTCCGAGGATTACAAGACGAGATTTATCGAAGTTTTAACAGGATTTAAGTATATCGGCGAGCAGATCAAGCTGTTTGAGCAGACCGGCTCCAATCATTATGTGTTCGGTCTTGAGGAGAGCTACGGCTGCCTTGCCGGCACGCACGCAAGAGACAAGGATGCCGTTGTGGCTGTTATGTGTCTTTGTGAAGCGGCTGCATGGTGCAAGAAGCAGGGCATCACGCTCTGGGATCAGATGATCAAACTGTACGAGAAGTATGGCTACTATAAAGAAGGCCAGTACACGATTACGTTAAAAGGCATCGAGGGCGCTGAGAAGATCGCTTCGATCATGGACAGCATCCGTAAGAATCCGCCTAAGAAATTCGGTGATCTTGCTGTTACGCATTTCCGCGATTACAAGGAAGATCGCCTGGTAGATCTTGCATCCGGCAAGGAATCAAAGACAGGTCTTCCTTCATCGAATGTTCTTTATTTTGACTTGGAAGGGGATTCCTGGTGCTGCGCAAGACCGTCCGGCACGGAACCGAAACTGAAATTCTACATGGGCATTCGCGGAACCGGGCTTGCAGATGCCGACAAGCGTCTTGCAGCGCTGACGGAAGCCGTGAAATCCAACATTGAATAGGGAGCATTGTTTTACCGTTTAACATGAAAAATTTGATCAAGCAGTTTATGAAATTCGGCGTGGTCGGTGTCATCTGTTTTGCCATTGATTATGTCATCGGCCTCGCCACGATGAAGTTTGTTGTCAGGGTATGGGGCGCATCAGCATATGAGACGGGATCCTTAGTGGGATCCGCACTCGGTTTTGTGATCTCTGTTGTTGTGAATTATATCCTGAGCTTTAAATTCGTTTTCGAGCGAAAAGAGGACATGGATCGCCGTGCGGAATTCGTGATCTTTATCGCCCTCTCCACTATCGGCCTTTTGATCAACTCGTTGGTGATCTGGCTGCACACCGCACCTCTCTTCGGATTCTTTTCCGCAGCATTTACATGGGGCTGGGGCCTTGTCGGCATGACATTGTCCGAAGAGGCGGCGCAAAGTCTGGTCTACACATTCGGAAAGCTTGTTGCGACCGCGGTGGTTATGGTATATAATTTTGTGACGAGAAAAATATTTTTAGAGAAGAAAGAGTAGGAGCATGGAAAAGCAACGAACGTATCGGCATGAGTACAAGTTCCTCATTGATGAACGTGACAGAGCCGATCTTTTCTACCGCATTCGTAATCTGATCCCACTCGATTCGAATGTCGGAGAGAACGGCAAATACTGGATACGCAGCGTCTATTTTGATGATTTCCAGAATAGCTGCTATCTGGAGAACGAAGACGGGATCAATGAGCGTGCCAAGTACCGCATCCGCATTTACAATGCTTCGGATGAGCGGATCACTTTGGAACGGAAGAGAAAGAAGAATGGCATGACCTGCAAAGAGGCCGCTAAGCTGACCAAGGAAGAATGTAATCTTTTTTTGGATGGCAAGGCACTTCCGATGAGCGGATCAAGATGGGAAGAAGCGCCTGCGGTTCTGAAGCAGTTTAACATTCTGGTTACGAGCAGGGGCTTTCGGCCCAAGACAATCGTGGAATATGAGCGGACGCCTTTTATCTATGATCTGGGCAATGTCCGGATCACATTTGATGAGAATATCTCATCAAGCATGGACGTGAAGCATTTCTTCGAAAAGGATGCCATGCGTTATCCTGTCCTTCGAAAAGGACAACTTCTTATGGAAGTAAAATACGATGAATATCTGCCGACTTTTATCAAGGATAACCTTGATACTGGTAAATTGCAGCAGATCAGCTTTTCAAAATATTATCTGGGGAGAAAATATACCATTCCCTGCGTAGGAGGAAGATTACAATGAGTTTTAAAGACATCATCAAGAAGAGCGTACTGGAGAGCTTCACCAACAGTAACATCACAACAACGGCCGTTTGCGTGACACTTGCGATCACGACAATCCTGGCACTGTACATTTTCGCGGTATATTTTCTTTCAACCAAGAAGACATTCTATAACAAGACATTCAACATCTCGCTTGTTCCGATCGCGGTGATCACAGCATCCATTATTCTGGCGATGCAGTCCAATCTGGCAATCTCCTTAGGTATGGTTGGTGCGTTATCCATCGTTCGTTTCCGTACAGCGATCAAAGATCCCAAGGATCTTGTGTTCCTGTTCTGGTCGATCTCGACCGGTATCATTTGCGGCGCAGGCATCTATGAGATCGCGATCATCGCATCCCTTGTTGTTACGATCGGTCTGTTCGCCCTCGAGCTGACACCTTACGGAACGGCAGCTTCTCTTCTTGTCGTAAACTGCGATTCGCTTGACAAGGAAGCAGCGATCGTGGCAGCTGTCAAGGAGAACAGCAGACATGCATATGTGAAGTCAAGAAACGCATCGATCGCCGGTGTTGATTTCGTGATCGAGTGCAAAGCAAAAAATGCATCTGCCATGCTGCAGAAGATTCAGCAGATGGAAGGCATCAAAGGTGTGTCCCTGCTTGATCATGACGGTGAGATCCATTTCTAAGATCATGAATGCGGCTTAGGGTCGAATTTTATAAATTGCAAAGATTGCTGTGCTCCAAGGCACAGCATTTTGCTTATTTTGAAAAGGAATATTCCGGTTATGGCACCTATCAATCTGCACAACCTGAAAAAAGCATATCGGTACTGCAAGAAGAACGGTGTCATTGCGGCGTTTGATGCCTGCAGGGAGCGGTTGACGGTAAAGCCCCTTCCCTATGAAAAGCGCATGGTGTCGGAAGAAGAACTGCAAAGACAGAGAGAGGCGCTTTTTTCGGGAACGCCGCTCGTGTCCGTTCTTGTGCCGGCATACTGTACGGATCCTTCCTATTTTGATGCAATGATTCGTTCTCTTCTGGTGCAGACCTACGAAAACTGGGAGCTGATCATTGCGGACGCAAGCCCGGACGAAGCACCGCTTCGGACGATTGCCTACGGCTTTGCCGATAAGCGGATCCATTACTATCACCTTGAGAACAATGCGGGAATATCGGAGAATACCAATCGAGCGCTGGAGCAGGCAAGTGGCCGCTACATTGCGCTTCTGGATCATGATGATTTTTTGGAACCGGATGCGCTCTATCATATGCTGATGGTATTCGAGACCAATCCGAAAGCGCAGGTTGCGTATTCGGATGAAGATAAAGTGAGTGGCGACGGACTTCGTTTCTATGAGCCACACTATAAGCTGAAATTCAATCTGGATTTAATTTTGTCCAATAATTATATCTGCCACTTTCTGATGATGGAGGCGGGGCTCATGAAAAGGCTCGGCTTTCGAGCTGCATATGACGGCGCACAGGACCATGATCTGATCCTGCGGGCGGCGGGAACGCTGTTTCGGAGCAAGGGTGCGATCGTGCATGTGCCGGAAGTGCTGTATCACTGGCGCTGCCATGAATCCTCCACAGCCGAGAATCCGGAAAGCAAGAGATATGCCTATGAGGCAGGACTTTGTGCAGTCCGTGATCTCATTCGAAAGATGGGATGGAAAGCGACCGTGCAGCATTCCAAGCACCTTGGATTTTTTGATGTGACGTTTGAAAATATTTTCCGCGACAGAAAAGACATTGCGGCATACGGCGGATCACTTGTGCGCGGCGGGCGGATCGCAGGCGGTGCACTCGATGAGAACGGGAACGTTCTGTATCAGGGGTTACCCGTTCGATTCAGCGGCTATATGAACCGCGCGTCGCTTAAACAGGATGTATATGCGATCGATGCTGCGTGCCTTGTCGTGCGCCCGGAACTTGCCGACTTTTTTCATGCGATCATGGAAAAAACGGATGATACAAAGGAAGCGGGTCTTCTTTTTGCAAAAGAGGTACAAAAGCGCGGACTCCTGCTCCTGTGGGATCCCGCAATGACGAAAAGGATCTGACGATGTCCAAAACAACCGTTGTGATACCGAACTATAACGGAATTGAATATATCGAGGGGTGCCTTCGCACAATGCCGGAAGACGTGCCGGTGATCGTGGTAGACAACGGCTCGACGGATGGAAGCGCCGCCATCGTGCAGGAGAAGTTCCCGGAAGTGACGCTTCTTCGTTTTGCTGAGAACAGAGGCTTTCCTGCGGCGGTGAATGCAGGGATTAAGGCGGCGGGGACGCCGTATGTATTCCTATTAAATAATGATACGACGATCCGTCCCGATACGATCACGGAACTGGAAAAGGTGCTCGATCAGGATGCCGATGTTTTTTCCGCATCCGCGAAAATGATCTCCATGTACCATCCGGATCGCATGGACGGTGCGGGGGACCGTTATACACTGCTTGGATGGGCTTACGCAAGGGGCAAGGATGCACCGGTATCTTCCTATACAAAGAACTGCCGCGTGTTTTCTTCGTGCGCAGGTGCGGCGCTCTATCGAACCGAAGTGCTGAAAGAGATCGGCCTGTTTGATGAGAATCATTTTGCATATCTGGAAGATCTTGATGTCGGCTATCGTGCACAGATCAGAGGCTTCCACAATGTGTTTGCGGCAGATGCCGTTGTGTTTCATGCGGGAAGCGCGTCTTCAGGATCCCGCCATAATCCGTTTAAGGTTACGCTTTCTTCGCAGAACAGTGTTTATGTGGCATACAAAAATATGCCTTTCCTGCAGCTTCTTTTGAATCTGCCATTTCTTTTGGCGGGGTGCTTGGTTAAATTTGCGTTCTTTGGTTTAAAAGGAATGGGAACGCATTATGCAAAAGGTTTTTGCAAGGGAATCCGTCTTTGCTTTTCGAAGGAAGGAAGGGCTCATAAGGTGCGATTTTCTGCGAAAAATGCCATGCATTACGTGCGGATAGAAGGGCTTTTGATCGCCAATCTGGGACGTCTTTTCATGGGACGTAAATGAGAAATAAGTTGTACTTTCTTTCCCGTTCATGTAAAATATTAACGTATATGGGAAAACAGGTACCCAGACATGATCAAAGATAATCAGAAATATTTCAGTAGATTACATATTGTGATTGATGCTTTCGTCGTGGCATGCGCTTACATGTTAGCGTGGTACCTGAAGTTCGAAAGTATTTTCGCATCCAAAAAGATGGGCGTAGGTGTTCTCGAGATGGGAACCTATTTTTACGCGCTCATTTTTATTGTGCCGGGTTATCTGATCCTGTACTATGGGTTCGGGCTGTATGCACCGAAGCGTGGGACGCAGCGTAAGTACGAGGTATATGGCATCTTCAAAGCCAATATCGCCGGCGCGCTTCTGTTCATTGCGGCTTTGTATGTTGTCAATCAGCCGAACTTCTCGCGTTCGATGATCTTTCTGTTCCTTGCGGTCAATGTGATCCTGACCCTTGTCAGCAGGCATCTGATGCGGGATATGCTGCACTTTATCAGAAAGCGCGGTTACAACGTTAAGTATATCCTGCTCGTGGGTTATTCCCGGGCAGCAGAAGAATATATCACAAGGATCAACTCGAATCCGCAGTGGGGATATGTTGTACGGGGCATCCTCGATGACCGTATCCCGCGAGGGACATCCTATAAGGGCGTAAAGGTGCTCGGCGAGATCGATAATCTCCACATCATCCTGCCCGAAAACAAGCTGGACGAGATCTCGATCACCCTTTCTCTGCAGGACTACGGCAGACTGGAAGAGATCGTGGATCTATGCGAGAAGTCCGGCGTTCATACCAAGTTTATCCCGGATTACAACAGCCTGATCCCCAGCAGACCGTATACCGAAGATCTGATGGGACTTCCTGTGATCAATATCCGTTATGTACCGCTGACCAATACGCTGAACTGGGTCAGCAAGAGGATCGTCGATATCGTCGGCTCCCTCTTGGGCCTGATCGTCTTTTCGCCGTTTATGATCTTTGCGGCGGTCGGCATCAAACTGAGCAGCCCCGGTCCGCTGATCTTTAAGCAGGAACGTGTCGGACTGCACAACAGAACGTTTCAGATGTACAAATTCCGTACCATGGAAGTGCAGCAGGAAACGGATGAGAAGAAAGCCTGGACGGTTAAGGATGACCCGCGTGTTACCAAGATCGGCCGCCTTCTTCGAAGGACAAGTATTGACGAGATGCCCCAGCTGATCAACATTCTGCGCGGGGACATGTCTTTGGTGGGCCCCAGGCCCGAGCGCCCGCTCTTTGTTGAGAAGTTCAAGGAAGAGATCCCGCGCTATATGATCAAGCATCAGGTTCGTCCCGGTCTGACGGGATGGGCACAGATCAACGGCTACCGTGGAGACACCTCCATCAGGCGCCGCATT